>NZ_JANSHI010000031.1:1276-1352 GCF_047461615.1 Synechococcus sp. W65.1 | reverse complement strand
CCATTGGGCAAGCCTTTGCAGCCATTGGTCAGAACGCAGAGGCCATTGGGCGTGTTTCCACAGTTACTGTCCAGAA
>NZ_JANSHI010000031.1:0-1176 GCF_047461615.1 Synechococcus sp. W65.1 | reverse complement strand
CACAGAGGCCATTGAGCGTCTTTTTGCAGTCATTGCCCAAAACACAGAGGCGATTGGGCAAGTTTTTGCAGCCATTGGTCAGAACGCGGAGGCCATTGGGCGTGTTTCCACAGTTACTGTCCAGAACACAGAGGCCATTGAGCGTCTTTTTGCAGTCATTGCCCAAAACACAGAGGCGATTGGGCAAGTTTTTGCAGCCATTGCCCAAACTAGGGAGTCCATCGCTGAGCTGCGGGCCAGCATTGCCGAGCTGCGCCAGGTGGTTGAGCAGCAAAACCGCGCCATTACCTACCTTATGAGCCAAGACTAGGCCCAGAGCCGTGGATCCTCTTCCTTCTGGGCTAGGGTTAGGGAATAATACCCGTTAGTTCTTCCCCAAGCTGGCCGATACTGGGCCAGGACTGCAACCGCTGTCCTAATTCCTACTCACTTTGCTGGAGGTCTGAGAATGTCTAAGCGCAACTTCCCACATAGGCGGCATTTTTCCCTGGCCTCGTTGGTATTGTCTGCTGCTCTGGCCGGGCTAGTGGTGGCCTGTGGCTCTTCCTCAAGGGATCCTCTCACGGTTGCCACGCCCACGCCAACTCCGACCCCCACACCAACACCTGTGCCCACTCCAACCCCTACACCAACTCCAACACCCACCCCCACGCCAACTCCGACCCCCACACCCACGGCAACGCCCACTCCGACACCCACCCCTAGACCAACTCCGACGCCTACTCCCACGCCCACTCCAACTCCAACACCCACGCCGACACCCACCCCCACGCCCACTCCTGCTGGCCTGCGGATTACGATCCCGGGCTTGCCGGCAGGGGCCACAGTAACCATTCGACAAGCAGATGGCACAGTAATTGCCACCTCCACCTCGGTGTCTGGGGACGTGGTTATCTTCCCCACTTCCTTTACCATCCCCTTTGGCGGCCAGATCCGGGTGACTCCCGCCATTCCTTCACCTGGGCCGATTACGGTCGGCGGTACTACCCTTAGCACCTTTGACAACACCACCAACCCTGGCAGCACCACCTACTTCAACTTTGGGCCGGGCATCTCAGTGAACTAGCTTGGGGCTGGCCCTAGAAGGGCAATCGGTTTCCATTCAGGAGGTGCTAGATGGCAACCGGTTGTCTTCTTCTTCAGCTTTGGGAAAGGCACCGTCGCTGTGCTTTTTTG
>NZ_JANSHI010000029.1:0-1647 GCF_047461615.1 Synechococcus sp. W65.1 | reverse complement strand
GACGCCGGTGCTGCCACCGCCACCTGCACGCCCTGCTCTTAGTCGTATTACGGCTGCAGCCATGCAGGACTTGGGGTTCACGGGCGTCAACCTGTCTGCTGCGGATCCCTATACCCTGCCGCCAGAAGGGCGCCGCCTGCCCCCAGGGGAGGGGCTTTTCCTGGGGAACGATGCGGTTTTTGGCCCAATTGGGGGTGAGATAGAGCTTTTACCCTAGCGGAGTACCCCACAAAAAAGGCCCCCTAGCGGGGCCAGCAGGGGGAGGAGTCAAGCTTAAAGATCAGGGAGGGTCAACGTTCCTCCACAGGCAAAGGGTCCCAGAGCCGCAGGGAGGGGGAGGAGAAGGGAAAGTGTTGGTGGTACCTAAGCTTAGGGTTCCCGTTCCCGTTGCTGCATTTTTGATGCCAATACCAACCCCATTGGTTCCAGTGCTGAATTTGGTGCCCTCCACTGTCACAGTACCGCTGGAGTGGCTAGCTTTAATCCCAATTGCCCCTTCCGGATTGCTGGGCGGACTGCTCCCTCCGCCACCGTTCAGCTTGATCTTAGAGCTTGGGCCCAACACCTTGGAGTCTCCGACGTTTAGCCAAACGGCTATGTTTGGTTCACTGTTGGTTCCACTGTTAATGCTTTCGAGATCCACCGTGCTCGATTGAACAATCACCGGCCCTGCTGAAGCTCCACCTAAAACACCCACAACACCTTTACCATTGTTGCCGGTAGATCTAATGGTACTGCCGACTACCCTTAGAGTTGTAGTTGTGTCGCTACTACTATGCACGATGGCGGCGGTGTAGTTTTGGTCGCCTGTGATCTGAACCTCCAGCCCTTCCAGCGTAATGGTATCGCCCAGCGTTGTAGCAGTTACCTCAATACACCTGTCACCCAAGCTTGTAAAGGACGTGCCGGCATCGTTAAGGCCTCTACAATCAATATTCATGTTGTTTAGAGATGTGCCTACACCGGCAAGCGTAATGGCGGCTTGTTTCTGATTACTTGCGTCAGCATCCGGATCCCCGCTGGTAATCTGGAAGCCCTTGAGGCGATAGCCTTTGTTGAGAGTTAGGAGGTTGCCTTCCAACTTGAGGTTAAAGTCACTGGGGCCAACCACCGTCACAGAGCCTCTAGTCAGGTTAGGGGTGCTGATGTGGCCAGAAACGTTCTGAGTTGCTGCCCTGACAATCGTTACCGTTACATCTGTTCCTCCGCCGGTGCCTGAGCCGATAGTGTTGGCAGCGGCCCTGACAATGTCCGTAGTTAGCGCATGCTTCACAGTTAGAAAGGGCTGAGTGGCCGTGCCGGGGTTCGTATCTCTCCCACTTGCTGGATCCACGAAAAACTGAGCGACCGAGGGTGTTGGAGTCGGAGGCGGGGTGGGTGTTGGCGTGGAGTTGGGAGTTGGCGTCGGTGTCGGGGTCGGTGTCGGGGTGGGCGTCGGCGTCGGAGTCGGGGTCGGAGTCGGCGTGGGCTCCCTGAAGAAGGTATCTAAGTGCGGCTGCGTGACGCTGACACCGCTGAGCTTCAGGGTGGTGGCAAGGAAGGGATTGATCTTACTGGCCGTCGGCGGAAAACCTGTTGAAATTGCCGCAAACAAAACCGCCGCATCCTTGCAGTCCACCACCCCGTCGTCAGTAAAGTCGGAAACAG
>NZ_JANSHI010000028.1:0-2933 GCF_047461615.1 Synechococcus sp. W65.1 | reverse complement strand
TTGTGCCCTCGGCCAGCTTGTTGGCCTCCTGGAAGAGCGTCCCCGCATCCCCGCCCAGGTAGGCGGTGTAGACCACGCTCCCCTGGAAGATCGCTCCCGGGGTCTCCGAAGTAAAGCAAACCTTGTAGTCCAGGCTGACTCCCGTGAGGTTCACCCGGGGGTCGGGGGTGTACTGGATCACCACGGGGCCCACCGTCTTGGGGTTGGGGCTAATCCCTCCCTACCCCACCGTGAAGGTGGCCGAGAGGTCGGCGTAGTTCAGGACGTTGACCTCGTAGTTGAAAGGGACGCCGCAAGCGGCAACCCCCAAAAGGAGCCCTACCCAGAGCCAGCCCTTAGCCAGAAAGCCATACCCTTTGCCTTTACGCATACCTACCTCCTTTCCGGGACCTCTAGGGTCCCTACCTCCATCTTCCTCAGGGGGGCTTACAAAAGCCTTAACCCCCTCAAGGCCGGGCTGGCTGGTCTTGCGGTTGCCCCTGGCCCTCCTTCCCATCCCCCTTGGGCTTCTCCTTGCCCTGGTCCTCCTGCTTCAGAGCTTGGTCCTCCAGCCTCTTCGTGAGCCCCTCCAGCAGGCGCTCCGAGAACCCCAGGGCCACGAAGAACCCGTAGGCGGCGGGCAGCCTGAGGAGGGACTTTAGCCCCTCTCCCAAGGCCCCGACTTCCACCAAGGCCCAGAAGACCAAGTACCCCCCCACCGCCCCCAAGGCCCCCAGCACCGGGGCCAGGAAGAGGGGAACCCAGTAGGCCCCGTAGTCGGTGGGAAGCTCTTTCGTGGCCACCACCCGCAGGAGCCGGGAAAGGGCTCCCCCGAGGAAGCCCAGAACAAGCCCCGTCTCCAGGCTTAGCCCGTTGGGAAGGGGAAGCCCGGGAGCGAAGGACACCAGGGCCCACGCCAGGCCAAGCCCCACCAGGAGAAGCCAGGCCGCCATGTTGTGCAGGGTGAGGAGCCGAGCGTACTTCGCGTCCCGGGCCCCGTGGAGAGCGGCTAAAAACTCCTCCAGGAGGGCCCTTTGCACCCTGGGGTCTGGCTTTTGGCAACACCGGGCGTTGGATTCTGCTTGACCCGAACCCTGGCCGGAACCTCCACCCTGGGATGGGGACCCCTGTTGGGGGTCCTGGCCCTCCAGGCCTAGGGCACACTTTAGCTGTTTCTGCCAAAGCGCCCTTTCCTCCTCCGAGAACACCCCGAGCTCCCCCAGGCCCCGCACAGGCGGGCCCTCACCTCCTCATCACTCATCAGGGCCACCGCCCGCCGCTCGGCCCGGTTCATCAGGGCCCAGGCCTCCATCTCCCGCTCGCCGTTCCAGAGGAGGAGGGAGAGAAGGGAACCAATCCAGCTCCAGAAGTCCCGCCCTTCCAGAAGATCCCGAGCCTTTTGCAGGCACTCCCTGGTGGCCTCCCGGGCGTCCCGCTTCTTCTGGTCGTCCTCCTGCTTCTGACCCTCTTCCCACCACCCCTGCACGTGCTCGGCCCAAAGCCCCTTCAGCTGGGCCCGGGCCAGGGCCCGGGAGGGGCAGGCGATAAGGTACGTGGAGGCGAAGAGGAAGAGGAGGAGGTAGCCCAGGGCCAGGAGGAAAAGGGGAGGCCCCGGGGCTCCCCCGGGAGAGGCCGGCTCCTGGAGGAGGTCCTGCGCCAGGGCCAGGCTAGCGCAGGCGGACCACCAGGCCGCGGCCATCCGTGCTGCTCTCGTAGGCGTAGACCCGCCCTTCGGGGTCCTTGAAAACAGAGGCAACATGGGCATAGTTTACCTCCAGGTTCAGGGCGTAGGGCCCTTCCGTGCCCCCGAGGAGAGCCCACGGGCGCTTCCCCTGGTTGGTGTTGTAGCTGAAGCGCACCAGCCCCTCCGGGAAGCCCGGCAGGAAGAGAAGAGCTCCTCCAGTGTCCCCCCCAGGCACCGGCATGTCAAGTTGCGATTTTTGTGGGTTTTTCTTCCACGGCCCAAAGCGGGCCCATGTCCAGGTAACGCCGGAAAGCCCAGTCCTCCGTGGCCCTCAGCATCACCACCGTGGCCAGATTCACCAGGCTCCCCTCGCCGGGGAAGACCCCAACCACCCTGGTCCGCCGCTTCACCTCACGGATAAGCCGCTCCAGCACATTCGTGCTCTTGATGTGCCGCTGGTGGACCCCGGGAAAGTCCAGGTAGGTCAGGGCCTCCCCCAGACCCTGGGCAAACACCTCCACCGCCCGCTTAAACCGGTCCCGGTAGCGCTCAACGAACCCCCGGGCCAGAGATTCCGCCGTGCCCCGCCGCCGCGCCACAAACACCTCCTGGAGCTTTTCGGCCACCACACCCCGCTCCGACTGCGGCACATGAGCTAAAACGTTCCGCATAAAGTATCAAAGTGCACCACGCACCGCTGCCAGCTGGCCCCAGGAAGCTCCGCCATCACCGCTTGACGGATGGAAGGGTGGTCGTCGGAAATGACCAGCCTCACCCCATGAAGCCCCCGCTCCACCAGGCCCTTCAGCAGGTTCCTCCAGGCCTCCTTCCGCTCCCCGCCCGCCCCAGTTCACCTTGAAGTAGGCCGCGTCCAGGTAGAGGTAGGGGTAGGCCAGCTCCAAAGGCCGGCCCCGCCAGGCGGAGAGCTCCTCCTCCAGGCGCTGGGCTACCCTGGAGACCGCGTCCTTACCGATGCGCACCCGGGACACGCCCTCCGTGATGGCCGCTACCTTGCGGGTGGAGACCCCTTGGAGGTACATCCCCAGCACCGCCTCTTCTACCTCTCCGGTCATCCGCTTGTACCGCTCAAAGACCTCGGTCAGGAAAGTCCCCTCCCGGTCCCGGGGTACCCGGAGCTGGGCGTCCTGCCCGCCGGCGTGATGAGGTCCCGGGTGTAGTAGCCGTTCCGCTCTCCGCGGCGGCTTGGGGTGCGCTCACGGTAACCCGCAGCCAGGTGCTCGGTCATCTCTTCTTCCAACACCTGCTCGTT
>NZ_JANSHI010000027.1:0-2944 GCF_047461615.1 Synechococcus sp. W65.1 | reverse complement strand
GACAGTAACTGTGGAAACACGCCCAATGGCCTCTGCGTTCTGACCAATGGCTGCAAAGGCTTGCCCAATGGCCTCTGCGTTCTGGGCGGTGGCTGCAAAAAGACGCTCGATGGCTTCTGTATTCCGGGCAGTGGCCTGGGCAGTGGCCAGGGTCTGCTGGGCCAGGACTTCCAAGATGGCCTCCACCCGCTCCAACCGCTCCGACATGGGGTTCCCTACACCGGCTTAGGATCCCATTCTAGCCGGATCCCTGGCCTACCAGCGGCAGGGGCCGCGCTCCCCATCGGGGCAGATGGTCTCCCCGTCCGTCAACGCCCCCTCCAGCTTGGCCCCTTTGAGAATTGCCCCCCTGAGGTTGGCCCGCCGCAGATCCGCCTCCTGCAAATTGGCCCCTGTCAAGTCGGCCTCAGCCAGGCTGGAGTCGGGAAACCTGGCTTTCTGCAAGTTGGCCCGCCGCAACTTGGCCCCGTTGAAAGCGGTGTTTTCCACATAGGCCCCCGCCAAATTGGCCCCCGACAGATCCGCCTGCAGGAAGACTCCCCCCTGCACCAGCGCCTCGCCCAGATCAGCGCCGGCCAGCTTGGCGTTAGCGAGCACCACCCCAATCAACTGGCAGCCGGAGAGATTCTTGCCCTTGGCCGCCAATACCTCCTCCGCCGTTACCTGGCGGGCATTGACACATAGAGAAGGGCCCCGCGCCCTGCCGGAACAGGCTGCCAGCGCCAGTCCTACCCCCAACAGCCAGACAATCCTTTTGGCCATACTCACCTTTTCCTGCAAGCTGGTGCTAGCCTACCACAATTCCTCTCCCGCCGTTGCAGCCCGACTTCCCGGAAAGGGGCAAGGGGTGGTTGTGTCGGCAATGCAGAGCACCGGGGCCTACAAAAAAGCCCCCCTGGGGGGCAGGGGGGGAAACAGCTTCCAGCGTCAGTTACTACTGAACAACTTTTCCTCCTCCAAAGGTTCCCAAAAAGGTGTTATTGACAAGAGCATCAGAGGCGAGGTTTCTGGAACCTCTAACTCCAATTGAGTTACCGCTGCCAATAAAGGTGTTACCTTCAACTCTGCTCTGATCACCTTGGACGTCGATACCTATGCCATTGGGATTACCCCCAGCACCAGGGCCACTACTCACAGTGATGGTGGAGCCGGCAACCGAGGATGTGCGAGCCTCGGGTTGGATTAGGATACCTGTACTGCCTTGCGCGTGCCCGCCGTTAGTCATATCCACCGTCAAGCCCGTAACAGTCAGAACCCCCTTGGAATCGATCAAAGTGACAGGGTTGTTAGCCGCGTTATTATTATTAATAGTCCGAACTCTGCCACCGATAATGCTGAGGTTGACATTGGCATTATTACTCCTAATGCCAACGTTATTCGCACTATCATCATTCACATCAACCCTCACATCCCTAAGGATATGGGAGCCAGCTCCCGCAACATCCACGCAGACACCAGCCCCATTACACGTGACATCCACACTGGCTAGCCCAGCCGTTGGATCATTGATTGTTATTGCCGGTCCAGCGACGTTGGTGAGAATGTTGATATCCTGCAGCTTGTAGCCCTTGTTCAGGGTCAGTGTTTTAATATTAGTCGCCAGATCCAACGTAAACGTCTTCGGGAATGGAGCTTGCAGCACCGTTACCGAGCCGGCCAACAAATTCGGTGTGGCAATGTTAACATTAGGCTGCTCAGTATTGGTTCCACCCAAAATAGTAACCACCACGTTATTGCCCGCGTTGGCCACCGCCGCCACTCTCGAACCTGGATTTTGGTTAATGTTCAAAACAGCCGCAACAGTCAGCCAAGGCTGGGCCGCTGTGCCCGGGAAGGCGTTGTTCCCATTCACAGGATCGATGAAGAAATTCGTATTCGAGATGGGGGTAATGGTTACCGGCAGGTTGAGCTGACCCAACGGCCCCGCATCCAAGAAAACCGATTGCGCTCCTGGAACGGCCCTCTGTCCAGCGTTCACCAAAACCGTCTGGTTGATGTTGAAGTTGGCCGGCGAAAAGATCAGGGAAGCCGGAGTGGCGGCCAGGTCAGACGTAGAAGTCGTCACCGTTACCGTCACCGGCGCTGTCGGGGCTTTGGCCAGCTTGACCGTAAACGACGCTGCCCCATTGGCAGGAATGCTCAGGCTGGCAGGATTCACCACAAGGTTGGTCGATTGGTCAACCGTAACATTGACCACTCCATCCGCATAGCCCGGAGCAGAGAACTTGACGGTGCCAGTCGTGCCTGGGGTCGCCGTGCTGCCCACCGTCACCGTGCCGCTGAAAACAGTGGGAGTAAAAGTCAGGGTCGCTGGGGTAGCTGTAATGCCGCTAGAAGGCGTCACCGTTACCGTCACATTCCCTGTTGGCGCACTGGGCAACGACACCGTCACGCTTTGGCTGGAGCCGCTCGGCAGCTTCAAACTGTCAGGGGTGACCTGGAGTGCATTGATCGTCGGCGTGGGCGTGGGCGTGGGCGTGGGCGTCGGGGTCTGTGTTGCTGAAGTCTTGAAGAAGGTATCCAACTGAGTTTGAGTAACATTCACCCCGGGAAGCTTCAGGGTGCCGGACAAAAAGCCGTTAACCTTGGCCGCAGGCGCCTCCGTGCCCAACGTGGCTACGGCAAACAGCACCGCCGCATCGCTGCAGTCAACTCTGCCGTCGCCCGTGAAGTCAGAGATAGCGGGCTTCAGCGGGTCACCTAGCCCAGTGACATCCTTGTCCTTAATCGGCCCTGCTTTAAGCGTGTTGTTGACAAAATCTACGATCTTGGTTGTGTCGCTAGTGTTGAGAGTGCAGGCGGCAAAAAGGACCGCTGCGTCCGTAATTTTGACGGAAGTCTTCGTCCCCTCGTAGTAGAAGGAGACACCCTCAGCCGTAGCCGCTTCAGGAGCCTGGACAGAGATGCTCGAGGGAACCTGCGTAACAGTGGGTGTATCGGCAGA
>NZ_JANSHI010000026.1:0-3261 GCF_047461615.1 Synechococcus sp. W65.1 | reverse complement strand
GTCGTACCTTAACAACTCACGCGATTGCAAAGAGTTATTTGCTGCCGGTCAGCGGTGTGTGCGTCCACCCGCACCGTGTGACCGGGTCACGGTCGGTTGGCCGTGACGGAAGGAAGACATGATGAGCACACGATGGATGCCATGGCGCTGCGTGCCGATGAAGGACGGGGCACGGCACCGATATGCTCCGGGGAGCCGCGTGCAGGCTGTGATCCGGAGATCTCCGAATGGGGCAACCCGCTGCCAGCTGGCAGCGCTCCGCTGATGCGGAGCGGGAACCCGGCCAACTGAAACATCTCAGTAGCCGGAGGAAGCGTGAACCACACCCGTAGTAGCGGCGAGCGAACCGGGTGCAGCCTAAACCGCGTGCGTGTCCAAGGGAGCAGCCGTTGCGCACGCGGGGTTGGAGGACGACCCCTGACCGACCTGCTCGTCGGTCACCCAGGCGACCGCGCTGCGCCGAAGCAGTGTGGAACCCTGCACCGCAGAGCGTGACAGTCGCGTAGGCAGGCGCCTCAGCCGGGTGGGTCGCTCCTGAGTAGGTCCGGGCACGAAGAACCCGGGCTGAAGCTGGGCAGACCACTGTCCAAGGCAACCTACACGCAGTGACCGATAGCGCACAGTACCGTGAGGGAACGGTGAAAAGCACCCCGGTGAGGGGAGTGAAAGAGACCCTGAAATCGTGTGCTTCCACGCCGTGGGAGCCGGAAACACCGGTGACCGCGTGCCTTTTGGAGTATGATCCGGCGAGTTATCCTCGGTGGCGTGGTTAAGGCAGTGCCAGCCGGAGCCGGAGTGAACGCGAGCCTGAACAGGGCGACCGTCGCCGGGGATAGACCCGAAACCGTGTGAGCTACCCATGGCCAGGCTGAAGCGTCCCTAACAGGACGTGGAGGGCCGCACCGGTGTCTGTTGCAAAAGGCTCGGATGAGCTGTGGGTAGGGGTGAAATGCCAATCGAACACGGAGATAGCTGGTTCTCCCCGAAATGTATTGAGGTACAGCCGCGGCTCTGGTTCCCCTGGAGGTAGAGCCCTGTTGTTGTGCGGGGGCTTCACCGCTTACCAAGCGACGGCAAACTGCAAATGCCAGGGGAACGCACCGCGCGTGAGACGGCGGGTGCGAACATCCGTCGTCGAGAGGGAAACAACCCAGACCGCCAGCTAAGGTCCCCCAGTCATCGCTGAGTGGGAAAGGTTGTGGCGCCGCTCAGACAACCAGGAGGTTGGCTTAGAAGCAGCCATCCTTGAAAGAGTGCGTAACAGCTCACTGGTCAAGCAGCGCTGCGCCGACGCTGTACCGGGGCAAAGCGATGCACCGAAGCTGCGGGTTTGCCATCGGCAAACGGTAGGGGAGCGTCGTCGTCGCAGCGAAGGCGGCGCGGAAGCGTCGCTGGAGGGACGACGAGTGCGAATGCCGGAATGAGTAACGGAGAAGCGATGTCGCAATCATCGCCACCGAACGTCTAAGGGTTCTGCCGCACGGGTGCACCGCGGCAGGGTAGTCGGGCCTAAGGGGACGGCACACGCCTGACCTGATGGACAACAGGTTGATAGTCCTGTACCGTGGAGCGGTCGCTAGACCAATGCCGGATGCTGAGGGGTAGTCGCCGCGGCGAGACGAGCGCCGTCCAAGCCGGTAGGGAGCCGCACGACGCAAATCCGTGCGGCGGTGACCGAGAGGCGAGTGAAAGGGGGGCGGACCTCCGCCTCCCAATGGCGAGGCGCCTGTGCAGCCGAGAAAGGCCGGCTCGGGAGACCCTCCACGCCCGTACCGCAAACCGACACCGGTAGACAGGTCGAGGAGACCAAGGTGGACGAGTGACCCCCGGTTAAGGAACTCGGCAAATTGACCCCGTACCTTCGGAAGAAGGGGTGCTGCGGGTAGCGTGAAACCCCTGGCGGGTGGAGCGCGAGGCAGCCGCAGGGTCCAGGCCCGGGCGACTGGTTACCAGAACCACAGCTCCCTGCTCAAGCCGAAAGGCGACGTATAGGGGGTGATGCCTGCCCAGTGCCGGAAGGTTAAGGGGCGGGGTGCAAGCTCCAAACCGAAGCCCCGGTAAACGGCGGCTGTAACTATAACAGTCCTAAGGTAGCGAAATTCCTTGTCGGGTAAGTTCCGACCCGCACGAAAGGCATAACGACCTGGGCACTGTCTCGACCGGGGGCTCGGTGAAATTGCAGTGGCCGTGAAGATGCGGCCACCTCAGAGCGGGACAAAAAGACCCCGTGGAGCTTTACTACAGCTTGCCATCGGGTAGCGGAGGCCGATGCGGAGGATAGGTGGGAGGCGGAGAAGGCTGGCTTGCGGGCTGGCTGGAGCCGACGGTGAAATACCACTCTTCGGTCTGCGCTGCCCTCACCCGCTGCAGGCGGGGACGGTGGCTGGTGGGTAGTTTGACTGGGGCGGTCGCCTCCTAAAGGGTAACGGAGGCGCGCAACGGCGCCCTCAGGCGGGATGGTCATCCGCTGCGGAGTGCAACGGCAGAAGGGCGCTTGACTGCGAGGCAGACCGGCCGAGCAGGGATGAAAGTCGGCCGTAGTGATCCCACAGGACCGGGTGGAAGGCCTGTGGCTTAACGGATAAAAGCTACCCCGGGGATAACAGGCTCAGACCGCCCAAGAGTTCATATCGACGGCGGAGCGTGGCACCTCGATGTCGGCTCGTCGCATCCTGGGGCTGGAGTAGGTCCCAAGGGTTGGGCTGTTCGCCCATGAAAGCGGCACGCGAGCTGGGTTCAGAACGTCGTGAGACAGTTCGG
Source organism: Synechococcus sp. W65.1 (assembly GCF_047461615.1). Taxonomy (NCBI): domain Bacteria; kingdom Bacillati; phylum Cyanobacteriota; class Cyanophyceae; order Synechococcales; family Synechococcaceae; genus Synechococcus; species Synechococcus sp. W65.1. Next base: position 501 of record NZ_JANSHI010000026.1, on the reverse strand, counting down.
TCTCTATCCGCTCTGAGCGCCTAGAGCAGTGCGCGGGGCTGGCCCTAGTACGAGAGGACCGGGCTGGACGGACCGCTGGTGGAGGAGTTGTAGGGCGTCCTGCAGGCTCCGTAGCTATGTCCGGGAGTGAGAACCGCTGAAAGCATCTAAGTGGGAAACACGCCGCAAGACGACTGCTCTCACAGCGCAAGGCTGGTAAGCCCCCCGCGAGATGAGCGGGCCAAGCGGCCGGAGCTGGAGGCGGGGTGACCCGTAGAGGCGACCGGTGCGCAGGGGCGAGGGCTTCCTTCCGTCACGGCGAACCGACCGGCAGCAGGAAAACAGGGTGCACGAGCAAGCAATCGCGTGAGGGGTGAAGGGACGACCGTCTCTTCTCCCAATGGGTGTGTGTGGAGCGCGGTGGACCCACCCCGTCCCATCCCGAACCGGGTCGTGAAACACCGCAGCGCCGATCCTACTGGCGGCTCACCGCTGGGAACCTAGGTCCATGCACCCGTTCAT
>NZ_JANSHI010000025.1:0-5800 GCF_047461615.1 Synechococcus sp. W65.1 | reverse complement strand
GCGACGTTGGAGAACAGTGGTCATAAAGCCTAACTTCCCTGTGGAAGTGCGAAGATGGACAACCTAACCTTAATCCAACCGTTAAGGTCTGTCAACTCTCCCTCAGCAAATCCTGGCTTAGCGGAGGGTGAGGGAGAAGAGGGCTTCTAGAGCCTGGGCGAGGGTTGGCTCCATGACCACCCGGTCTTCGTAGGCGGCGATGACCCGGGTAAGCTGAGGCAGGCGGCCCTGTTCCGCCTCCAGGTAGAGAGGCTGGACATAGAGAAGGGAGGTCTCGATGGGGATAACCAGCAGGGTACCCAGGTTAACCCGCGACCCATGTTCATTCCAGAGGGCAATTTGCTCGGAAATGGCGGGATCCTGGTTCACCCGCGCCTCCACCTGCTCCGGGCCGTAGATGAGACGCTGCTTGGAAAACTCGTACACTAGCAACTTGCCGTAGTTTTCCCCATCGCAGCGGGCGGCCATCCAAGCCACCATGTTTTGCTTGTTGAGGGGGGTGAAGGGAGAGAGCAAGACGAACTCAGGTTCGTTGGGGGATCCCTTCTGCCGCTCCTCCGGCAAGGTGAGGATGAGGTACTGGGGCTGCATGGGGAGGCGCCGCCCTCTGCGGAATTGGTTGGGGATCTGCCACTGATCTTCCCGGTTGTAGAAAAGGCGGGGATCCGTCATGTGGTAGGTGGCAAATTGCTGGGCCTGCAGTCGGAAGAGATCCTGGGGGTAGCGGATGTGCTGCCGCAGCGGCTCCGGCATGGCCTCCAGGGGCTTGAACAGCGTGGGGTAGATGCGGGCGTAGGCTTGGATGAAAGGATCCTGAGGGTCAGCTATGTACCAGTTGATGCTGCCGTTGTAGGCATCCAGCACCGCCTTGACGGAGTTGCGGATGTAGTTGAAGGGAAAGTCAGGCAGGTACTCGGAGTAGGGGTAGTGGCTGCTGGTGGTGTAGGCGTCGAAAAACCAGTAGAGCTTACCGCCTTGAATCACCAGGTAGGGATCCTGGTCGTAGAGCAAAAAGGGCATCACCTGGCGCACCCGCTCGCGGATTTGGCGGCGGTAGAGAAAGCGGGTGTTGGGGGAAAGCTCACGGCTGAGGAGAATGCGCAGATCCCGGAAGTGCCAGGCATAGAGAAAGCGCTGCCAAAGGTGAGGAATGGGGACACCCCCTGTGCCGCGGTAGCTGCTGTAGACGTAGTGGTCGGCAGCAGGGTAGTCTAGCTCTCTTGCCTCTGCGCCGACAAACACCTCGGTGGTGGTTAGCTCGCCGTAGTAGAGGGCCGGCTGATCCACCTGCAGCACCTCCGCTACCTCCGGGTAGCGCGGGGAAATCCGCGGTGGGATATCCGCTAGAAAAAAGTCTGGCAGCCCCTCCGGAGTAACCACGTTAACTGGGCTGAGGGTGAGGCCATAGCCGTGGGTGTAGAAAAAGCGCCGGTTAACCCAAGTTTGGGCCGCGGGGGGTACCTGGGCAAAGTCCAGCTCGCGTGCTGCATGCATGACTTGGCGCAGCTCTCCCCCTATGCGGTAGCGATCCACATCCACATAGGGAAACTGGTAGTAGGGGCGGATCTCCTGGAGCTGGCGGTAGGTGGCCAACAAGGGCTCCGCATCCCAAAGGCGCACGTTGCTCAGGGTAGATTGATTTTGCTGCAGGATCTCCCAGGTAAGGGATCCCTCCTCCGGGAAGGGCTTGACCTCCACCTGGGTTAAGCCAAAGCCGGCGCGGGTAAAACGGATGTTGTGCTCGAGGTAGGGGCGTTCCAGCTCCAGCTCGTTGGGGGTAACCAAGAAGGTCTGCACCAAGTGGGGGTAAAGCCGGGTAGTTAGTAACCCAAACCCCAGGTAGGCTCCCCACAGCAGAGCTGGCGCCAGTAGGGAGCTGGCCCAGGGGGGGCACCAGGATTTGAACAAGGGAAGGTTGAGGCGGATCCCTTGGCGGGCCAAGGCCCAGAAGCCAAGGGCGGTTAGGAAAGCCACCCCACTCATCAAAGTGGTAGCTGGCAAAGTGGCGTGCACATCGGTAAAACCGGCTCCAAAAACCACGCCGCGGGTGGAGTAGAGTAACTTGTAGCGCTCCAGCCAGTGGCCCCAGGCCCGAAGCAGAAACAGAGCTCCCCCCAGGATGAGCAAGTGCCGCTGGGCAAACAGGGAAAGGGCCAGCGTCAGCCGCTGTTCCGAGAGTCCCAGCTCCACAAAGTAGATGAGAGCAACGGCAACCAAGGTCAATAGCACCAGGTTGAAGCACCAGTGCTGGAGCTTTTTCCAAAAGGGCAAGCTGAAAAGAAAAAAGCCCAGATCGCGGTTAAAGATTGGATCCGACTCTCCCACAGGCACTTGGTGTAGCCAAAGCAGCAGCGTAAACCAGTGCTGGGAAAGAAACCAGGCCAAGCAGCCGCTCAGGCCCAACGCAATGGCCCAGGCCCAGGCTGGGTTTGTTCCCCGCCAGCAGGCGCGGATGTTGACTCCTACCACTGCCAGGGCAAAGACAAAGGCGCCTAGGCCCAGCCCCCAGCGGGCAAATACCCGTGTCCAGAGCACTGGCAGGGCGTTCAGTTCGGCAAACCAGGCCAGATCGACGTAGAAAGAGGCCAAGGCCGTAATGGCCAGAATCCCTAGCCCCGCCCAGAGCAGCAGGAGCACGCCTTGCCGCAGCCATTGCATGGCCTCATGGCGTCCTGTCCAAACTTGCCCTCGATCCTAGCCGCTGCACTGCCTCCAACAAGCCCGCTGGACCACCATCCACCCGCACCACCGGGATCCCAGCCTGGGCTTGCAGGTCTTGCCAGGTGAGGTCATCTAGGAAGCGCTCCCCATCCTTGAGGGTAATCTGGGGCAGAAGCAGGCCGTCGTAACTTGCCAGGTTCTCAACCGATTTCAAGGCCTTGAGGATGTCCTGCCCTGTCAGCAGCCCGGTTACCGTCAGGGTTTGTCCCCAGAATTGGCTGGCAAGGGGCAAAAGATGCAACTGCAACCTGCGGATACTGTTCATCCGCTCCACCACAGGCTGGAAGGCTCGCTCCACCGCATTGCCCACCACCCAAAGCAATTTGAGAGGAGCAGGGATCTCTGGCGGCAGTTTGAGCTGCTCGAATTGGCTGAGAAAAAGCCGCAGGGATCCCACCCCATTGCCCAGTTGGGGGTAATCTTCGTAGTGTTTTTCCGGCGGCAATTCCCGCCCCGCCAGCAGATACCACTCATCGGCTAGCCAAGCAAAGGTGGATCCCAATTCTTGCCGAAACTGCGCCTGTAGCGCTTCCACCTGATCGATCACCTCCGCCGCCTTGGCAGCATCCACCGGGATCAGCTCATCATTGGGGGGGCGAAAGCGGGTCAGCCCCACTGGCACCACCGCCGCCGAGAGGACAGTTGGGATCCCTTCTTCTGGCCGACGAAAGGCGGCTAGATCCAAGAGCGTGCGGGTGAGGTGCTCCCCATCGTTCCAGCCTGGGCAGACCACCACCTGGGCATGCAGTTGCAGGCGGTGTTGGCGAAACCAGGCCAACTGCTCCAAGATGAGGCCGGCGCGGGGGTTTTTGAGCAGGCGGCTGCGCAGCTCCGGCTCGGTGGCATGTACCGACACATAAAGAGGAGAAAGGCGCAGGCGGGCGATGCGATCCCACTCGGCAGCGGTCAAGTTGGTGAGGGTGAGGTAGCTGCCGTAGAGAAAGCTGAGGCGGTAGTCGTCGTCTTTGAGATGCAAGGTTGCCCGCATCTCAGGGGGCTGTTGGTCGATAAAGCAAAAGGGGCAGGCGTTGTTGCATTGGATGAGGCCATCGAACAAAGCCGTCTCAAACTCCAGCCCCAGATCCTCGTCAACGTCTTTTTCCAGCTCAACCGTGCGCGGGATCCCTTGGCTGTCCAGGATCTCCAGGCAGAGATATTCCTCAGCAATGAGGAAGCGATAGTCAATGAGGTCGCGGGGCCGCTCGCCATTGATGCTCACCAGCGCCTCCCCCGGTTGAATGCCTGCCTTTGCCGCCAAGGATCCGGGCAGGACGGCGCTAATGCGGGCGGGCTTGACGCTAGCGCGGGACATAGCGCGCCCAAGAGGCGGGGCTGCGTTGTCAAGAAACTCAAACCTACTCTAAACAGCGGCGAATCGCTGCTTCCAGCTCCGACTGGCTGAGGTCGGTAACCACAAAGACCTCCTGCACGCTGCTGCCTTTGCGGGCAACTAACTTGTACCCCCCTCGAATGGGCACAGAAACCCGCAACTGCAACTGCGGGATCCGCCCGCGAGCGCAAGATAAGGCACCCGGCGTTACAGTTTTAATGCCTGGTTGTCGAGTCAAGCGCTCCAGAACAGGGATCAAGCCAGAGATGTGAGTGGAATGGTTCCAAACTAAGCGACCAGAAGGCTCAGACATAGTGGCAGACTAACGGTAAGGAGAGGCTAGACTTCCATGATAGGCTCTCGCCTTTGCGACTGAGAACAAAGAGACTGGCCTCCCTCAAGCTTTAGCAAACTTTTAAGTACAAGTTAAGTACAAGTACTTTCAGAAGGTTTTCTCTGTGCTAGTCTGATGGCACCAAGGACAAGGAGCTGCTGATTTATGGTTGCTGAGCAAGTCATCCTAGACATTCCCGAAGCCATCCTGAAAGGCCTGCAAGATGGCACCTATGAGCGCATAGGCGGTGTTGTGAGAGAAGTGGCTTCTAAGCGGGTGGTAGCCTGGCTGAGAGAAACTGGAGGCTTGACACTTGCAGATAGCATCGGCAAATGGATTCCCGGAGTGGACATTGTCAATGGGATTATTGCCAACATTCAGTTGAGGTAGATCAACCTAAAACTAATCGATGTCTGGAATACACTAAATACTGCCTTGAATTTAACCCGATTCAATACTGCCCTTGGTCTGGCTAACTTGGGCTTGTCTGCCGTGGGCTTTGCAAGCGTTATCTCTAAGCTCAATCAAGTCGATTCACGAATCCAAAATCTCCAGGCTTCTATCTCGGAAATCAAAAATAGATCGGTCGTTCTTTGCTAAAGCTAGGTCCGCAATTAAAGCTGCAGAAATAGCTCTAGAAATGTCTTCCTCGACCAACAGGAAGCAATTGGTAAGCGAGGTCATTCAACCCTTGCTCGAAGCCGAGCACTATTATCAAGCTGCGTGGGATTCTGACTGGAATAAGGGTAACGGTATTTTGTCTCGGGAGTACATCCTAATCCTATCTTTAGTCTATGTTGTGGAGATCAAGTGTTACCTAGAGCTTGGGGAGTATGAAACGGCTCTGAAGCGCCTAGACGAGGCGGAGGAGATCGTGAGACCTCGGATCAGGGGGTACGTCAAGCTTCTGTTTGAAGATCCTTCAGGATATCTTCACAGTGCTTGCCAAAAAGTCAGCCTATCAAGCATTGTGGAAATTCTCAAGTATGTAGCGGGCGAATCAAATGTAGACAAGCTGTTTGATAAACACATACGACCAGCCATTTTCAACACACTTGGCATTGAAGCCTGGATTGATAGCATATCGCCAAGATCTAGGAATGCTATCCTAGCGCTCACTGCCCCATCTTCGCTTGGTGTAGGTTTGACATTTTGGAATCGTCTACCTTGGGATTCACTACCCTGGAGCGCTGCTGACCGGAGAGAAGGCATCCTCAGTCTGATGCCTTCGGGAGCTAATCGGGTTATAGCGGCTGCCCAGTCAATGATTGAATTGCACAGAAGATTGGAAGGTTATAGACACGAAATCAATGAAATGGTTCGGCTTGGCCTCAGCTACCGGGAATGGCAAGATCTGGTTTTGCCGCCAAAAAGCTCGTCTGAGGATCAGGACTCCAAGATTTTGCTCCTCCTGC
>NZ_JANSHI010000024.1:0-7600 GCF_047461615.1 Synechococcus sp. W65.1 | reverse complement strand
TAAACTCATTGGCTTCGACCTATCGCGCTCTCAGCTCTACATGGCCATGCAGGGAGACCATTGGCAGCTTGCGATCCTGCCTGCAGTTTTTCTGCATCTTAATCCCAGAGTGAGGGGGCTGATTACATCCCACGGCAGAGCAAAGCTGCCAGGCCTGGCCAGAGCCTCCCAAAAAGGTCAGCTCCCGCCCTTGGGAGGCGGCACCCGGAAGCCACTTGGCAGCTTCTCGCCCTGGGCAGCCGCTTCCAGCGCCGCTAGGAGGAAGGCTTCGAATTGACGCACCGCCCCTAGGTCGAAGTACAGGTGCGTTTTGGCTGCTGCTACAGCCTTGCTGGCAAAAGCGAGGCAGCGTTCTTGGTCACGAGCAAAAGCAAGGGCTGTGGGCGCATAGTCCTCGATGGAGGGGGCAATAGGCGCAATCTCGGCGATCCCCATCTGCTCGTAGGCTGCTGCCACAAAACGCCCACGGGCAAAGCGCCCAGGCCAGGTGACAATTGGTTTGCCGTAAGCCATGGACTCGTAGAGATTGTTGCCTGAGCCGAAATGAATGGGATCCAGCAAAACATTACAGTGGACCACCAAAGCCATGAAGCGATCAAGCGGCTGGTACGGCAGGAAGCAGACCCGTTCGTTGAGGATAGGGGCACTCTTTGCCCAGCGCGCCCTGAGCTGCTCGCTCCAAGCCTTGATGGGGAGCTCAATCATGACAATGTGGCCCTCGGGGTCGCCCTCAGCAATGGCTGCTAGCACCGCGTCGAAGTCAGGGTGCAGCTTAAACAAAGCTTGAGGGCAGCCGTAGAGCCGGCCGTGCTCTGGCAGGCCCAGTTCTGTGCGGGAGGGAATTGACGTTGGCAAGCTGAAAAGTTGGTAGCAAAAGGGGAGGCGGGTAAAACGCACCAAGCGCTCACTGTAGTAGGCTTCTGCTCCTTCCGGTTCCATCGGCGCATCTCCCCCTAGGAAGTAATCAACTGTATCGATGCCGGTGGTATCCGGATGGCCGTAACTAACCATCTGCACAGGCGCAAGCCGCGCATAGGCCAGAAAGTAGGTGGATGGCCACATGCCAATGTCGGGGTAGAAGAGGGCATCGAGTTCAAGGGCTGCAACTTGTGCTTGCCACTGGGGAAGTCGACCGCTGAGGGTCACCGTTCGGTCGCAAGCAGCTTCCAACCTAGCTCGCAGTTGGTCACGCTTGGCTTGTGGTGGGTAGATGAGGATGACCTCAAAGCGGGAACGGTCAAGCTGAACCAGAAGGCCCTGGTAGAGCTTGCCGATGGTGTGGTTGACAAGCAACTGGGAGCAAAAGCCAACCCGGATGCGCCGACCTGTAGGGAACTGCCAGCGGGCAACATGCGGCGCTTCAAAGTTCAACTGCGGCGCCTTAGCCCGAAAGAGCCGACAGAGACCTTCCATGAGCGCTCGGTCGTCGGCGTTGTGGTAGGCAAGGTAGAAGAAAAGAGCGCCGCTGAAGTATTGGGTTGGGTCGGTCAAGGTTCCAGGCAGGTCCAGCAGAGCGTTAAGGCCCTCCCGATAGCGAGCTCGCCAGTGGGCAATGGCCGCTTGGGACTCGGGGATGGCTGGTAAGTGAAGCCGACCCGCAATCTGGGCGGCAAGGATCCGCTCGGCCGCATCGGAGGGCTGGGGTCTACATTGGCGAGCCGCCTGTAACACTTCCTCAGCTTCCCCATCCTTTCCTTGAGCTGCCAAAGCAAGGGCCAAAGCTAGATGGGCGTCGAAGTGGTGCGGCTTTTTCTGCAGGGCAAGGCGCGCACAGCTTTCTGCTTCTTGGAGTTGGTCAGAAAACTCGTAGACTCCTACCTTTGCCAGGAGGCTCTCAACAAAGTGGGGACAAAGGGTTAGGGCTTTGTCAAAGTAATCCAGCGCCTTGGGAAAGTCATGGTTAACTGCGGCCAATCGTCCAAGCCAGTAGAGTGCTTCTACCCGCTGTGGGTTGAACTGCAGTGCCGCTTGGTAGGCGCTTGCAGCTCGCTCCCCTTCGCCACTTCCCAACAGCGCACTTCCATAGCTGACCCAAGCGTCGGCATAGGTTGGGTTAAGCTCAATTGCCCGCAAGGCAACCGCTTGCGCTTCAGGCCATTTGCCAATCTCTTGCAACAGAGCTGAAAAACTGCTGTATATCTCGGCATCCTTGGGATAAGCCAGCAGTGCCTGCCGGAAGAGAGCTTCACTTTCCTCATAGCGCTCTTGGTCCTGAAGAGATACGGCCAGGGCAAGCAGGGCCTCGCGCTGATTGGGCTCAATGGCAAGAGCCCGCCGAGCTGCCTCTTCCGCTGCCACTGCCTCCCCCTGTGCCCAGCGCACCTGGGCAATAATGGCCCAGGCCAGGGCAAGACCTGGGTTTTTGGCAAGTAGCCGCTGGGCTTTTTCCAAAGCAAGGGCTAGGTTGCCACTGTTGCAGGCAGCTGCTGCTTCCTGTAGCTCGCTGGCTTCTTCCTCGGTGGGGGGCTGCGTTGCTGGCAGAGGGTCAGGAGAGGGAGCTTCTCCCTTCAGGGTGGCGGCCGCTAGCCGCGCAGTTAGCTCGACAACAGCGGGCCCTTCCAAACCGTGGGCGCACGCTTCGGCAAGAACCCGCTCGGCCTCCCCGTATTCACCACACTCCAGCAGGGCTTCAACCAAAGCTAGCCAATATTGACCAACCGTTGGATTGGCGCTGACTGCCGTCATCAAATGGGACAGTGCCGACCGAGGCTGCCCCCGCTGACGGGCAAGTTGGCCCAGAAGGTGGTGGGCGTAGTGGTGGCGGGGGGCAACCTGCAGGATGGCCCGATAGAGCCGCTCTGCTTCTTCCAGGTGCCCCTGCTGGTGGTGGTCAATAGCTTGCTGCAGAAGGTTGCTTAGCTCCATCATCGGCCCTCTAGTTTGGGCAAGGCATAGGGATGAGCAGAATGCCAGTAGTCGACTAGTTGCCCTTGGTGCTCGATAAGCACCTGCTTGGGCTCTATCCCAAGCCTAGCCATCTCGGCAACAATGTCAGCGGCGCGCCATTGGGTTGGGATGATGACCACGTCTGGGGTCTGCGTTTTCAGCTCCTCTGGGCTGACAATTTGCTGGCCAACGCCGGCAACATAGGTGCCAACTTTGTTTGGATCGGAATCGACAACCCAGGTAAGCCAATTGGTCTTAACCCCAAAGTGGTGCATGAAGGCTGCCCCTTTCCCCGTGCCTCCCCAGAGGGCAACTCGCAGGCCACTGTTAGCCAGCTCTTGAAGCTGGGCAGCAATTTTGCAGCGAGCCTCTTGGCTGCCTTGCTCAAATTTGGCTGCTGCTTCAGCCCGGAGCCGCCAGGCTAGCGGTAGCTGCAGCTCAACGATGGCCAACACCACTTCCCCATCGTAGGCGTGCCACAAGCTCACAATTGCACCGACGCGCTGTAGCAGGGCACGCAGCGACTCAGTGCTAAACTGCTGGGGGTGTTCGTAGTAAAAATCCACCAGTCGCCCTGTGGTAAAGACCCGGTCGATACAGGGCACTTCAACAAGCAGGCGCACAGTCTTTTTACAGCAACCTGCAGCCCATGCCAACTGCTGTAGGAAGGCTGCTGGTTGGCCAAAGTGCTCCAGGACATGACGCATCACCACCAGATCCGGCTGGAGGTGCAGCAGATCTTCAACAGGGTCAAAAAGCCGCGCCTCAAATTGAAACTCACTGGGGAAGTCGTCCGGTTGGTGAGGGTCAAATCCAATGTACCGCCCTTGCCGGCGAGCAGCCAAAGACCGCAGAAAGTGACCACAACCGCAGCCAATCTCAACCACGGTTGGGTTCTCAGGTAGGCGGGTCAGCACCTCATCGACCAGTTGCGCCAGATGCCGGTTCCACAAGACCCCGGCGTTGAACATGAGGTTCGGCTGACTGCCGTACGGGACATCCTCATAGCGGAAGGCGCGATTCCAGACATGGCCACAGGCGAGGCACTGCACAAAGTCAAGCCGATAGGGGGGCATGGCCCGTGCCTCCTCTTCAGTACGTGGCCAGCCCAATGTGGCAAGTGGCGCAGCCCCTCCGTCAAAAAAAGGGTGAGCCACTGATTCGCCACAGGCAGGACAGGGATCCGTATAAAGAGGAGTCATGCTCTACACTTACTCGAGCACAGCATAAGACATGCACGTCGCGTAAGGGAAGCGAAAGAGACGGAGATTGCGGAGGCCCAGCACCTCGATCGTTGCCAGTGTTTCACCCGGAAACTGACGCATGTTGAGCTCATCGAACAAGATCACAGCTCCCCTTGGCATGCGTGGCACAAGCAACTCCAGCGCTAGCTTTGTCGGCTCGTAGAGGTCGACATCGAGATGCAGCAAAGAGACAACCAGATGGGGGTTATCTTCAAGATACTTGGGCAATGTAACACGCAGATCGCCCTCAACCAGCTTTAGTTTTGGTATGTGCCCTAGAAAGCGCGTCAAATCATGGATGGACGCGGCACGCATAATGTCGTTGGCCATGTCGCTTTCGACGGCGAAGCCACCGAGGCGGGTATGTTCAGAGACTGCTTGGCCTCTTAAATCGACTTCGGACACTTCTGGAAAGCCAGTGAAGGTGTCAAAGCCGATGATCTCGCGCAGGTAATTGGTTGGCTCGAAGATTGAGCTTAGGTGATACCACGTCATGAGGCTGGCGCCACGGGCAACCCCCATCTCAACCACTGAGCCATGAACATGCAATTGCTTTTGGAACACCTCGGCACGCGCCAAAAACTTGGTCAGGCTTTCCCGTGTGACATATTTGGTAAAATTCTCCAGCTTGACGTTGGCACTGCCCGGGCTTTCGGCCCAGTAGCGCTCCAGTTCTGCCAGGCACCTGATATTGGCTTCGCTTTGGTTAGATGACTCACGGATCATACCGCTCAATGGATTGCCATTGCCGCTCATGGGGCGTTCTCCTTTCTGGCAAGTGCTCTCCGTCCTTCTTCTGCCAAATCCTCCCAGCGCCAGCCTCGTTCAATAAAGAAAGGATCGGTCAGATCAGTGTAGCGCAGCGAAACTGCGAACCTTACATCCTCACTGTAGTTCAGGTTGGCCGAATGCGGCAATAGTCCGTCAAAAAGAACCAGGTCGCCCGCCATCAGTTCGAGCTGACGCTGTTCCTTAAGCGAAGCAATGACTTCTGGCGGAAGCGTAATCCACTTGTTCTTTCCACTCAGTGCCTCATTGTGGGCGTGCGGCATCAGGCCTCGCTTGTGCTCGCCAGGTGCAACCATCAACCCGCCATTAAAGGCACCGGTATTCTGTAACGGAATGTAGGCCACTACGTGATATGGGCCGTAGAAACGATCCTGATGCCAGTAGGCAACATGCCACTCGTGGCCAGGCATGCTGATGATCATGATCAGGCGGGGATGGATGGCAATGCGCTCGCTGCCCAATACTTCCATAACCCAACTGGTGAGCAAACGGCTACTTGCCAGCTCAAACATCCAAGGCCGCCGATTGACCTCCTCGTAAATCCAAGACTGCGCCTCTGGCTTGGCTCTCCAGAGAGCGATTCAGTGAACGTGACAAACGACGCACAGGGTCACTTTCTTCACTTGCTGCAAGGCCAAATCGTTTAAGCTGGGTAGCGACCAGCCAGTGCAGGTCGTCTGCCCATTCATTCAGCAAGACAGGCGGAACAAACTGGGGAATATGGCAATAGCCAAGTTCTGCAAATTGCTCCTTGAGTCGCTTCATTTTCACCCTCGCTTATCGTAAAGTCTTCCAAGCCTCTACTGCCTCCTGGGAGAGAGTGCCGGCATAGTAGCCCTGAATCGGAAAGCAAAACGGTTGATCTTCAGCAGGCTTGCGCAGAACACAGTAAAGCAAGGCGTTTTGGCCAATCTGGTTTTTAGTGACCAGTTCGAGGATATCCTCGCGTTTCCATAGCTGTACGAACTTCAGTGGATTATACTCGACGTAGAGATAGGCCATTATCGTGTAGCTGTTTGCCTGGGCTAGATCCCAGAAAAAGGTCGGCTGCACGTTGTAAAAACCGTGATCGAGCCAGCCGGTAAATGGCAGACCGTGGATCATTAGGCCACCAGGCAGCGTGTAGTCGTGTATGGTTTTCATCACCTGGGCAATATTGAAGATGTGCTCGGCTGTGCCAAGGTTAAAAACAGCATGGTAACGCTGAGGCAACTCGATAGGGAAATTGAGATCCAGCTTGAGAGCTGCCTCCGTGCCATGAAGATCCACCGCTGTCATCGAACGTGGCTGCCAGAAGGTGCGCCAAAAGACCTTGGCGATCTCGAACAGCATTCCAGGGCGCTTAGCCTGAGTAATTTCATCAAGTTGACGGAAGAGGGCAGTACGTTCTTCCTCTTTGGCAAAGCGATAAATGTCTTGGCCAAGCTGCTCGACAGCCACGTCGCCGTACCAGTTGGCCTCGCCCAGTTCCAAACAGTCGCCTCCAAGCGGAATAGCGTTTTGTTGCCGCATTTGGCTAAATAGAACGTATTCGATGGCAGTGATAGCCATGGATCTCTCCTTGTTTAAAGGAAGTTGCAGCAGCGGCATGGCTCTACCTGCAGACGGTTGTCCACCGTCGCGCGCAGTCGGCGATAGCTTGGGCTGTTGTAGATGTCGAGGACATGCTGCTCCCGAACGTTACCTATGGGGTAGCGTGCCTGGCCATCGGCGCAACAGTGGGCTACCACACCCGTTGCCGTGATTGATATGTCAAACCAGCGAGTGCAGGCTATGGGCGGTGCCGTGGGAGGCGACACATCGACCTGGCCAAGCCAGTTCATGCGCGGAAAAATGCTAACTTCGAACAATGGATACGTTGTCCTTACCCAGGTAATGAAATCCTCATCAGCTGCTGTGCCGTCTCCAACACGGGATAGCACAATGCGCATTGGCAAGCGTCCCTCAGCTTTTGCTTTGTGAAGTCTGTCCAGGCTTTCGCGAGTCCGTCTGTAGGGCAACTTCATCGTTGCCTCGTATTCGTCTGGGCGGTGATCGTTGAAGCTAACCCACAGGTAACCAAGATTGGGAAACTGTGTTAATCGTTCCACAATCCGCTCGTTGATGAGGGAGCCATTGGTAGTCAAGGTGATGGTAGCGTGCGGTAGCTCAGACTGAAGATATGTAAGCAAATCGAAGATCCGTGTATCCAAAAATGGCTCATTAACCTTAAAAGGACTTAATTGAAAGCGATGAAGACGCGGAATGTCTTTGAGGTCATTGACAATTTTTTCTATTAGAGAATCATCCATCTTTGCTCCCTTTCTTTCCAGTGAAGAATAGGGACAAAAGTTGCAGGCAGCGTTGCAACGTGCCATCGTTTCCAGATGGACATGAGCTGGAAAGTCAATGTATGAACTCTCCCGCATCGCCAGAGCTCTGCGCTGATAGTCCAGCAAGTTCGGCGGAATTGTGCTCATCTCACTGTCCTTCTGCAGCATGCAATTGTCTACTCATTAAAACATTGCAACAGGCTCCCCCGTGTGGGCGCTTCGCACCCCTAGCAGGAACGCTGCTGCCTGCGGTAATTCTAACCTAGAGAACTTGTCCGAACTATTCCCTCTGGAGAGCCATGAACTGGCAACACCTCTTCACTCGCGCTTTTTGGGCGGCGACCCTCGCCAGCTTGTGCCTGCCGGGAG
>NZ_JANSHI010000023.1:7824-27838 GCF_047461615.1 Synechococcus sp. W65.1 | reverse complement strand
GAGAGCCATGAACTGGCAACACCTCTTCACTCGCGCTTTTTGGGCGGCGACCCTCGCCAGCTTGTGCCTGCCGGGAGCGGTTCTGGCCCAGGCTAACCTGCGGGAGCTCCCTCCGGACTTGGCAGAACAGCTCACCACGGAGCGGATTTTGCAAGCCTGCGCCGCCAACCAAGCCGATACCCTGCCCAGCCCCTTCCCGGACGTGGTGGCGACCGACTGGGCCTACAAGGCGGTGCTCACCCTCTACTACTGTGGGGCCTACCGGGGGGCTATCCCACCGGAGACCTTCCGGCGCTACCTGGAGCAACAACGGGGATCCCAAACCTAGAAGGCTGGCCCTACTTCAAAGATCGGTACATTTCCTCAATAAGGTGAGCGTAGCGCTCCGCCACGGGGTTGCGCTTAATTTTCAGCGTCTGGGTCATGAGGCCATTTTCCACACTCAGGGGCTCTGGCAAGAAGCGAAAGTCAGCAACTTGCTCGTCGGGCCGATAGCCAGGGCGCTCTTGGATGCGGCGGCGTACTTCTTGCAAGATGAAGCGGCGCACCTGCGGGTGAACGAGCAGCTCGGTCTCGGCAGTAGGGATCCCTTGCTCAGCAGCCCAGGCCTTGAGGGCGTCGAGGTTGGGGTAGATGAGGGCAGCCAATTTTTTTTGGTCTTGCCCGACGATCACAATCTGGCTGATGTAGGGAGATTGCAGGCAGGCATCTTCCAGGGGCTGTGGCTCAATGTTCTCGCCGTTGCGCAAGACAATGACATCCTTGGCCCTGCCGGTGATCACCAGTTGGCCGTCGGGAGTGAGCCAGCCTAGATCCCCGGTTTCAAACCAGCCATCAGAGCTGAGAACTTTAGCGGTGGCTTCTGGATTGTTGTAGTAGCCCATCATCACCTGCGGGCCACGGGCCAGGATCAACCCCTTTTGGCCAGGGGGCAAGGGCTGCCGGGTTTCCGGATCGACAATGCGAAACTCCGTCCCTGGCAGCGGTGGGCCAGCCGTACCGCGCACGTTGTTGTCAGGACGCCGCGCGCACAGCACTGGCGAGGTTTCCGTGAGGCCGTAGCCATTCAAGATGGAAATCCCAACAACTTCATAGAACAGATCCAGATAGGCAGGTAGGGATGCGCCGCCGCTAATAGCATGTTGAAAATTGGGGCCTAGTGCTTGTCGCACCTTGCGGTAGATGAGCCAATCGGCCAGCCGATGCAGGGGCCAGAGCAGCCAATGTTGCCAGCGAGCCTGTAGGCGCACCCAGGGGCTGACTCCGTAATGCAAAATTGACTGGTTGCGAGCTATCCGTCCAGAGAGCACATGGCTTTCACTGACAGCCATCAGAGCACGGATTAGCCACTGCAGGAGGGGGCTTTTCTCTTTGAATTGCCGCTGGATCCCTTCATAAACGGTTTCCCAAATGCGCGGCACTGCCACCAAATAGTGGGGCTGCTCCTGTTGAAAATCTTGTTTGATAAAGCGGGGGCTGGTATAGACCAGCGTGCAGGCGCGACTAAGGAGAAAATACTCGCAAGCCCGCTCATAAGAGTGCCAAGTGGGCAGAATGCTCAACACCTTGTTCCCCGGTTGGGGCTGTACGACCGCGCCCAAGTTCTCCACCTGGTGCATGAGGTTGCCGTGGCTGAGCATCACCCCCTTGGGCTGACCGGAGGTGCCGGAAGTGTAGATGATGGTGGCCAACTGGGATCGCTCCAACTTGGGGGGCTCGTAGCGGTGTTCTCGCCCTGCTTGCAGCCACTGAGAAAAATTCACTACTCCTGGCTCTTCTTCGTCCGAAAGCAGCAGCAGCCGCTCTAGACCCAGCTCCTCCACAACTGACCGAACCCGTGCCAGCGTCTTCACATCCTGGGCAATCAAAGCGGTGCTCCCGGAATGGCGCAAAATGTAGCCCAGCTCCGCTGGATCCGCTACGGCGCTGCGCGGCACATTGACTGCTCCTGTAAACAGCGTGGCCAGATCCGCCATCAGCCAGCGGGGGGAGTTGTCGGCAAAAATGGCTACCCGATCCCCAGGGCGAATGCCCAAAGCCTGTAAGCCAGCAGCCAGCGTCTGAATGCGGCGGAACAGTTCCCCATAGGAAATCTCAAAGACCGGCTGGGCATGGGGATCCCTGAGGGCAGGCTGGTCAGCAAACTTCTCGGCTAGGACTTGCCAGACGTTGAGTAGAGTCGTCTCTGGGGCAGCGGGTGTAGCAGCAGCGGAGACAACGGTCACAGATCCGGGCCGTAAATCACGCTTACACTTTAACAGAGCGCGCACAAACTCGAAGGCAGTCCTCCAGGGATCCCTATGCGCATTGGCGTGCCCAGGGAGATTAAAGAGCAGGAATTCCGCGTCGGCCTAACACCAGCGGCGGTGCGGGTCTTGACTGAGCAGGGGCACCAGGTGTGGGTGGAAACTCAAGCGGGCCAGGGAGCCGGCTTTACTGACGAGGACTATGAGAAGGCGGGGGCCAGGCTGGCTGCTACTCCTGAGGAGATCTACCAGCAGCAGTTGGTGGTGAAGGTGAAAGAGCCCCTGCCTGCAGAGTATCCGCTGCTCCATCCGGATCTGATCCTATTTACCTACTTGCACTTGGCGGCTAGCCGCGAGCTCACCCAAGCCCTCCTGCGTTCGGGGGCCACCTGCCTGGCTTACGAGACAGTGGAGCTGGCCGATGGCTCCCTGCCTCTTTTGATGCCCATGAGCATGATTGCTGGGCGGCTCTCGGTGCAATTTGGTGCCCACTACCTCACCCGCCAAGAGGGGGGGCGAGGCGTACTGCTGGGCGGGATCCCAGGTGTGCCACCGGGACGAGTGGTGATTTTGGGCGGAGGAACCGTGGGTACAGAGGCGGCCAAAGTGGCCGTTGGCCTGGGAGCGCAGGTGCAGATTTTGGACATTAACCTGCAGCGGCTCAACGAGCTGGAGCTCATCTTTGGATCGCGAGTGGAGTTGCTCTACAGCACCCCCCAAACCATCGAGGAGTGCGTTCGCAAGGCCGATCTCGTGGTGGGAGCGGTGTTAGTGCCGGGCAGTCGGGCGCCGATTTTGGTGAGGGAGGAGTTGGTGGCCCAGATGCGGCCCCGATCCCTAATTGTGGACGTCGCGGTGGATCAGGGAGGCTGCATTGCCACCACTAGGGCCACCACCCATGCCCAGCCGGTTTACGAAGCCTACGGCGTGTTGCACTACGGCGTTCCCAACATGCCAGGGGCTGTCCCCTGGACCTCAACCCAAGCCTTGGTCAATGCCACGCTCCCCTACATTCTCAAGCTGGCCAACCTTGGCCTGGCCGCTGCCCTGGAACAAGATCCAGCTTTGGCCAAAGGGCTTAACATTCGCTCCGGCAAGCTCATCCACCCCGCCGTGCGGGCTACTTTCCCCGACTTGGCCAACTAGCTTTAGAGGCTGCCACTACTGGTGCTCGAAGACGTTGCCATACCCCAGCAGATCCAGCTCGACAAGGGTGGGAAGGTGCTGGAAGCAACGCTGGGCCAGTTCCCAGCGCTCCTCTCGCTGCAGCATCTGGGCCAACTTGTGGCGCACCGGGATCAAGTAGCGGACGTCGTTAGCTGCGTACTCCAACTGCTCCGCCGAGAGGGCATGGACAGCTCCCCAGTCGGAGCTCTGGGCTGCCTTGTTCAACTCGACCCCGCACAGCTCGCTCACCACATCTTTGAGGCTGTGCTTGCTGGTGTAGGTGCGAGCCAGTTTGCTAGCAATCTTGGTGCAGAAGACCGGCCAGACTTGGATCCCCAGGTGGTAGCGCAGCATGGCCAGGTCAAAACGGGCATAGTGGAAAATCTTCTCGATGCCGGGATCCGTCAGCAGCTTGGCTAGGAGAGGGGCCTGCCTGACGCCGCGGCTAAACCGCAGCAGCACCACCTCACCGGCAGCGTTGGCAATCTGCACAACACAGAGTCGATCCCGCTGCGGGATCAAGCCCATCGTCTCTGTGTCCACCGCCAGGTAGGCTTCTCCGGCCAGGGCTTTGACCAGGTCGGGGGTGAGATCGTCGTCGCAAATCTGGAAGGGCTTCAGGGCCACGGGGAGCTCCCCTCAGGGCAGAGAAGGTGCTTGCTTTTCCAGGGCAGTTGCCAGCAGCCTCCAGCCCATCTGGGCTACCAGCTGGCTTTGACCACGCCAGGTAGCAGGCCGCGGTGAGCCATCTCCCTCAGGCTGTTGCGGCAGAGGCCAAAATCCCGGAAGTAACCGCGGGGACGGCCCGTTTTCCAGCAGCGGTTACGCAGGCGGGTGGGCGAGCTGGAGCGCGGCAGCTTTTGCAGTTGGGCATGCAGCTCCATGCGGGTGGCCTGGTCGAGGTTGGGATCAGCCAGCGCTGCCTTCAATTGCTGGCGCTTTTCGCGATACTTTTCAACCAAGCGCTGGCGCTTTTTCTCCCGCTCGATCATGCTTTTTTTAGCCACGGCTCACCTGTTTCCCCAATTTTTCAGCTCTACTAGGATAACGAGCAGGGGCAACTGGCAGCAAGGGGAGCCTGCCTATGGGTTAGGGGCACGCTAGTATTGCCGCCTGCGTGGTGCTTGCAAGCCACCGCTGCTGCTGGCCGCGAAGTGCTGGCGGATGCTACGCCATTACCTAGCAGGGATGGAGCTGGTACTGCAGGCGGGGTTCTCCTCTAGTCCTTGATTCACCGGACAATTGGCCACTTTGTGGCATAACCAACCTTCTGCCTCGACGTAGATGGGCTGAGCGAGTAGGCTTGCGAGTACATCTTTTCTGGTAGGCACTTTGCCTAGGCTAAAGTTGGCTCCGTCTTTAGCCGGTGTGCCTTATGGGGGCAAGGAGCAACTACCTGCAGCTTGCGGGGAAGTCGCGCCTGTGGAGATCCCTCTGGCGGGGTAGTAGAGGTGAACTCTACTACTAGCTACGGGTCGTGGAAGCAGGAAGGAAGCCTCAACGCCGAGTGAAAGTCTGCTTTTGCCTGGGGTTGTGTAAGTCTTTCAGAGCGGTTCCTAGCGAAAGCGGAAAACCCGTTCCCAGGCCTGGCGGACAAACTCCCTGAGCCAGCCGGATTTTTGGGCGCTCTCCACCTGGGCCTTGACCACCGCCTGCATGCCTCCCTCTCCCCAACTCTGGTTGCGCTGGAAGTACTCGATAAAGCTTTTGCCGGCAATGCGGGTGAGATAGCCAGCGCTGGCTGCCTGGATGGGTGCTGTCAGCCAAAAGCCAACAACGCTGACCTCAGCCACTGTAGCTAGGATCCCGGTGGTCAGTTGGATTGCCCCTTCCACCAGACCCAAGCCAGCCAAGGTCTTAGCCAAGGACAAAGCCAGCTCCCGCCCCTGCTGTAGGTTCATCTTGCAGCCGTAGAGGGATCCCAGCTCCACCACCATCTGGGCGTTGATGGCGGCAATGGCCAGGAGATCCAGCGCTGGGATGGGGTTGGCAAAGACCACACCGGTTACAATCCACTGAAAGCGATCGACCACTTCCTCCGCCTGGCGACGCAACTGCGCCTGGAGAATGCGCTTGGCCTCCTCGCCCAACTGCTGGGATTGCAGGAGGGCATTGTCCAAGGCCAGGGATCTCCCCTCGGCATAGAGCACCGCCTGCACCCGATCCCGCACTGCCGCCACCTCGGGTTGCGGCTGCCAGGTTTGGGATCCCAGGCGCACGGGGGCCGGGTTTGCAGCAGCTGGCAGCACGTCTTCCGGTTGGATAAGGGGGTAAACCCGTTCCCGCAGCCGCTGGAGCAGAAGCTGCTGTTCCTCGGGAGTGTAGAGGTCAATTTTGTTGAGCACCAGGAGGGCCCGTTTGCCCAAGGTCAGAAGGCGGCGCAGGGGCTCCAGCTCCGACTGGCGCAGATCCCCGTCCACCACTACCAGTAACAGCTCGGCAGCCTGGGCCTGAGCCTGGGCCTCTTCTTCCCGCATGGCTCCTGCCGGCCCAATTTCCAAAATGCCTGGACAGTCCACGATCTTCACGGGGTGGAGGATGCCGGGCAGGTTCCAGTCGTAGACGGCCACGGCTTGCGTGGTGCCCAGGGTGGCCCCCACTGCTCCCACTGGCCGCCCCAGGAGAGCGTTCACCAGCGAGGTTTTGCCCGCCGAGCCTGTGCCGAAAACCACCACCTTCAGTTGAGGCTGGGCCAACTGCTGGGCTAAGCGGGCTGACCGTTCTGCCAGCGCTGCTCGGGCCACCTGATCCTGAATCTGGGCTACTTGAGCCTCCAGTTGGGCCAGGTTGCGCCGGGCTGCCTCCCACTTTTCGGCGGGGGTTGTCGGGGGGGCTAGCTGAGGAAGGCGCTGGGTTGGAGGGGAGGAAGCTCGGCCAAAGAGAAACAAGTAATAGACCGAGGCGGCCAAAAACACCACTAGCAGCAGCGTCAGCACTCCAACTAACAGACCCCCTAAAAGGGGGTGGTAGCGGGTGGCGTAGTAGAGCTCGAGAAAGGACTGAATCAGCCACACAATTAGGCCTGTAAACAGGGCCAGCAGCGCCAACAACAGCAGCAAGCGCAGGTAGAAAGCCAAGCGCATGGACCTCAACAGCCACAACCGATTGACTCTAGCCGCGGCTGCCCCTATCCCGCCAGCTTGAGGTCCTGCCGCTGCGTTCTGGCAAACTTCCAGCTAGGAAAGAGGGCGCTCGAGGATGCCACCTCCCAGCAGCAGATCCCCCTGGTACCAAACGGCGGCCTGGCCGGGGGTGACGCCAAACTGGGGCTCGGCAAATTGCAACTTCACGCGTTCCGGCGATTCCGGGATCAAGGTAGCTGGCACGGCAGGGGTACGGTAGCGCACCTGCACTTCTACCTCCAAGGGCTCTGATGGCGCTGGGATCGACACCCAGTTGACCTGCCGCACCCAGGCTTCTGCTTGGGTGGCTTCTTCCCGCTCTCCCACCACCACGCGGTTCATGGCTGCATCGATGCGCACCACATAGAGCGGACGAGGGGCAGCAATGCCTAAGCCCTTGCGCTGGCCAATGGTGTAGTGGTGAATGCCCTGGTGGTACCCCAGGACCCGCCCCTGAGTATCGACAATTTCCCCTGGCCTTTCCCCCAAGTGCTGATCCAGGAAGTTGCGCATCGAGCCGTAGGTTTCAATTAGGCAAAGATCCTGGCTCTCTGGCTTGTTGGCGGTGGCCAGGCCGTAGCGCCTAGCCATCTGGCGGGTCTGGGCTTTGGTGTACTCGCCCAACGGGAAGAGGCTGTGGGCCAAGTGCTCCTGGCTGAGGTCGTAGAGAAAATAAGACTGATCCTTTTGGCGATCCACAGCCCGCAGCAGTTGGTAGCGCCCTAGCTCGGCGTTGAAACGTACCCGCGCGTAGTGGCCAGTGGCAATCTGCGAGATGCCCAACTGCTCCTGGGCGTAGGCCAGCAAGGGACCGAACTTGACCAGCCTGTTGCAGCGGGAGCAGGGCAGCGGTGTGATCCCGTCCGCATAGCCGGCTAGCAGGTACTCGACAATGTGGGTTTGGAACAACTCGCGGCTATCCACGATGTGGTGCGGGATCCCCAGTTGCTCACAAACAGCAGCAGCATCCACCAGGCCGTCGGTGCAGCACTGGCCTTTCCCCCGCATCAGCCACAAAGTAACCCCCTCCACGGCGTAGCCCTGTTCGTGGAGGAGAGCTGCCACTGTGGAGCTGTCTACCCCCCCAGAAAGAGCCGCCACGATGCGGGGCCGAGAGGGAAGTCCGGCTGTCTCAGGATGGGGTTTGGTAGCCACCATAGAGCAGGGGATAAGAACAGAAAAGCTTGCCTCCTCCTCAAAGGAGCCCTCCAGCAAGCTGAACCCCGATCTTCAGCTTAGCTTGCTTCTAATCCGCTGGTGGGGATCCTGCTTCTAGGAAGCCCCTTTGGCGCAGCCGTCGCAGGGAATCCAGAGCGGTTGCGGCAACGCTATCGTTAGGATCCTTGGCCAGATAGTTGAGGGCGGAAACGCTCTTAGGCGAGGGCAGATTTCCCAAGGCCTGGGCCAGCCGCTGCCGCACCAGCCAATCTTCCGATTGGGCAAAGCGCAAGAGGTGATCCAGCGCCCGCAGATCTCCCAGTTCCCCCAAGGCAGCGATGGCCGCCTGCTGGAGCAACTCTTCCGGCCCCTCCAACGCCCGCAGCAGTACGTCGTAAGCTCGGGGATCCTTCAGGTTGCCCAACGCTACGGCAGCACTAAAGCGCACCAGCCACTCCACATCTTCGTAGAAGGCACGCACCAGCGCCTCGAAAGCCCGGGGGTCTTCTAGGTATCCCAGAGCGCCTGCTGCATTGGCGCGAATGCTGTAGTCCGGGTCCTGGGTGAGGATCTCCACCAACTTAGGCAGACAGGCGTCAGTTTGCTTGACCCCGAGCGCAAAGACGGCAAAAGAGCGCACTTGCAGGTTTTCATCGTCAACGACCTGCAGAATCAGCGGCACCGCCTGCTCTGCTGGCACGTCCCGCAACTGCGCCAAGGCCAGCATCCGATCCGCTGGTCGTGGGCTGCGCAGCCGCTCGGCAATCTCCTGTAATTGGCTAGGGTTGGCGGGATCCAAAGTGGGGAGAGCCAGAATGTTTACAAGTTTTAATTATGGCAAACTTTGCTGCCTTGGGGCAGGGATCGCCGTTTTGTCGGGAGAGGCTTGACAAAAAGGCAGCTCGAGGTTAGCCCCATTGCGAGGATTTTGGATATTTTAGTCCAGAGACGCTTTCCCAGGGGTTTTTATGGTTCGCCCACTGCTTTTGCTTGGGATCCTGCTGGGGTTGGCAGGAGGCATGTCTCTGGCTCCCGCTTTGGCCAACGCCCAGGCAGTTCGGGACGCCGAGCTGGCCCTGCAGCCGCTTTTGCCGCCGGGATCCCGCATCCTCCGCTCCCGCCGGCTCAGCAACACGGAAGCGGAA
This sequence comes from Synechococcus sp. W65.1, assembly GCF_047461615.1. Lineage (NCBI taxonomy): Bacteria > Bacillati > Cyanobacteriota > Cyanophyceae > Synechococcales > Synechococcaceae > Synechococcus > Synechococcus sp. W65.1. Next base: position 19,000 of record NZ_JANSHI010000023.1, on the reverse strand, counting down.
GTCTGGGTAGAGTTTCGCGGCAACAGCAACCCCGTGATCATGCAGCTCAACCCCTCAGGCCGTTGGGAACAGGACATGAATGCTACCCTGGCCCGTGGAGCTAGCCAGCTGCGGGCTCTTGCCCGGCAACAGACGGCGGCTCTGCCCGAAGGCTTTGGCCAGACTGCTCCCGACCAGCCTCGGCCCTTGCCAACCCAACCTGCCTCCATCCTGATCCCACCTGTGGATCGGGAGCAGGAAACCCAGCGGGCTCTGAGTAGGGCGGGACGGGCGGATCCCTTTGTGCCCCAGAACGTGCGCGCTCCCGAGCCCCCTCTACCACCCCTAGATCTGCCGCCCCTTCCAGAACTGCCTCCCCTGGGGAGCGAAGTGCCTGTAGGCGTGGCTACGCCGCTCCCCACACCCACGCCAGATCCGGCTGCTTTTGCCCGCAGCGTGCAGGTTTCTGGGGTTATCCAAATTGGCGGTGAGTCCTTTGCCCTCATTTCTGCCCCTGGCACCCTTCCCGCAGTTGTGCAGGCTGGGCAAAACTACCAAACTGCCCAGGTAGCCAAGGTATCGGTGCCAGAGCGGCAGGTTGTGCTCTCGGAAGGGGGGGAGACGGTGGTCAAAACGATGCAGAATACCACAGTGATTGTGGGGGCGCCGTAGCCTGTCAGCCCTGGTGGCAAAACTTAGAAGCGGGGCTCACTGCCTAGGCGGGAGGGCTGCTGTTTGAGGTAGCGCAAGAACTCCCGCAACTCAGTTTCAGTCAACTGGTGGCGAGATTTTTTCTGGAAGCGACGTTCCAAAAACTCTTGGCCCTCCTTGCGGCCCCAGCCAATGCGCTGCATTTCCACGTCCGTTTGCGCAATGAGATCCGAAAGGTCGTCGCTTTGAGTCTCCGCTTCTTTAAGGGCCTGGGATCGGGCTGAGATCCCTGCTGCTTCAGGGGTTGGAGGGGTAGAGGAAGACTGGGACTGTCCATTGCCCAAGTTAGGAGTTGGCCAACTGGGAGAGGACAGATAAGAAGCCCTGGCAGGGGCAGCGTCTAGGCCTAAACTTAAAGAGGAGGTAGGGCGACCAAATCCTGCATGCTGAAGAGCCCGCTTCAAGGCAGCATCTTCAGCGTCTTCGATGGTGTTTGAGCCGGCCATGCCACTGCCCAAAACGGTGTTGTTCACCACTACCTGGGCTTTGACGATGTAGATCCCTTCTTCCACGCGCAACAGATCGGTGAGCAAGCTGCCCATGGGGTACCGCTCTCGAAAGTCTTGAATCATCTTGGCGCCGGAATCTGTTGCTTCTAGAGCCCCAACTCCAGGCTAGCTTGAAGGTACGCCCTACATCCAGATCTTCTTACCCACATTTAAGCCAGTCGATATTGGCTAGAAATGCTTGCCAATAGGAGAAGTCTTTCCTAGCAGTTAACGTCTGGCTCGGCAAAGGTATGCTTAGGCTAGGAATCTACCAGCAGCACCCAGGGAGGCACAGCAAGTATGGCTAGCGATACCACGGCGGCCAAGTCAGCCAGCTTGGGGCAGGCAGCTATTCGAGAGCGCAACTATGGCACTGCTTTGCAGTTGTTGCGGCGGGCTTATCGGGCCGATCCCAGCCCTGAAAATGCCCTTTGGTTGGCCACTGCCTACGAGGAGGCAGGCTACCTTCAGTTAGCTGCTCTCTATCGAGAATTGGCCCAAGAGCGCAGAGAGACTCCCAAAGCAAAGTCTCCCCGCACCCTTGAGGAGCTGAAGCAGCCATCTCCCCAATCGCCGGCTCGCAAGACCCTTCCCTCGCCGCAGCCGATCCCGCCGTCAAGTCCGTCCACCTCTTCTGGGGATCAGCCAATTGAGCTCTCCAAGCCCACACCCCTGGATCCCAAAAGCCTCAGCCGTCAGGTACCCTTGCGAGGGCAAGCCACAGAGGCTGTCTCTTCCGGGGAACAACTGGCCCAAAACGCCAACTACCTGCCAGTTCAACACGCTCCGGATCTGCAAAACCCCCAGCAGGGATCTCCCTTCCTGCGGCGGCTCAACCAACTGCATCGGCAATTTAAGGATCGGCCTACGGCAGAGCTGGCTCTGCAACTGGCGGAAGCCTACGACGAGCAAAAGAACTTCAAAGAGGCCCAGCGCTACTACCGGGAAGTTTTGGATTTGGATGACTCTTGGCTGCTGCGACCGATGGTGCTAGAGCGCCTGGAAGAACTGCAGCGCCTGCAGGAGCAGGAAGGCCAAGCGAGATCCCTGGCAGAGCCTTCAGCCCAGAACTTGCTCAGGCTGGCCGAGAAACTGGAACAGGAGGGGGAAATTGCTCGGGCTGAGCAGGTTTACCGGCAAATCCTGAAAATGAATGCCACCCTGGACATCCATGCCAAAGCGCGCAAAGGACTAAACCGGCTCTATCCCAACGGCAAGCCGTGATGCCAACCAGCCCAGGCAGACTCAATCGCCCAAGGAATAGCTGGGGCAAGGTTATCGAGGAAAGGAGGCGCGGAGACTCGCAGCTTTGGCCGTGGGGTAGCTTACTTCCCTGCGGGCTGCGGCAATGGTCTGGGGCAGCACCCCTACCAGCCGCGCCAAAACCTCATCGGGGAGTTGGCTGACCACCTCAGCAGAGAAAAACTCTTCTAGGCTAAAGAGCAAGGTTCGTGCCCGCTGGGCCGACAGAGGGTTGTCGGTAATCTGCTGCAGCCAGCGCATCCAGTGCAGCCGCTTGGCATAAGCATTCTGCCGCTCTTGGTAGCTCCGGGGATGCAACAGAGCCACATCCCCAATCGGAACCACGCCGCTCGACTCCACATCCAAAGGACCCCCCACCGCAGCGCCCGGCCCGGCAAACTCGGCATGAAACGTTTTGCAGATGATCAAGGCGTTGTGTCGCTGGGGATCCACCATCAGCAGTTGACCACTGGCGAGGCTGCAGACTAGCTGCTCTGGATCAACCCACGGAACCAGGCTGTGGCTGTTGGGAGAGGACTCGTTCATACCCCTCCAAGATATCTCGTTCCCCTTACATGAGATCTTCGACTTTTGCAGCCCTGCTTGACCAAATCTTCATCTTGGGATCTCGCCGACAAGCCGGATGGCGATCCCTTTGCCGGCCTGGCAGCGGCCAATGCGACGGGCATAGGGGTAGCCGGCCTCCTGCAGTTCTGGCAATAGCTCCGCCGTGTGGCTCGGATCTACAGCCACCAACAAGCCGCCGCTGGTTTGCGGATCCGACAAGAGCAATTGCTGCCACTCGGGCAGAGAGTTGGCCTCTACTCCCTCATAGCTTTGCCAGTTGCGACGGGCTGCGCCTGGGAAGATCCCAGCCTCAGCCAAGGAGAGGGCTTCTGGTAAAAAGGGAATGGCAGCCAGATCCAACTCAGCGCTCACCCCCGAGCCACGGCAGACCTCTAGCAAGTGTCCCAAAAGACCAAACCCCGTTACATCGGTTAGGGCGTGAACCTGGGCTCGCCGGGCCAGTTGCGGGCCAATGCGGTTGAGCTGGGTCATCACTTGTAAAACTTCTGCATAGCCCGCTGTGCTGAGCTGACCCTTTTTCAGGGCGGTGGTCATTACCCCGATCCCCAGCGGCTTGGTCAGGATGAGATCGTCGCCAGGCTGGGCGGTGGCGTTGCGGCGGATGTGCTGCGGGTGGGCCAGCCCTGCCACCACCAGGCCGAAGATGGGCTCAGGGGAATCGATGGAGTGCCCCCCAGCCAGAGGGATCCCCGCTTCCTGACAGACTTGGATCCCCCCGGCCATGATCTCCCGAATGACCGACAGGGGCAGGGTGTTGACCGGCATGCCCAGGATGGCCAGGGCAAGGATAGGGGTGCCCCCCATCGCGTAAACATCGGAAAGGGCATTGGCGGCAGCGATGCGGCCAAAATCCACCGGATTGTCCACAATGGGCATGAAAAAGTCGGTGGTTAGAATGAGGGCCTGCTCGTCGTTGAGTTGGTAAACGGCGGCGTCGTCGCTGGTTTCAGCTCCCACCAACAGGGCTGGATCCGACCAGAGGAGGGGCAGCTCCTTGAGAATCTGCTGCAGCAGCGCAGGGGCAATCTTGCAGCCGCAGCCGCCACCATGGGAGTACTGGGTGAGGCGAATAGGAGGCTCCATATCAGGCGAAGGGCGAAAAGGTGGGCTTGACTTCACTGTAGCGGCCTCTGCCGGCAACTGGAAAAGGAGAGCGCTGGGTTAAGGTTGAAGGGATCCCTTATCCCTACCGTTGCCATGGCCTTTGTTCCCTTGCACTTGCACAGCGAGTACAGCCTTCTAGACGGGGCTAGCCGACTGCCGCTTTTGATTGAGCAAGCAGTGGCTATGGGTTTCCCAGGACTGGCCCTGACGGATCACGGCGTTATGTACGGGGCCATCGAACTGGTGAAACTGTGTAAAAGCAAAGGGATTAAGCCAATCATCGGCAACGAAATGTATGTTATCAACGGCAACATTCGGGACAAAAGCCGCAAGTACCCAAAGTATCACCAAGTGGTCTTGGCCAAAAACACCCAGGGCTACAAAAACTTGGTGAAGCTGACCACCATTTCCCATCTCCACGGCGTTCAAGGCAAGGGGATCTTCGCTCGACCCTGCATCAATAAAGAGTATTTAGTGCAATACAAGGAGGGGTTGATTGTTACCAGCGGCTGCCTTGCTGGAGAGGTTCCCCAGGCCATTTTGCAGGGGCGGCCAGAAATTGCTCGTCAGGTTGCTGCCTGGTACCAGGAACAGTTTGGAGATGACTACTACATCGAGATCCAGGATCACGGCTACCGGGAAGACCGCTTTGTCAATGTGCAATTGGTTCGCATTGCTCGGGAGTTGGGGATCCCAATCATCCTCACCAACGATACCCACTTTATTTCTTGCTGGGATGTGGAGGCCCACGATGCCCTGCTCTGTATCCAGACAGGCAAATCCCTCACCGAGAAAAATCGCCTTCGCTACACGGGCACAGAGTACCTAAAAAGCCTAGAGGAAATGCGCCGCCTCTGCCGCGATCACCTCGAGCAGGAGGTCATCGACGAGGCGATTGCCAATACCCTCAAAGTGCTGGAAAAGATTGAGGACTATGACCTGTTTGGGGAAATACGCATGCCTGACTACCCAGTTCCCCCAGGTCATTCTGCCGATAGCTACCTTGCTGAATTGGCCTGGCAAGGCTTGGCAAAGCGCTGTGGCGTCGCCCATCCGGATCAGATCCCCCAAAACTATCGGGAGCGCCTGCGCTTTGAGCTGGATATCATCCAGCAAAAGGGGTTTTCCAGCTATTTCTTGGTTGTTTGGGACTACGTTCGCTATGCCCGTGAGCACGGGATCCCAGTGGGCCCAGGCCGTGGTTCGGCAGCCGGATCCCTGGTGGCCTACGCCCTACAGATTACTAATATCGATCCTGTCAAATACGGGTTGCTCTTCGAGCGTTTTCTCAACCCAGAACGGCAATCAATGCCCGATATCGATACTGACTTTTGTATCGAGCGTCGGGGAGAGCTGATCGAATACGTAACCCGCAAGTATGGACAGGAGCGAGTGGCTCAGATCATTACCTTTAACCGCATGACTTCCAAAGCTATCCTCAAGGACGTTGCTCGGGTTCTGGATATCCCCTATTCAGAAGCTGACAAAATGGCAAAGTTGATCCCGGTGTCCCGGGGCAAGCCGGCAAAACTAGAGGAGATGATTAGCGAGAACACTCCTGCTCCAGAGTTTAAGGAAAAATATGAGAAAGACCCAACCACCCGCCGCTGGATTGACCTAGCTCGATTGCTAGAAGGCACCAACAAAACCTTTGGAGTCCATGCCGCTGGCGTAGTCATCTCCAAGGATCCTTTGGACGAGATCGTGCCTTTGCAGTACAACAATGAAGGCCAAATTATTACCCAGTACTCGATGGAGGACATCGAGTCTTTGGGCTTGTTGAAGATGGACTTTCTGGGGCTGCGCAACCTAACCCTGATCCAGCGGACTGTAGAGCTAATTCGAGAACATAGAGGCGTTGTGATTGATTTGGACAACCTACCACTGGACGATTCAAAGACTTACCAACTTTTGGAAAAAGGGGAGGTGGAAGGGATCTTCCAGCTGGAATCTTCCGGGATGAAGCAGGTGGTGCGAGAGCTCAAGCCCTCAAATCTGGAAGATATTTCCTCGGTCTTGGCTCTCTACCGACCGGGGCCATTGGATACGGGCATGATCCCAGACTTTATCGATCGCAAACATGGCCGCAAGCCGATAACCTATGCCCACGACCTTCTCAAGCCAATCCTTCAAGATACCTATGGGGCTATCCTCTACCAAGAACAGATCATGCGCATTGCCCAGGACATGGCCGGCTATACCCTGGGCCAGGCTGACCTGCTGCGGCGGGCGATGGGGAAAAAGAAGGTCTCGGAAATGGAGAAACACCGCGAGCAGTTTGTTCGAGGAGCAGTCGAGCGAGGTGTGGCTAAAGAAGTAGCCACGGAGCTCTTCGACCAGATGGTTGCTTTTGCCGAGTATTGCTTTAACAAATCCCATTCTACAGCCTACGGATTGATTACTTTCCAGACCGCCTATCTAAAAGCCAACTACCCAACAGAATACATGGCAGCGCTGCTTTCTTCTGTAAGCGGGGATCAGGATAGAGTCCAGCGCTACATCACCTACTGCCTGTCAATCGGAATCCAAATTGAGCCGCCTGACATCAACCGCTCCGGCCTAGACTTTACGCCTCAGGGATCCAGCATTTTGTTTGGTTTGGGGGCAGTGAAGAATGTAGGCGAGGGAGCGGTGCAAAACATTCTGGCCACTCGCCAGGCTGGCGGCCCCTTTACCTCTTTGGCCGACTTTTGCCAGCGGGTCGATCTGCGCATCGTCAACCGCCGGGCCATAGAGTCGCTCATCTGTGCAGGCGCTTTCGACGGTATTTCCGGCAACCGCAAACAGCTCATAGCGGATCTGGATCCCGTCCTCAGTTGGGCGGCGGAGCGGGCCAAGTCCAAAGCCATCGGCCAAGCCAGCCTATTTGATTTGTTGGGCAGCAGCAGTCAGGGCTTTACGGAAGCGCCCCAAGGGCCTGCAACTGAAGACTTTCCGCCGCAGGAAAAGCTGAGGCTAGAGCGGGAACTGTTGGGCTTTTATGTTTCGGATCACCCTCTGCGGCGGCTCCAAAAGCAAGTACAGCTGCTAGCTCTTGTCAACCTCGCTGACTTGAAGACCTGCTCGTCTGAGGTCTCAGTCGGCATTCTCGCTCTGGTGACCGCCATCAAAACCGTCAGCACCAAGAAAGGGGAGCGCATGGCCATTTTGCAACTAGAAGATCTGACAAGCACTTGCGAAGCGGTGCTCTTCCCCAAGACTTACAAGCGTTTGCGCAGTTGCCTGCAGGTGGATCAACGGCTCTTGGTTTGGGCTAAGGTCGACCAGCGGGATGAGCAGGTGCAATTGATTGTGGAGGACCTGCAGCCCATTGAAGCGGTAAGCTGGGTCACGGTGGAAGTTCCCCTGGACTCTGCTGGAACCGTAGAGGAGCGGCGCCGTCTGCAAGCGGTACTTGCCGGTCAACGCTCGGAAGCTCAGGAAGAAAATCGCATTCCCGTGGTGGCTGCCCTCGTCGCCCCCCCCCACACCCTCTGGGTGCGGCTGGGATCCAAATTTTGGGTGAAAGATGCCGAGGCCACCGTTGCAGCTCTGCGCCAGGCCGGCTACACTGCCCGCAAGGAAGCGCTAGCCTCCTGAGAGACCACCCAACTGTTGTCCCAGCCAGCTGCGCAACTGCGCTACCGTTAGCCGCGGAGAAGGGCGCGGTAGGGGCTGTTCCGGATCCCCAGCCACCTTCAGCACGGGAACCTCGAGGGAGTACTGCTCCCACCAAAGGGGGTTGGAAGTAATGTCACGGATTTCCAGCTCCCTGACTTCAGGGATCTGCTGCAACTTCTCCGCTAAGCCCTCGCAGAGGTGGCAGCCAGGCTTGCTGTAGAGGATTAGCGGCGGCCAAGGCATAGGGGATCCCTCAGGCAAGCCGACGGTGTTGCAGCGAGGGCATCTGCCGTCGGACAAGCTGCAGCCGCTCTGGGTCGATCTCAGCAATGGCCGCACCTGGTTTTTCGCCGCCGGCATCCGCCAAGATTGTCCCCCAAGGATCTATGATCATGGCATGCCCGTGGCACTGCCGCCGCGCGTAGTGGGTGCCCACCTGGGCAGGGGCGATGACATAACAGGTGTTTTCAATGGCCCGACACTGCAGTAAAACCTGCCAGTGATCCCGGCCCGTGTATGCCGTAAAGGCGGCAGGGATCAGCAACACCTCCGCCCCCCGATCCACCAGGGAGCGATACAGCTCGGGAAAGCGCACGTCGTAACAGACCGAAAGGCCAAGGGTGCCTAGCCGTTCTTCCTGGTAGACAACCACCTCGTTGCCGCTCACCACCGTGTTGGACTCGCGGTAGGTGTTGCCGTCGGGCAAGTTGACGTCGAAAAGGTGGATCTTGCGGTAGCGAGCCAGCTCTCTGCCCTCTGGGCTGTAGAGGGCGGCCGTGTTGTACACCTTGCCCTGCCCATCTGGCACCGGGTATCCGCCGCCCAGCACAAATACCTGGTAGCGCTGGGCCATCTTGGCCAAGAATTCCTCCGCCCGCTGCGCGATCTCCGGAGCAAGACGAACTTTCTCTTCCTCTGGCCCCATGAAGGCGAAGTTTTCCGGCAGGGTTACGAGCTCACAGCCCCGGCGCGCCGCAAAATCAATCCACTCCTCCGCCTGCTGGAAGTTGCCGGCCAGATCAGGCGTGCTGGTCATCTGAAGGGCGGCTGCCAAGTAGGATTGCATAGGGAAACTCCGGGAAAACTCAAAGGATCCAGCTGACTAGCCCGCCAGATGCCACCAGCCGAAAGCAGGCCCCACAAATCGCACTATCACCCAGACAATGGCTAGGAGAATAATGCCGGCCCAAGTGCCTCGAGTTGTCCAGTTGTAGATTGTGCGGGCTTGGGCTTTGGTGAGAGGAATGCTTTTGAAGCTGGGAAACAGCAACTCTTGGTCGGGATCTGGGCTGCTGCGGGTTTTGCGGCGTTTGGCTTCGCCCATGACCTGGCCTCCAAGGGTTTTGGCGCAGTCGCGACTTTCATCTTAACCTAATTCCCTTTGGGCCTCTCCTAGGCGGTGGGGTCGGCTGCAGTTGAGGAGGCAAGACTTAACTAGAAGCGCTGGTGTAGAAGCGCAAGGCAAAGCGCCAAAATAGATGGGATCCCCACAGCAACCCTGCTGCCAACAGGGCGGATCCCACAAGCCACGGCCATTGGGCTCGCCCCAATAGAGCTTCCGCTGGCACTGTGGTCAAGAAAGCCACTGGCACGACGAAGGTAAAAAACAGCCGATAGGCCACCGGATAGGCCACCAGCGGGAATCGCCCGGCCTCTACCAAGCCCCGCAGCACCTCGGTGACGTTGTAGATCTTAACAAACCAGATGCTGGTGGCCGCCAGCATAAACCAGAGGCTGTAGAGAATGACCAGCCCCAGCAAAAAGGGCACTAGCCCCAGGACATAGGCCCAGGCTGGCAGCTCCAACTGGATCCCGGCGTAGAGAATCAGCAACAGGCCAAAGCCGATATCCACTAGGCCCCAGGGAGAGAACACCCGCGTTGACAGCCAAAACTGGCTGCTGATGGGCTTGAGCAAAACAAAATCCAGGGTGCCCTCCTGCACCTGCTGCACGATGCGATTGAGGTTGACGTTAAAGAGGCTGGTCGACACCCCCTGGAGGATGGTGAACACCCCCAGGACGATGAGCGCCTCCGGCCAACTCCAGCCCCCCAAGCGGTGCCCCTGCTGGTAGAACAGCGACAGCCCAAACAAGGCTGACGCCAGGCCGCCTAAGCTGCTGAGGCTGGCAAAGAAAAAATTGGCCCGGTACTCCATTTCTGCTGCTACAGAAGTGCTCCAAAACAGCCACAACACCTGCAAGTAGCGCAGCACTTGGGTTCTCTCCAGTCTCAGCCTTTATTCCACTTGCGGTAGCAGCGGGCAGTGATGAGATAGGGATGAAACACTTCCAAAAAGTGACTTTGCAGCACCTGGAAGAACTGCTCAACTTTCTGGGGGTCGTCCAGGTGGAAAGGAAACTCGTCGTTAAACCCCTTGAAAAAATACCAGTTGATCAACAACTTACCTTCCGGCTTGAGCCAAGCGTAAAACTGACGCAACTGAGCTGCTGGATCTGGCAGGTGTTCCACCACATCGAAGCAGAGGATGGTATCAAAAAAGATCCCTTCTGGCAAGCTTTCTGGACAGTGGATCCGCTCGCTTAGACCCAATTTTTCCGCCCGCAGTTGTACAAACTGCCGATGGATGGGGTTGATATCCCAAAAAATCACCTGCTCCACTGCTGGGCAGAGGGCTGCCCCAATGGTGTGGGTGCCAATGCCTCCGCCAAAATCCAGCACCAGCCCGCGGGCCTGATCCGCCACCAGGCGCAGGGTGTCACCGATGTAGTCGGTGCTGCTTAGGTGCCAAGCGGCCAAGTCCAGCAGATAGGCAGATCCCACCCGATCCCGGTAAAAAGCCTCTACCTGATCCCAGCCGAAGTCGCGCCGGCCCAGCTCTGCCAACTGTTGTTGCCCAGCTCGCAGCTTCTCCTGCAGCTCGGCGGCTTCAAGGCCGAGGAAGGATCCCAGGTGAGCTTCCAGGTTAAAGCCATTTTGCCAGTAGCTGCTCAGCGCAGGGGGAATGGAAGCCACGGGAACCCAAAGCTCACTAGGCTGCTGGTCTCAGGATACCGCAAGGCAGGGGATGGCAGTGAAGCTCTCGTTCTCTCTGAGCGCTTCTTTCTCGGTGTCCTGCTGGGATCCCGGCTCAGGAACATTGGGCGGCGTCTTCAAAAGGATAGCCAAGGTATCGGGACTGAAGTGGTCGGTGCTCCTAACAATGGCTGTTGCCCTCGGCCCAAACCCGATCTTGTCAAAAAGCTGCAGCCGATGAGAGGAAACCCGTTTCCCATTGACGAACAAACCATTGGTGCTTTGACGAGAGCCAGGGCTGCCGTCAAAGATCACGTAGCTGTATCCAGCCTGGTTTTCTTCAGGAACGCGGATAATGACAGCGTGCTGGCGGGAAACAAAGGGGTCATAGAGACGGATGTGGCTGTTGGCGGCTCGCCCTACCGAGTAGTAAATCTTGTCCAACACAACGCCGCGCTGACCTAGCTGATCCTTGAAGATCAGGATTAGG
>NZ_JANSHI010000023.1:0-7724 GCF_047461615.1 Synechococcus sp. W65.1 | reverse complement strand
CGAGCTCTTGCCCAAGGCAAAGAGGTGGGTTGCGAGTTTACCCTGGAGAGGAGATCATAGAGTCCTATCCGAGCTAAAAGTTCCCATTAACAGCGTGACAGTGGAACCTAGGCAGATTCAGTTAGATCCTCAAGCCCTTGGCCCCACCACAGCTACTGCAGCCATCAAAGCCCACTTGGATTTGCTGTTGTTGGGCCTGGAGTCCTTGAGCGGGGAGAGTTCCGAGGCCGTTCTGGCAGCAGCCAAGGCCCTGAACCTAGAAGAGTACATTGGCGATCGGGTGGCCCTCTGGCGCCTGCGCAACGCCAATCCCCTCCGCCGCACTAGCGGTGAACCCAAGAAAGTCGAGATCGCAGAGGCCCGCGCCCTGGCCAGAGTAATTGCCTATCTGGCAGCCCAGCAACAGGCCCGTATCCGTAGCACGCTGGAGCAACTGGAAGCTGCCCTCAAGCAGGAGCTTAGCCCTTTCCGTCAGCCGCTGGTGGGCGATTATCTAGGCGAGTTTATCTCCCACTACCGCAGCCGTATGGTGGATGGGGATGTCCGCGATGAGGATAGCCTTGCCGAACTGGCTCTGCGCATCCTGATTGAGCTGCTGTTCTACAGTAGCCCCAGAGGAGCAGAGCGGCTGTGGAAAGCCTTGCTCAATCGCCCTGAGATGGATCTCCCTGCCAGCAGCAAGGTAGGATCGGATGCCCTGCCCTCTTCCTAGCCCTCAGCCTTGGAATTATGCCCAGCCTCACCCTTAGCCAAACCTATCACCAGCCCACCTCGACCCTCACCGTGCGCGGGGAAGCGCCCCTCCCTTCCCGGCCAGTTGATGGCTCTGCTAGGTTGCCATTACAAGCGATTGAGAGCAACTTTGAGTGTCAGCTGGAAATCCGCCAGGGAGAGACCACCAAAACTCTGCAGGGAGACAGCGTTTGGCTTAAGAATTTGATCACGGTGATCGACCGCTACGTTGGATCCCAGCTCAGCGGTACGCCCAAGGGAACTTTCAGTGGTACGGCGGCCATCCGCCCGCTGGATTTTATTTCCCACCGCCTTACGGTGCGGCAGGGGGAGGATCGCATTGCCCAGGTGGATCTGTCGACGACGCAGTTGTATGACCTCCTGGAAAACCTCTCGCAGGCGGCTGAAGATCTGCCCCAACTGGGCAAACTGGCAACGCCGCCGACGCCGGCTTGGTATCGACAGCCCACCGCAATTGCTGCCTTGCTGGCGGGCGGGATTGTCCTGGCGGCTGGGGTTGGCCTCTGGGTCAGCCGCAGGGATCCCCCCCCTCCTCCCTCCTCACCCCAGGAGCAGCTCACTGCGCCGGAAGCCGCTGGAGATCTCCAGCAGCGTCTGGAGAGTACCCTGGCCCAGCGGTGGCAGTCTCCCCCAGGTTTGCAGGAGAGCTTAGTCTACCGGGTAACGGTGGATGAGACGGGATTCCCCTTGGCTGCCGAGCCGGAGAATGCGCCCGCTCGGGAGCGCCGCGCCATAACCCCCTTTGCCGACGTGCCTGAGGTAGCGCCGGATCCCTTGCCAAGGGGGGCTAGGCAGTTTCGCGTCAGCCTGGGGCCGGCTGACCAAGTGGAAGTGGCCGCAGTCCAGTAAAGCTGGGTTCAATCAGGAGCTGGCGCCTTCTGGAGCGGGGTGGGGATCCCCAGCACGGGCAAGGTTTTGGTAGCCAATGCCTCCTACGAGCCGCTCAACATCACCAGTTGCGCCGGGCTATCGCGCTGCTCAAGGGCAAGGCTGAGCAAATCGGGCACAACGGTAGAGTAGTCTACGGCAACTTCCTCTGCCTACAGCCATCCGTCTTCGCCACTACTGGATTCCCCTGACGCAGCGCAATGTCCTCCATCGCGATGGGCACCGCTGCCAATACTGCGGCTGCTATGGTGAAGACCTCACCCTAGATCCCGTGATCCTGCGGCGGCAGCGATACCTGAGAAGTGGCTGAAGTATACCATTGGCCTGGAAGAAGCTTTGCCGCCACAGCCGTTGGACAACCTCAGCTAGATCCTCATGGATGGGGGCACTGGCGGGGAGGGGGAAGGGATCCTCTCCTCGATCCAGCGATGGATAATGGCATTAACCTCGGCGGGACACTCATCGTGGGGACAGTGGCCAGCTTCCAAGAAGTATTCCACTGCCGTGGGGTAGTGAGTGCGGTAGAGCTGCGAGCGCTCGCGAACCCGCATCCAGGGATCCCGCTCGCCCCAGATGAGCAGCAGGGGTCGCGCTAGGCTGCGCAGCAGCTCGTCCACGTAGCGTCCTTTTTGTCCGCCGCGCATCAGAGCCACAAACACATCGACCGCCCCTGGCTCCCGCGTAGGCCGGTGAATGTCTTCCACCAGCTGGTCTGTCACTGCCGCCTGATGGTAGTAGACCTGCTTGAGCTTGGCCCGGATCACCCGGGGCTGGCGCAAGTACTGAAACAACAGGTAAGACACCAAGGGCTGACGCAGACTCCAACCCACCAGCTTGCCCAGCCACTGCCGGGATCCCTTGGCAGTGGAAAAGCCGCCGGCTCCATTGAGCAGCACCACACCCCGCACCCATTCGGGATGCTCCGCTGCCAGGCTGAGCACCACATAGCCGCCCAGGGAGTTGCCAATGGCCACCACTGGCTGTCGGATCACCTGTTGGCAGAAGTCCCGCAGTTGGTCTTTCCAGAGCTCAGCGTCGTAGTTCCACTTGGGCTTGGCGGAACGGCCAAAGCCAAGCAAATCAATGGCATAGACCTGGTAGTGTTGCGCCAATTCGGGAATGTTCTTGCGCCAGTGGTCAGTGGAGGCTCCAAAGCCGTGCACCAACAGCAGAGGCTGGCCCTGCTCGCCCTGTTCGACATAATGGACAGACTGCCCTCGCCAAATCCAGCGGGCCGAGATAGGAGTGGCCAGTGCCGATGTTGAAGCCATAAGGGTTGCTCGCAAGCTTCTCTTCATCCTAGTAGATTTGCCTGGCCAACTCCGAAGGCTACGGGTCAGAGTATTAAACACGGGTTGGATACGCAAATGATCGCATTTTTAACAGGTCATCTTGTTGCTGTGGAACTGGGAGAGCGCAGCAGCCTCACTCTAGAGGTGCAAGGGATCGGCTATCGCATCCAGGCGCCGGCACGTTTTCTCAAGCAACTGCCCCCCATAGGGGAGCCCGTGCGAGTGTTCACCCATTTGCTCGTGCGGGAGACCGAGCTGGTGTTGTATGGGTTTGGCTCGGCAGCGGAGCGGGATCTGTTTGCGGAACTAATTAAAGTACCAGGGGTGGGGCCAGCCCTAGGCTTGGCATTGCTCAACACCTTTGCCCTACCGGAGCTGGTCCAGGCAGTGGTAACTGAGAATGCCCGCCTCCTCTCCCTGGCTCCAGGGGTAGGACACAAGACCGCCCAGCGGCTGGCGCTGGAGCTAAAAAGCAAATTGGCCCACTGGCGAAAAGGCCTGGAGAATGCCAATCAGCCTTGGTCGGGGGGGCCGCCTTCCCCTATCCGCGAAGAGGTGGAAATGGCCTTGCTGGCCCTTGGCTACAGCCCCCAGGAAATCCAAGCAGCCCTCCAAGCCCTGCCACCCCAGCCCCGGCAAACAGAGGATTGGCTGCGCGATGCCATCAGCTACCTCAGCCAACAGCCATGAGTTCCTCTGCTCCCAAGCAGCGCCGCGTTGGCATTCTCGGCGGCACCTTTAACCCCGTCCACCACGGCCATTTGATCATGGCCGAGCAAGCCCTCTGGCAGTTCAACCTGGATCAGGTGCTGTGGATGCCGGCAGGGGATCCACCCCACAAGCCCTTAGCTGGGGGCGCCAGCAAAGAGGATCGCCTGGCCATGGTAAAGCTGGCCATTGCTGACCATGAGCGCTTTGCCTGCTCGGACTTGGAGATCCGCCGTCCCGGCCCTTCTTACACTATCGAGACCCTACGCTGCCTCATCCAGGAGCAGCCTAATACCCAGTGGTATTGGATTATCGGCGTGGATGCCCTGCGGGATCTGCCCCAGTGGTACCAGGCAGAGGAGCTGGCCCGCCTCTGTCAGTGGATTGTTGCCCCTCGCCTTGATGCTGGCGACGCTGCCCAGGTGCTGCGGGCGGTGGCTGAGAAGCTACCCATCCAGGCGGAGATCCTGGAAGCCCCTACCCTAACCCTTTCTTCCACCTACCTGCGCCAGCAGATCCAAAAAGGGGGATCCATCCGCTACTTGGTACCCCCCGCCGTGGAGCACTACATTCGCCAACACCGACTCTATCTCGACCCTTGAAGAAAGGAAGAGGAGGGATCCCTCCTCTCCGAATAAACCAACTGGCTACAGCAACGGCTCGCCCAACTTTTTTTCCCGTCGAGGAGAGGCTGAGGTTCAAAGGTGCTGTTTTCCTATGGTGGGAGGGGCTTGAGCGAGCAGGCAATCTCCAGTGAAAACTGCAACCCAACCTGCTTAGTAAGCCAGGCCCATGCTGCGGGTGGTTTCGGGGCCCAGATAGACGCGGATGCTCAGGAAATCGGTGGGGCAAGCGGTTTCACAGCGTTTGCAGCCAACACAGTCTTCGGTGCGGGGGGCTGCGGCGATCATGCCGGCTTTGTTGTTCCCCTTCCAGGGCACCATTTCCAACACATCGGTGGGGCAAGCCCGCACGCACTGAGTACAGCCGATGCAGGTGTCGTAGATCTTGACCGTGTGAGCCATTGGTGTTCTCCAGTCGAGCAGTTCAATTTACCGAAGAGCGCGGCAGCAAAACCACTGCGCAGGTGCCCCCAGTGTACTGTAGTCCTGTCCAGCCACCCCAATCTCCGATGCAAATGTTTACATCCCCCGTCTTCCCCGCGGACTGCTGGTGGGGTTGGGCTAGGATGGCCTGAGGAAGGATAGGGCAAGGGATCCTCCCGATGAGACACTCGCTGCGGGATTGGAAACAGCAAGCCCAAGGCCAGCTGCGCCGTCTTGGACCCATTTTGGCTGAGATCTACACAGAAAACGTCCCTCGCTTGCGCCGCTGGGATCAGCAGCTCACCAACTGGGTGTACCGCCGCGGTTGGAGGGTGGATCCCTCTCTGCCCAAGGTGGCCATCTACGTGCTGGTGGCGGTGGCGATCCTGGCGATCCCACCTCTCACCTTTGTGGCTTTGGGGGCCTTTCTCACCTTTCTGGGTGTCCAAATTGTTCAAAAGTGGGCAGAGGTGGATCCCGACCGCCAAGTTCAGCGCCGCTACTTGCCCAGGGCTCATGAGGATGAAGATGACTAAGGAACTGGCAGACGGGCAACTAGCCCTCTCCAGGTGGTGGGGGCTGCTGGATGCCTAAGCGTTGCTTTACCTGTCTGATCACCTTCTGGTGGGAGCGGTTTTCTAGCCTCTCTAGGCCGATGGCGCCAGCCAGGATCCCTAACTGCAGGACCAAGCTGGGCAAGGTGGTCTCTAGATCCCGCCCTGCCAAGGCCTGAAAGAAAAACACCAACGCACCAACTGTGGCCGAGAATCCCACCGCCAGGTAGATAAAGCGGCGCAAGCTGCGGTAGGGAGCGGCCACTTCGGCAAGCAACCTTGCCCGCTCCAGGGTGGGATCCCGACTGGGTGACAGAGGCGGCCTGGCTTTGGGTGAAGGCTTGGGATGCGGTCCTGTCATTCTATACCTCCTCAGGCAACAGCAAGGGGTCCCGGCCAGAAATTGCCGCCAGGCTTTCCTCAGCGGCCCGACAGGCGGCCAGAATGTCCTGCTCTTCTCCGCCCAAGTACACGCGGCCAAAGCTGCCAAAGGGCATTACCTCGAGGATGTTGATCCGGGCCGATTTTTCTGCCTCGTTGGCGGCCAGGGGAGCATAGCCTGCCGGCTGCACCTCCAGGATGTAGAGGGTTTGGCCCGCTAGGAGCATCTGGCCGCGGCGGAAACGGTTGATTAGCTGAGTCTGGTGGGGATCGATGTTGCGGATAATTTGGCTGGAGATGATGCGCGGCCTTAGGCGCTCCTTTTCGCTTACCCCCAAAGCCGCTAGGATGGCCTGCCCAGCCGTGCGGGTATCCCCCTGGTTACTGGAGTGAACCTCCAAGAGGCCGTAGAGGCGCTCCACCACCTGCAACCCTGGCCTTACCGAGGTGGCTTTGAGGGCAATGTCCATGACGCGGTTGATCTCGATGCCGGGGGAGATTTCGACCCAGAGGGAAGTGTCCCCTGGCAGGGGCAAGAAGCCCTGGGCCACCGTGCCCAAGTAGGCGGCGTACTGGGGCTGGAGCCGATCCAAGAACACGTAGCTGCGTAGATCAATCCCCAAAGGAGTTCCCCCCCTAGTCGCTTGGGCTCTGTAGGATGACAAGCTGGGAGTGGATCCCTATCTTCAGTCTCGCCTGATCTGGCCAGCTTTGGAGAAGGGGGTTGGCGGGACTACAGGTCGCCCTGGGTCACTCCTTTCACCGGGCTCAGGGCTTCCAGAATGAGAGCCGCATCCACTTCCTCCAGAAAGCGCTAGGCCGCCGATTGGCTGTTTCCGACTGATGGTAGCTGCGAGGCGATGGCCTCTGTCAAATCCGCCACAGCTGGAGGTGCAGATGGCGACGCCTTTCCCCCAGCGGCTGGAGCTGCGGAAACTCCTCCAGGATAGGAGCGGTGGCCTGGACATGGGAAGCCTCGACCAGAGCTGGCAGGTGGCTAGCGGCCCAGTCGGCGTGGATTGGCAGCCCAAGGGTAGAGATCCCTTCTGGGCCATAGCGAGCCAAAGGATCCAGCAAAGCCGACTTCGCCAAAGGTCAGGAAGCTGTGTAGCCCAGGTGGGTAGCTAGGATCGGCACTTTGCTAGCCTGCAACAGGAACTCCACCCAGCCGGGGCGGCCACGTAGCGGGTTTGCTGCAGCAGCAACAGCAGCAAGTCCTCTTGAGGATCGGCTGTGGGGTCTCGAGCGGGCTGGATGGTCCCTTTCGAAGGCTGAACCAAAATCGGTCACCTGCTTCCCTCCTACCTAGCCGACCGGCGACAGACCTGAGAAATGGCTAGATCCCCAAGGGCTGAAACTGAGGATCCCGGAGGCGCAGGGGCTGGCCACGATCCCAAGCATCTCAAGGCCGCCGCAGCAGCAGGATTGCCGTCACCATCAACAGCGTTAGCAACAGGCAAAGAATCAGGAACCAACTGAGCAACTGCGTTTGACTGGGGAAGAGCACCGCGCCAAAAAACCCTACGGCCAAAACAACCCCCAAGCTAAGGGTCAAGCCCAAGAGCATGGATCCCTGGAGGGTATTTTCCCGCCGCAGCACCCATTGCTGGCCGTTCCAGAACCAGATCTTGCGGTAGGGATAGGAAACAGCCAACTGCTCAATGTGCAGGCGGTCGGGGGTAATGGCGAAGATATGCTGGCAACGGCTGCACCCGAAGGCCTCAGTTAGGGTGATCAGGCGCAGCTGGCCTTGCTGGTAACACGGGCAGGGGTAGATCTTGGTGGGCTCGATGGGCTGAGCCACCCGCAGGGACGATTTCCGCCGAGGCCACTTGCGGAGAGAAGAAAACGCCACAGCTCTCAGTTGGTGAGAAGTCGGGATCCCTCACATCTTAATCCCTAGCCAGGTTGATTCAAGCTACCCAGAGATGGTGGGCATAGCGCCAAGTGAGGATTTGGTTGAGGGCGAAAAAGATGAAAGCCAAAAGCACATACCCCAGCTTTAGGGTATTGCCAAGATAGGGCCGGATCCGTTCGGGGATGAAGCTAAAATCGGTGTACTTAGCCCAATGCACCAACGCCAATACCTGCACGATGTGAAC
>NZ_JANSHI010000022.1:0-32530 GCF_047461615.1 Synechococcus sp. W65.1 | reverse complement strand
GGGCTGAGTAGGCATAGGTTGTCGGTAGATACGCTGGTGGCCTCTGGATTCCACGCCATAGGATAGCGCCCTTGCCAGAAAATCAGCAGCTTGTCCTAAAAAGCAACCCCAAGTGGGCAAAAAGGGATCCCAGCTCTAGCGGGAAAGTGCTATGAAAGGATGAGCGTGAGGTGCCGCTGGGAGGGGGTCATCCGGATCCTATGGCTAGAGTCCTGCAGCTTCTGATCCAGGGTTGGTACTACTCCATCCCTCTGTTGACCTTCTCGGTTCTCTCGGTGGCTTGTTGCCTCGAGCGGGCCTTGTTCTGGTGGAAGGTTACCCATCGGCAGGAGGAGGTGGTGCGGCAAGCCCTCAGCCAGTACCGCCGCAACCCCAGGGCCGCCCAGTACCTGCTGGAGCAAAATGCCGACCTGCCCATTGCGCGCATCTTTTTGGCTGCCCTGGAGCTCAACGAAGCCAGCCCTGAGGATTTTAAACTGGCCCTTGAGACAGCCCTGGCAGCCGAAGTGCCGCTATTAAAGCGCTTCAACACTCTCTTTGACACGGTGATTACCGTTGCTCCCTTCCTGGGCCTCTTGGGCACGGTTACCGGCATCATCCAAATCCTCAGCTCCATCCAACTGGGGGATATTGGCGGCACCAATACACAGGGGGTGGGACAAGGCATCGCCGAAGCCCTCTACTCGACGGCTTTCGGGTTGATTGTGGCTATTCCCACCTTGCTGATCTCCAATGTCTTTCGCTCTCTGTACCTGCGGCAACTCTCCAAGATCCAGGAGTACGGCGGCGAGCTGGAGTTGCTGCATCGGCAGCGGCTAGAGATGCAAGCCCAGCAGCTTCCCCAGTATTCCTACGCCAAGCCCGGCCCCAGCTCCACTCTTCCTCCCTACTCCCCGCTTGAGCCCTCCTAGCCTATGCGCATTCCAGAAGAGAACTTCAGACCCGCCGAGATCAACATCGTGCCCTTAATCGATGTCATCTTCTCGATCTTGGTGTTTTTCGTCATCGCCAGCCTGGTGCTTACCCGCTCAGAGGCGCTCGATGTCAATTTGCCAGAGGCCTCCACAGCCCAAGCCCGCCGTCAGCCAGACGTTACCGTGAGCATCACGGCCGAAGGCCAAATTGCTGTCAACCGGCAGAAAATTGCCAATCTTGGTGCCCTGATCCCCACGGTGGAACGCATTCTGGCCGAGAAGCCGGCTGAAGGGCGGCGCTTAGTGGTCATCAACGCTGACTTGGCCCTCTCCCACGGCAAGGTGGTGGAGGTCATGGATGCTCTGCAGCAGCTGCCCAACGTCAGCCTGGCGATCGCTGCCCGCCGCCCCAACAACCGCTGACCCTCTCTTCGAGCCGGGGGTGAGGATCCTCACCCTGCTCCCAGCAGTTGGATTAGCAGCGCCTTTTGCACGTGAAGGCGATTTTCCGCCTGATCCCAAACGCGGGACTGGGATCCCTCCAAAACCTCGGCAGTAATCTCCTCCTCCCGGTGGGCGGGCAGGCAGTGGAGCACAATCGCCTCCGGATCTGCGTGTTTCATGAGCTCGGCATTGACCTGGTAGGGCAGGAAGTGGGCTTTGCGGGCTGCCGCCTGATCCTCTTGGCCCATGCTGGCCCAGACGTCGGTATAGACCACCTGGGCTCCCGCAACGGCTTCGTAGGGATCCCGCAAAACCAGCACCTGCGATCCCTGGGCCAAGGCCTGCGCTTCTGCCACCACTGCCGCATCCGGCTCGTAGCCAGGGGGTGTGGCAACGCGGATGTGGATCCCGCTTAGAGCACAGCCCAGCAGGAGGGAATGGGCAACATTGTTGCCGTCGCCACAATAGGCCAAGGTCAGGCCTGCCAGTTGCCCGAAGTTCTCTTGAATGGTGAGCAGATCGGCCAAAACTTGGCAGGGGTGAAACTGATCCGTGAGGGCGTTGATCACGGGGATCTCGGCATACTCGGCAAAGAGCTCCAGCTCCCGCTGGTCGTAGGTGCGGATGGCAATGGCGTCCAAGTAGCGGGAGAGGACGCGGGCTGTATCCGACAGGGGCTCGCCGCGGCTTATTTGCATTGCCGCTGGCACCAAGTCCAGGGTGCTGCCCCCGCACTGGGCCATGGCAACGGTAAAGCTAACCCGGGTACGGGTGGAAGCCTTCTGAAATAGCAGTCCCAGCACTCGACCCCGCAGGTCTGCCCGGTAGGGATCCCGCTTCAGCTCCGCCGCTTGGGCCAGCAAGGCCGCCAGCTCCGCCGGGCTCAGGTCGCTGAGTTTGAGCAGATCCCGTCCGGCCAAGTTCAAATTCATGGATCCTGCCATCCTCGCCTACCCTGCCTGCCGACGATAAAGCCTTTCCCACCTAGGGTTAGCACCGCCTACCGAGAAGAGGAACGAACGACGCTGGAAGCCTGTTGCCGGCGGGCTGCAATTTGGGCCTGGAGGGCGCGAATAGCAGCCGCATACTGCGGATCAGCGGCAGTGGCTACCAGTTCGCGGTTCTTGCTGAGGCGCTTCAGATCTGCCTCCGACAGCTCCACCACAATGTCGGGAGTGATACCCTTGTGGTCAATCTCGGTGCCCTTGGGAGTGCGGTAGCGGGCAATGGTGACTGCCAACCCCGACCCGTCGGAGAGGGGATGCACCGACTGCACCAGGCCCTTGCCAAAGGTTTGCGTGCCAACGATCACAGCGCGCCGGTTATCTTGCAAGGCGCCGGAGAGGATCTCGCTGGCGCTGGCAGAACCCCCATCCACCAAGACGGCCAAAGGCTTATCGGTGAGGGCGCTGTTGTTGGCCACAAGGCGATCCTGCTCCCCTTGCCGATTCACCGTCGAGACAATGCTCCCTCGATTGATCCACAGGCGCGCAATTTCGGCACTGGCGTGGAGCAGCCCCCCAGGATTGGCCCGTAGATCCAGCACGTAGGCAGCCACCCCTTGTTTTTCCAGGTCGCGAATGGCCTGGCGCACCTTTTCGGCGGCGTTGCCGGAAAACTGGGTGATGCGGATATAGCCGATGAGCAGGCCATTTTCTTTGCGAGCCTCGTGGCGTACTGTAGCTAGCTCAATTCTCTCCCGCACCAAGTCAAACACCTTCAGCCCTTCTCCCTCGCGGCGAATGGTTAGCCGTACCCGGGTGCCTGGCTCACCGCGAATGAGGCTGACGGCAGTATTGGTGTCCATGCCCTCGGTGGATCTGTCGTCAATACGCACGATAACGTCCTTGGACTTGATCCCAGCGCGATCGGCAGGGGATCCCTCAATTGGCGAGATCACAACCAGCTCATTGGTCTCCTGATCCACACCCAGCGTGATCCCCACGCCGGTCAGCTCCCCCGAGGTCTCGATCTGCATGCTGGCAAACTGCTCCGGATCCAAGAAGCGGGTGTAGGGATCGTTGAGCTTCTTAAGGGCCTCGCGAATGGCCTTGTAGGCCTCCTCGCGGGTGGCATATTCTCTACTGAGCAGCTCGCGGCGCACCGCTTCCCAGTCGACGGAGTTAAAGGAAGGATCGACGTACTCCCGATTGACAATCTGCCAAACTTCGTCCACCACTTCTTTGGGATCCCGGCGAAACCCCGCCCAACCTGGCATGGATAGCTGCACGCCAACCAACGACACGGCTGTAACCACGGCAGCCGTTGCACTCACCACAAACCCACGTTTTCTCATCGGCTCTCCTGGAAAACACGGTACTGGTTGAAGATGGGCTGGGTTTTGCCAGACTAGGCTCCTCTAGGGGCAGCTAGCAGCGTCCAAATTCTGATAGGCTGCTGAGAGGACTGCCCAGTTTTGCCCAAGCTAGCATAGGGATTCTGGCAAGGCTGCTCCCAGGATCCCATTAGATTGCAACTTTTTGTAGTCTCTTGGGTTGGGTTTTGTTGCCTCTCTGCCCATGTCTCCTGGAGCTCCTGCAAGAACTGCCAACTCCTCCCTGCTAGTTCAGGTGCAGACGGCTCGAGCTGCCGCCCAGCGCACAGCCACCTTGCCCACTGAGGTTCGGGATGCGGCTCTCGAGGCCATGGCCACAGCTTTGCTGGAACAGCAAGAGGCCATCCTAGCGGCCAATCGGGAAGATCTGGAGCGGGCAGCGGAGCAGGTTAAAAGGGGGGAGTTGTCGGCTGCGGCCTATGCCCGCCTAAAGTTGGATGCCCACAAGTTGGCGGAGATGGTAGCTGGAGTCCAGCAGGTGAGGCGGCTGCCCGACCCGGTAGGGCGATCCCTCCTCATCCGCGAGCTGGACGAGGGGCTGGTGCTGGAGCGGCGCACCTATCCCCTGGGAGTACTAGGCGTCATCTTTGAGTCGCGGCCCGACGCTCTGGTGCAAATTGCTGCCCTAGCAGTAAAGACGGGCAACAGCGTCCTGCTTAAAGGCGGATCGGAGGCGCTCTGCTCCTGCCAAGCGTTGATGGCCGCGCTGCAGGCGGGGCTGCGGCAAGTTCCCGACTTTCCTAGGGAATCTTTGCAGTTGCTCACCCGTCGCGAGGAGATTAAAGAGCTGCTGCAACTGGAAGGTCTGGTGGACCTAATCATTCCCCGCGGCTCCAGCAGCTTTGTCCGCTACATTATGGAGAATACCCGCATCCCGGTTCTGGGCCATGCGGATGGGCTGTGCCACCTGTACGTGGATCGGGCTGCTGATGTGGACATGGCGGTGAGGCTAACCCTAGATAGCAAAACCCAGTACCCTGCCGCCTGCAACGCTATCGAGACCCTATTAGTCCATGCAGAGATTGCTCCCCGGTTCTTGCCTCTGGCCGTGCAAGCGCTGCGCGAGAAAGGGGTAGAGTTGCGCGGGGATCCCCGCTGCCGCGAGCTGGTGCCCGATCTGATCCCGGCCACTGAAGCTGACTGGAGCACTGAGTACGCCGACTTGATTCTAGCCATTAAAATGGTGGATTCCCTCGACGAGGCCATTGCCCACATCCAACAGTACGGATCCCGGCACACCGAGGCCATCGTGACCGAAGATGCCGTCGCTGCCCAGCGCTTTCTCGACGAAGTGGACGCAGCAGGGGTCTTTCACAACGCCTCCACCCGCTTTGCCGATGGCTTTCGCTACGGCTTTGGGGCAGAAGTGGGCATTAGCACCCAAAAGCTGCCACCCCGGGGCCCGGTAGGCTTGGAAGGCCTAGTAACCTACCGCTACCAACTGCGGGGGCGAGGCCATCTTGTAGCTGACTATACCGGCCCTCAGGCCCGTCCCTTCCTGCATCGGGATCGCTTAAACGTTACCGGCTTAGCCTAGAAGGGATCCCCTTGACCAGCTGGGTTGTCTTAACTTTTTTGGCTAAAAGTTGAGGTAAATTTTTAAAAGGTGGCCTTATGCGGTGCTTCTGGATTGGCCCTGTGCAGGCTGGATTTCTGTCCTCTCGCTAAGGAGCTTCACGGTCTTATGCCCGTTCGTCTGTACGTTGGAAATCTGCCGGCAGAGGTAGATCGCGAGGCCCTGGAGAAGCTCTTCAGATCTGCAGGTGAGGTCATTTCCACCAAGGTCATTCGGGATCGGAAGACCGGCAAGTGCCGCGGCTTTGGTTTTGTTACGGTAAGCACTGAGGAACAGGCGCAGCAGTATATCGAGAAATTCAACGGCCACAGCTTTGGCGACGTCAACTTGCGCATTGAACTTGCCCAGCCGCGCGAGAAACGGGAAGGTGCCGAAGCCAAAGCAGCAGTCTCCCCTTCCCCCGCCAAGGACTCCGCCCGGGAACCGGCCAAAGGTTCCAAAACAGCAGGGGAGAAGTCTACTTCAGGCAAGAAGCAGCGCCAGCGTGTCAAGGCGGGCCCTGAGGCAAAAGAGGCTGTTGAGCCGGATCCCCGCTGGGCCAGCCAGTTGCAGCGGATCAAGGAGCAGCTTTTGCAAGCCACCCACTCCTAACCCCCCGAAGGGGTGGTAGACAGGGCTGCCGCCTGGGCTTAGCCTAATAAAAGCTTGTACTCGAGGGGGAGTTGGGATGGGAAGTCTGGCGAGGGCTTTTGGCAGGTGGGGACAAGGGCTGGCCAAGCTCGGCCTGCTCGGCATGCTCCTAGTTTGGCTGGGAATGAGCGGCACAGCACCTGTTGTCTTTGCAGCTCCGGCAGACCTGGAGAAGCAGGTGCTGGAGATCATCCGCAAGAATCCGCAGGTGATCCTGGAGGCCGTGCAGGAGTACCAGCAGCGGCAGTATGAAGAGCAGCAGCGGCAACAGCAGAAGCTAGCAGAAGAGTTTGGCCGGCAGTTGCGGCAGAACCCCCGCGCTGTCATTGGCGATTCCCCCAGAACCGGCTCCGAGTCCTTGCGGCTGGTGTTGGTGGAGTTTTCCGACTTTCAGTGTCCCTTCTGTGCCCGTGCCCATCAGACTCTGAAGGAGTTCATAGCTAGACATGGGGACGAGGTAACCTTGGTGTACAAGCACCTGCCCTTGACCAGCATTCACCCTGAGGCGATGGCGGCAGCGCGCGCCGCTTGGGCTGCTCACCGCCAGGGCAAGTTTTGGGAGTTCCACGACGAGCTGTTTGCCAATCAGTCCCAGCTAGGGGAGGAGTTTTACGTAGCTACAGCCCAAAAGCTGGGCTTGAACGTGGAGAAGTTCAATCGGGATCGGCGCAGCCGGGCGGCAGAGCGGGCTGTACAGCGAGACATGGATCTGGCCTCTCAACTGGGCATCAGCGGTACCCCCCATTTCATCTTGAACGGCATTGCCTTCTCGGGGGCTCAGCCTTTGGAAGTGTTTGAGAAAACGCTGCAACAGGCCAAGCAGGCTCGCTAGGACTCCACCCCTGTCTCCCTCTCACGGCACGGCAGGCCTGAAGGGGGAGCATTTACTTCACCGGCAAAATGCGGGCATCAAACCCCGCCTCGGCTAGGCTGCGCCGCGCCCGTTCGGCATTGGCCCGCTGCCGGTAGGTGCCCACCTGAATCACTGAGCCGCGCACAAAGGCATCGGGCGCAAACTGCCGCACCTTGGGCAGCGCCTCTTCGCCAGCCTGAACCACCACCCAAAACCCGGCCGAGCTAGCCGCAGGCAGGGATGGAGGAGAATCCCGAACCAGGATAGGTTGGGAGCGGCGCAGGTCAGCGGGAAAGATCCCTGCCTCGTAGCCGTGGCTAGCTAGGTAACGCACTTGCTCGCTGGCCGTTGCCAGATCGGCAAAGCCGCCGGTGCGCACAACCCGCCGGCTGTCGTAGATTAGGGGCAGGGATCCCGGCAGCAGGTGCTCCAAAGCAGCCAATTTTTCGCCGCTGGGATCGGCCACCAACACCCAATAGCGTTCCCCTTGGGCAGGCGGCGGTGAAGCGGCATTCTCTTCTGCCAGCGACACGACCACTGCCGGCAAGCCCTGAGCAGTCAGCCAACGGGCCTGTTCCTGCGCCAGTGATAGGCGAGAGAAAGTCCCCGTCTGTAGGGCAGGCTGGCCGCGGTAACGCACCTCTATAGCCTGGGGAAAGAAGCGGCGTACCCGCTCCTCCAGCCGTGGATCTCTGCTGGGGTTGGGCACTTGGGTGGCAAAAGGCCGCTGCGGGTCGAAAGGAGGAGCCGTTGGCGGGGCAAGAAAGGCCGGCGGCAGGGGTGGATCCCTGTCTTGGCGGCTCACCACCCGCACGGGCAGCCCTAGCTGTTCCAACTCGGCCTGGCGGCGTTGGGCGTGGCTGCGGTTGACAAACGTTCCCGCCAGAATGAAGACCTGGCCATCCCCCTGCACAAAATAGGCATCCGGCACCTGCCTGCGCACCTGAGCTAAGGCTTCTGGTCGCTCAGCCAGGACATGGACTTGGTAACGGATTAGGGCAAAGGCAGGCGGCAAGGCAAGGAGACTAGCCACCAGGGAGCTGCCCCACCAAGCCGCCATTGTCAGCCTTGGCCAAGCCCTGCTAGGCAAGAGACTAGTCTCTCCCCGCCACCTAGCCCACTGTCGGTCTCTCCTTTGGCGGCAGTGGCGCAGCCCAGCGTTCACAGGAGAAGCGCAATGAGGTCTACCTCCAGTATAGT
The DNA here is from genome assembly GCF_047461615.1 of Synechococcus sp. W65.1. Taxonomy (NCBI): domain Bacteria; kingdom Bacillati; phylum Cyanobacteriota; class Cyanophyceae; order Synechococcales; family Synechococcaceae; genus Synechococcus; species Synechococcus sp. W65.1. Next base: position 24,578 of record NZ_JANSHI010000022.1, on the reverse strand, counting down.
GAGGAGGATTTGGCAACGCTTGCTGCCTGCACTCCCTAGAAGCGACGGCGACGGTAGCTGTAGCGACGCGGGGCAGCAGGGGCAGGGGATCCTCCCAGGGAAAAGCGAATGATCTCAGTCTTGTAGGGTTGGGAGCCTTCCGTGTAGCGGGCAAGCTGAATGGCGGATCCCTGGCTAGAAGGAAGAGCTGGCAGAGAGGGATCCGGCCAGGTAGCTTCAAGGGCGATGAAAAACTGCGAGTGCAGCAGCACCTCCCATGGGGAAAGGGGCTGGGTTTGCTCGGGCACCAGGCGGCCTAGCGCAATCTGAAGACGCGGCCCCCCTTGCCGGGATCTCCAGAGCTGACGCGCCAAATTCCCCAGGGACGCCTGCTCAGAGGATCGAACCAGCAGCTTCAGTCCCCTCAGGGGGTTAAGGCTGTAGGTAAGTAGGAGAGAGTACATCGGCAGCCAGCCAGCGGAGTAGCGTTTTGGAGTAAGCTCAAAAAGGATCTCTAGGCTCACTGTAGCACTGCCATTTGGCTATCTAACTCCGGCGATGGCGGCAATCCTCGAGCAGCGCTGGCTATTCCAGCCTGAGGACCAGCCAAGGGCGCGCCAGTTGGCGGAGGCGGTGGGGATTTCGCCTCTGCTGGCTCAGATCCTGCTCAACCGCGGCCTCCGCAGCCCTGCCGAGGTTCGCCACTACCTGCAGCCGGATCCCTCCTGCTTGCCGCCGCCCAGCCGGGACTTCGCCGACCTGCCCCTGGCGGTGGAGCTGTTGGAGAAAGCCCTGCGCCGGCAGGAGCCCATCGCCATCTGCGGCGACTACGATGCCGACGGCATGACCAGCACAGCCCTGCTGCTGCGGGCGCTGCGGGGCACGCCGGTGGTTTACCGCATTCCCAGCCGCCTTACGGAGGGCTATGGTCTCAACAGCCGCATGGTGCAGGAGCTGCACCGCGAAGGGGTGCGCCTTATCCTCACCGTAGACAACGGCATCGCTGCCCACGAGCCCATCCGTTTAGCCAAAGAGCTGGGGCTGGCGGTGATCGTGACCGATCACCACGATCTGCCCTCCCAATTGCCCCCTGCCGACGCCATCCTCAACCCCAAGCAGCTCCCAGAGTCGTCTCCCTACCGGGGAATGGCCGGGGTGGGGGTGGCCTACCTACTGGCCCAGGCCTTGGCGGAGCGCCGCGGCGATGAACGGCTAGGGCGAGTGGCGCTGGAGCTGTGTACAGTGGGCACCATTGCCGATTTGGCCCCTCTGACAGGGGTAAACCGCCTCTGGGTGCAGCAGGGGCTAGCCCTTTTGCCCACTTCCCAGGTGGCCGGGATCCGCGCCCTCTTGGCGGTGATGGGAATGACGGGATCCACAGAGGAGCTGCGGCCAGAGTGGGTAGGGTTTGGCTTGGGGCCCCGCATCAACGCCATTGGGCGAATTGGCCAACCGGCAATGGGGATTCAACTGCTGACCACCGACGATCCCCAGCAGGCGGAGAAACTTGCCCGCCGCTGTGAACGCCTCAACCAGGTGCGGCAGGAGATGTGCAGCCGCATCGAGGCCGAGGCTTTGGAGCAGATTGCCCAACGAGGGTGGGATCTGCCGCAGGAGCGGGTGTTAATCCTTTTGGGAACCCCCCAGCAGCGCTGGCACAAAGGGGTCATTGGCCTGGTGGCCGCGCGGCTGGCGGAGCGCTTTGGCTGTCCAGTATTTATCGGCAGCCAGTCGCGCCAGGGGGAGATTACTGGCTCGGCGCGGCAGGGGATCCCGGAGTTCGACGTGTTCCAGGCCCTGGAGTTCTGCAAAGATCTGTTTACTAAGCATGGCGGCCACCCAGCCGCCGGCGGCTTTAGCCTAAAAGCAGAGAACTGGCCCCTTTTGGAAAAGCGGCTGCGGCAATTGGCCCAACAGCGCCTGCAGCCAGAACAAATCCGGCCCCTGGTGCAGATTGACCTGGAGGTGGCGCTAGCTGACCTCACTCTTGACCTCTATCAAGAGTTGCAGCGCCTCCAGCCCTGCGGTATCGGCAACCCGGAGCCGGTCTTCTGTAGCCGCAACCTGCAGGTGTTGCAACAGCAGCGATTTGGCCCCCGACCTGGGGCTGTGGGCGGTGTTTCCTCAGCCGAGAATGCCCCCAGTCACTTGAAGCTGCTGCTGCAGGATCCCCCTGAGTCCTGCCGCTCTCCCCTGGGAGCCAGGGCCCGCCGCCGTCCCCTCTGGGCCACTGTCTGGCGAGGGGCCGCAGCCTATCCCCTGCCCGAGCGGATTGATGTTGCCTACACCCTCAAAGCCAAGCGGTGGGAAGACGAGACCCAACTAGAGCTGGAAATTCTCGGGATCCGGCCTGCCCAAGCGGCTAGTCCCGGAAAATCCTCCCCCTCCCAACAGAGAAGGGATCTCTCCCCCCTTCTTCTCTACCGCCCTGCTCCGCCTCTCATCCGACCGCTGCGGTGGCAGGTTGTGGATCGCTTTTCTGACCTCCTGCCCCAGGCGCAGGGAACCATCCTCTTCTACGGCTTTCGCCGTCCCACCTTGGTTCTGGCACCTGAGCGGCGCTCTCCGCTGACTCTTGACTACGACCGCCCCCAGGCGGGCCGCCGCTACGACCAATTGTGGCTGTGGAGCTGGCCCCCCTCTTTGGAGCACCTCAAGTGGCTGCTCCACTGCCTTTCTGGCGAAGCGCCGCTCATTGCCGTGCATCAGCAGACCGTGCCCCTACCCTCCGCGGCCACCCTACAACGGCAACTGCGCCACTACCTGCAAACCTATCCCCAGGTGGATCTGTTGCGCCTAGGCCAGCAGTGGTGGCTGTCGCCAGCGCTCCTGGTGGCGGGCCTGCGTTCGTTGGGGCATGCTTGCCCTGAGTTTGGTCCAACGGGATCCCTGGAAGAAGAGCTGGAGGCCCAACGGGCCTGGTACCGCAGCTCCTGGGAGCAAGTGGCCGCTCTGCTTCAGGGATCCCCAACGCCGCTGCTGCGCTATGGGGCTTAAACTGCTGCTTGGCTCTGACTACCACGGCAACGACCGGCTGATCCGGCAGGCCCTGGCCTATCTGCCGCAGGTGGATGGCTACATCAACTGCGGCGACTTCTGCTCCAAGGCCGGCAAGCCCTCCCGCAACGCCACCCAAGGCTTTCATCCGGCAGCCCCAGCCGAGGTAGCCCAGCTGCAGTCTTTCCTGGCGGCAGTGGACGGGCTAGGCAAGCCCTGGCTCTTTTTGCCCGGCAACCATGACCCAGCCGCCGCGGTGTTGGATGCCTTTGCCGGCAATTGGGGACGGGCCATTACCCAGTCCTGTTGCTTTGAGTGGCTAGGGCTGCAGGTGCTGGCAGTGCCCTGGACGCCTCCCTGCGGCTGGAGCTGGACGCTTACCCGCAGTCACCTGCAAGAGCTACTTGCCCTTTACAGCCAACTGCCGCATCGCATTGACCTGCTGCTTAGCCACGCGCCGCCGCGGGGCTTGTTGGACGAAGGGGGCAAGTGGTACCACCGCCGCATGCCTACTCTGCGTCCCCTTTTGGATCTGCTCCAGCCGCGCTACTACATCTGCGGCCACATGCACTGGGATGGGGGAAAGGTAGAACGGTGGGGATCTACCCTCGTCATCAACACAGCCTTGCACAACATGCTTTTGGAGATCCACTGAGAAGCAGAGAGCGCGGGCTTAACGGCCAGAGAGGGTAGCCCTGCAGATTGCAGCCAAGCGCTCGGCTAAGATAGCGGAGCCAGATGAGTTTCACTCCCCATGCCCCGTTCCCTAGTTCTGGCCAGCAGCAACCCCGGTAAATGGCGGGAGTTCCACGCCTTTTTCCAGGCCCATGCTCCCCGGTGGGAGTTGCGTCCCCTGCCGGCAGCGATAGAAGTAGAGGAAAGCGGCAGCACGTTTGTCGAAAATGCCCTTCTCAAAGCCAAGGCCGTAGCAACGGCTCTGGGGGAGTGGGCCATTGCCGATGACTCTGGCCTGGCGGTGGCAGCCCTGGGGGGTGCCCCTGGGGTTCATTCGGCCCGCTATGCCCCTGACGATGCCGCCCGCATTCAGCGACTGCTGCGGGAGATGGAAGGGATCTCCAACCGCCAAGCTACCTTCCACTGCGCCATCGCTGTAGTGGATCCCCAGGGCCAGGTGCAGGCATTGGTAGAGGGTCTCTGCCACGGGGAAATCTTGACCCAGCCCCGGGGAGAGGGGGGGTTTGGCTACGACCCGCTCTTCTGGGTGCCAGAGGTGGGGCTGACTTTTGCTGAGATGAGCCCAACGCAAAAAGAAGCCGTCAGCCACCGCGGCCGGGCCCTGAGGGCTCTCAAGGAGCAGTTGCTTACCCTGGAGCGCCGTCTAGGCTAGCTTGGAGAAAGGGCTGCAAGTCCAACTCGGTCTAGGAAGATGGGAGTGCCAGTCTTGCGTTGGGAGCCTGAAAAATGACCTTCTCTGAGGAGCGCGATCCAAACCGTTTTCCAGACGCAACGGCTGCTAGCGGCCAAGGGAATGCCTCTGCTCCCAGCAGCTCGGAGTCCCAAGGCCGGCGTTCCCCACCTCCCCTGCCGGAGGAAGGTCCTGGCCCCTCTGAGGAAAGTGCGGAAGACTGGCTGGAGGATGAAGAGGCCCAGAACGACGGGAAGGCGTCCGCCGCTCCCCTTGCCGGGCGCGCGCTGCCAGCGGAGGAGGCTAAAGAGAGGGCCACCTCAGGCCGAGAAGCTGCTGCTGGATCTTCGCGGGCTGCTGATCGCATTAGGGGGACGGCGTCCTCTCGGGCCGGCCCTGCTGGACAAGCCTTGGTTCCCCGGCGCCTTGTCTCTAGCAACCGGGGCTTTGAGGGATCCGCCCGCTCTTCCGCCTATGCCAGCTCCTACGGGGGTGACTATGGCTCCACCTCCAGCTACGGAGGAAGAGGAGGATATGGAGGGGGAGGCCGCAGCGGCAGATCTTCAGGGGGGATCTCCTCCTCGGATCTGACGGCTTTGCTGGTGGTGGCCCTGCTGGCTTTTTTCGGAGGGTTTGCCATCCGCAACATCTTTGCCGAGTCGGGCGGCTTTGACGATGAGCGCCCCATTCGCGCTGCCAATGTGCCGGCGGCTTTTCGGGATTTTTGCTTTGCCTACAACGGCACCGCCTCCTTTACCGTGGTCCAACTCACCAGTGTCTCTGCCCTCACCGTGGCCTCGGTGCCCATCTACAAAGTGGATACCTGCACCATTCCCGTCAGCCAAACGGCCAATGCCCTGCAGGCCTTGGGCATTCGCGGACGGGCCAACACCCTGGGCCCCCAACTGGGGGGATCCAACCTCACCCTCATCCAGCTTCCCTTGGCCAGCAGCTTGGCCCGCGCCCTCTACAGCCAGTTTCCCGGCTTGGCTGCCCAAGGCGACGAGGCGCAGGTTTTGTCCCAACTGGAAACCACTATCAACAACGCCTTGCGTTCCAACCTCGAAGGGCTGGCCCTGCAAAACCTGCAGCCCACCAACATCCCCGATGTGTACGTGATGGTGCCAGGCCACTCCTTTGACTTGCAGCCGCAGCTTGAGCTGCGCTAGTCCTTCGGCCAGGGATGGGGAAGTGTTCATCACCCTAGAAGGTGGGGAGGGGGTAGGTAAAACTACCCAGCAGGCCCTGCTTGCGCAGCAGCTTCGCCAGGCGGGCTATCCCTGTCTGTGTACCCGCGAGCCGGGAGGGACGGCGCTGGGCCGGGCGCTGCGGGAGATCTTGTTGCATGGGGATCCCCTGACGCCGCTGGCTGAGTTGTTTCTGTACGCGGCAGACCGGGCTGAGCATGTGCAAAAGTGTATCCTTCCCGCTTTGGCAGCCGGCCAGGTGGTGGTTTGCGATCGCTTCACCGATTCCACCCTGGCCTACCAGGGCTACGGGCGGGGGCTGGATTTGCAGCAGGTTCGCCAGCTTAACCACTTGGCCACTGGCGGTCTGCAGCCGCATCTTACCCTATGGCTGGATCTCCCGCCAGAGGTGGGGCTAGCGAGAAAGGCCTCCGGCCCGCTGACGCGAACCGGGCTTGCCGACAGGCTCGAACAGGAGCGCCTGGAGTTTCACCGCCGCGTCCACCAAGGCTTCCAAGCTCTGGCCGCTGCTGAGCCGCAGCGGATTGTCCGCATTGACGCCGAGGGATCCCCCTTGGAGGTGGCTGCCCGCATCTGGTCGGTGGTCAAGCCTCGCCTGCTGACAGCAGTCCCAAGGCCCTAGACGCTGTCCCAGGGATAAAGGTTAAGATTTGGTTAAAAAGGGGGGAGCAGGGGGCGGCTCAAGCTAGTCTAGGTAGGTTAGGGCAGGGGGGTTTGCCGCTCTTTGGAGTTGTTGTCGTGGGTAGGGGAGACTCGCGGTGGACATCATTGCTGCTGAATCGAAAACTGAGAGCCTCGGCAAGACGGAGTCCTCGGAGTCACTCTTGCTCTCGTCTTCAAGCTTGCCCCCGCTAGCTGCTTTGGCCCACCAACTGCTGAGCCAGCAATGGCAGCGGCTGCAGAAGCATGTGGGGAGAGTGCTCAAGCACCACCCGGAGGCGGCAGAATCCCTTCATCAGATCCGGGTGAGCTTGCGCCGCATCGGCACCTGGGCGGAAGTGTTTCAGGGATCCCTGCGCCTGCCCAAGCCGCTCAGGCCCAAACGTTTGCGAAAGTTGATCAAGACGCTGGGCCAGCAGCGGGATCTGGACGTGTTGCTAGAAATCCTCCACGAACCCTGTTGGCAAGGGATCCCGGCAGACCAGCAGGCGGAGCTAGAGGAGCTGAAGGAAAAGCTGCAGCGGCGCCAAGCTCAAGCCGAGAAACACTCCCGCCGCATTCTGGCAGAGGAGGACTTCCTGAAGTTCCAGGCTGCTTGCGAAGAGTGGCTGGTTTCTCCTCGCTACCAGCCTGCGGCCCAGCTTCCTGTGCAGGAGAGCTTGCCCCATCTTTTGGCGCCGCTAGTGGCGGCGTGGTTCCTGCAGCCGGGTTGGCGGATCCCGGCCTTCCCCGAAACCGAAGCTCAGGCTGAACAACTGCATGACCTGCGCAAAGCCACCAAACGCCTGCGCTACCAGCTAGAGTTTTTTGCCCCCTTCTACGGAGAGACCCTCCAAAGCTGGGTGAAGGCCCTCAAGCGTCTGCAGGAACAGTTGGGCCGCTTTAACGACTTGCAAGTTCTCCAGGCCCAGCTACCTGCCGACTCAAGCTTGCAGAACTGGCTGCAGGAACAACAGAAGCTGGCTCTCCAAGATTGGCCCACGCAGCAACAGCGTTACTGTAACCCTGCCGAGCAGCAGCGGCTATATCAGTTGCTCTTCTTGGTTGGGGAGAACAGCAACGGGGAAGTCCAGGTGGTAGGCTAGAGCAGGGGTTTGAACCGCAGTTGGCTGGACAGGATCGCTCCAGATCCAGGGCTAGGTGTAAGGGCGACGTCCAGCTCCACTAGGTTTGAAAATGCCCATGAAAAAGAGAATTGCCACGGCCGTTGCTTTGCTCTGCTGTCTACTGGCCCTGCTTTTCTTTTGGCGCTTAGGAACTGCTGCCCGAAAACCAACCCTCCAACTCTACATCTGGTCGGAATACATTGACCCAGCCATTCTCACGGCCTTTGAGAAAGCCACTAACAGCCGCGTAGTGGTGAGTGTGTACGAGTCCAACGAGGACATGATTGCCAAGCTGCGGGGGGGCGGCGTCAGCCAGTATGACATTGTCGTGCCCACCGACTACGTTGTGCCCAACATGGTGGAGCTGGGCCTGCTGCAGCCTCTCAACAAAAACCTCGTTCCCAATCTCCGCAACCTGGACGAGAAGTTTGTCGGCTTGCCCTTTGACCCAGAAAACACCTACACCGTTCCCTACCAGTGGGGCACCACCGGCATTGGCTACCGCAAAGACCGCCTGCCGGAAAACTTTGAGCGTTCCTGGGGGCTGATCTTTGATCCTAAGCAGCAGTACGGCCCCTTTGTGATGATCGACGAGATGCGCTCTATGCTTGCGGCTGCCGCCTTCTACCTGGGCTTTGACCCCAGTACTACCGTTCCCGCAGAGCTGCAGCAGATTCAGGAGCTGTTGATTCAAGCCAAACGCCGCAGCGCCGGTCTCATTGGCGGGGTGGGCGGCAAAAATCAACTGGTCTCCGGGACAGCCAATGTGGCGGTTGTCTACAGCGGTGATGTCCTGCAAGCTGCCGAAGAAAATCCCAACATTGGCTACTTTGTCCCCCGCGAGGGCGCCCACATTTGGCTTGACGTGATGGCTATCCCTGCCAAAGCTCCTAACCCGGAGCTGGCCAACCGCTTCATCAACTTCATTCTGGAGCCGGAAATTGGCGCCCAACTGAGCAACTACAACCGCTTTGCCACCCCCAACGCTGCTGCCCTACCCAGGATCAACCCCCGGGATCGCCAAAACTCAGCTATCTATCCCGATGAGACGACCTTTGCCAGGCTAAAGTACCTCAAAGTGCTGTCGCAGGAGCAGCTACGTCTGGTTGACGCTGTCTGGACTGCCGTCAAAAGCAGCTAGGGATCCCCTGCCTGCGGCTTGTTAGCTCTCGACACAAAACTTGACACTTTTTAATATCTGAGCCACATTGGGAATGTCACCTACTGATGGAGTTGCAGCCATGGAAAACCAAGAAGCTAAGTTTGGCTTTACGCCCTTTGCCGAAAAATGGAATGGCCGGCTGGCGATGCTGGGCTTTGTAATTGGCGTTTTGACCGAGCTGCTCACGGGCCAAGGGATCCTCTCTCAAATCGGCCTGATGTAATCCCAAGCCCTGGCACAGACCCTTTCTGCTCGGCTGGCAGCCGAGCTTTTGCTTTGCTAAGGCTCTACCCCCTACAAATTCTGCAAGTACTGGCAAAGGTCGGCTAGGATGCGCTCCAGCTCCTCTAGGCCCTGGGAAGCCCTGGCCCATTCTGGTGCAGCACTGTCCAGGGATCCCTGCTGGGCCAGTTGCACCCCCAGGTGCTCGAGCTCGCGGGCTGCTTGAGAAAAGGCATGGGCCCCCACGTTAGCGCTGGCTCCCTTGAGGCGGTGGGCAATTTTCCTCAAGTCTTCAGCATTACCCGCTGCAACGGCTTGGCGCAGCCGCGGCAACAGGTTCTGGCAATCCTGGACGAACACCTGCAGCAGCTCCCGCTGAAACTGGCTGTCGCCGCCCGTAGCCCGCTCCAAGTAAGCCGAGTCGATGGGATAGGGCAGCGTGGGATCAGAGTTGCCGCTGGCATCCTTAGGAGAAGGCGGAGCGGGCGAAGCCACCTCGGAGGTAGGCCCATTGGCTGCTCCTAGTGCGGAGGAGGCGATCTTGCGGCTCCAGTAGTTGATCACTCTCTCCAAATCCTCCTTTAGCACCGGCTTACTGAGATAGTCGTCCATCCCTGCTTGCAGGCAGCGCTCCCGATCCTCGTGCATAGCGTTGGCCGTTAGGGCAATCACCACGGTGTGGTGGCCAGATCCCCGCTCCCGCTGGCGCAGACGGCGCGTGGCCTCGTAGCCATCCATTACTGGCATTTGGCAATCCATGAAAACGAGGTCGTACTTGACTTGCTCCAGCAGATCCAACACTTCTTGGCCGTTGGCCACCACATCCGCCAAGTAGCCCAAGCTCTGGAGCTGGCGCAGGGCCACCTTCTGGTTGACGGGGTTGTCTTCTGCCAGCAGGATGCGCAGGGATTGCTGGGGACGGCTGGGTGAGGGCGCACTTTGGGAAGCGGCAGTGCTCATGGATAGCAGCGAAGTGGCCAGGCCAGAGGATTTGCCCAGCGCCATGACCAACGCTTCCTGCAGGCGGCTTTGCTTCACCGGCTTAACCAAGTAGGCGGCAAAGCCCATCTCGGCGGCGCGGCGGGAGTGCTCCCCCAGTCCCACGGAGGTCATCATCACCAGTTGCGTCTGGGACAGTTCCGGATCGGCTTTGATCCAACGGCCCAGAGTCTCCCCATCCACCTCCGGCATCTGCATGTCCAAAACGGCTAGGGGGAAGGGTCTGCCTTCCCGAACGGCTTGGCGCAGCTTGTCCATAGCCTGATAGGCGTTCTCCGCTTCTTCCACCCTCATTCCCCAAGCCGTAGCTTGGGACCGCAGGATCTTGCGATTGGTGGCGTTGTCGTCCACCACCAACAGCCGCTTGCCCCGCAAATCCACCGGGATGCGAACAGCAGGCTGGGAAAGCTGATGCACATAAGGCTGTCGCTCCAGAGTCAGCTCGAGGCTGAAGGTGCTGCCGCGGCCCTCCTTGCTCTCTAGGAAGATCTTGCCCCCCATCAGCTCTGTCAGTTCCTTGCAAATGGCCAGGCCAAGTCCTGTGCCCCCGTACTTGCGGGTGGTGGAGGCATCCACTTGGGTAAAGGGCTGAAACAGCTTGGCTTGGGCCTCCTTGGGGATCCCGATCCCTGTATCCCTTACCGAAAGCCGGAGCTGGACGTGGGTGGTTGTTTCCTGCATCAGCTCGGCCTGGATGACCACCTCCCCTTGATGGGTAAACTTAATGGCATTGCTTACCAAGTTGTTGAGGATTTGCCGTAGGCGCGACGCATCCCCCCGCAGATAGCGCGGCACTTCCGGCGGCATGAGCACTGCCAGCTCCAGGCCCTTGGCGTGGGCAGTGGCAGCAAACAGATCTGCCACCTCTTCTAGACACGAGCGGAGATCAAAATCCAGGATCTCCAGCTCCATTTCCCCGGCCTCCAATTTGGAGAAGTCCAGGATGTCGTTGATGAGAGTCAGCAGCGCGTCGCCACTGACGCGGATAGTCTCCACAAAATCCCGCTGCTCTGGGGTAAGGGGCGTCTCCAGCAACAGCCCCGTCATCCCCAACACCGCGTTCATGGGAGTGCGGATCTCGTGGCTCATGGTGGCCAAGAAGCTGCTCTTGGCCTGGGCAGCTTGCTCTGCCGCTTTGCGGGCTTGTTCTAGCTCGAGGCTGCGCTTTCTCTCCCGCTCCAAAAGGGCTGCTTGGGTGAGGGCAATGCCGATTTGGTTGGCCAGTTGCGCCAACAGCTCAATCTCAAACGGCTGCCACTGGCGGGGTGCCGAGCACTGGTGAGCCAGCAACAGCCCCCACAGCCGCTGCTCCATCAATAGGGGCACCACCAGGTTGGCCTTGACCTGCATTTTTCGCAGCAGCTCCAGGTAACAGGGCTCCAGCCCTTCGGTCTCCACGTTGCTGACGGCGCAAACCCGGCCCTGGCTGTAGAGCTGGGCGTACTTTTCCTGAAAACAGGGATCCTCGATCACCTCTCCCATCAAGGAGGGGATCCCCGGCTGAGTTTTCTCGTTGGAGATGATCCCAGAACCATCCGGCTGGAAGCGGTAGACCAAGACTCGGTCGGCTTTGAGCAGGGCTTGGATTTCTGTTACCGCCGTTTCCAGGATCTCGGCAATATCCAAAGATTGGCGGATCTTTAAGCTCAGATCGGCCAGGAGTTGAGCCCGCCGGCTCTGGCGCTCCAGCTCTTCGGCGGCTTTTTTGCGCTCGGTGATGTTGCGGAAGATGCCCCGCGTGGCGACCATCACCCCATCTTCAAAGCGGCAGTTGACATTGCCCTCCACCCAGACCGTTTCCCCGTTAGCAGTTACAAAGGCCGTCTCGACGTTTTCCAATAGCTCTCCTGCCATGAGCCTTTGAAAAAGCATCTGGCAGTGTTGCCGATAGTCGGGGTGGATGATGTCGAAAACCCTCATTTGCTGGATTTGAGTTTCGTCGTAGCCCAGGGTTTCTTTCCAGGCGCGGTTGACATACAAAAAGTGCCCTTCGGCATCCGCGCTTTGGATGAGATCAGTGGCATTTTCAAAGAGATCCCGGTAACGCTCTTCGCTTTCTTTGAGGGCCAGCTCTGCCAGCTTGCGGTCGGTGATGTCGAGACCGGTGCCTATGACAAACTCCACCTTGCCATCGGCGCTGACCAGGGCAGTGCTGGTCCAATCAATCAGCCGCAGTGCCCCTTGCTTGGTGCGCCAGAAGTTTTCATGGCGGTTCAGGAATAGGGAGGGATTGCCCCTGAGCTGTTCAAAAGCCTGCTTTACACCAGGCACATCCTCCGCTGGGATCAAACCCACCTCCCACAGTAGCCGGCCCCTGACTTCCGCCAGCGAGTAGCCAGAGAGTTGCTCGGCGGCCCGGTTAAAGCGCAGGATGCGCCCTTCCGGATCCAGGACCACTACCAACGCCCCTGCTGTATCGATAACTGCGTTGGTAAAGTCCCGCTCTTGCCTAAGGGATCGCTCTGCCTTTTCCCGCTCGGCAGTCTCCCGGCGGATGAGGAAGTAAACGGCGCTCAGAACCAGGTAAGTGAAAATCAGCCCCCCCAGGGCAACAAGATTGGTTCTCACCCAGGTTAACTGCAGTTCCTGATTGCGTTGCTTCAGAAGGCGATTCTCCTCCTGCTGCAGCACCCGAATCAACTCGACAATTTGCTCAATTAACCTTGGCCCTTCGCTGCTTTCTAGAGCTTCCTGAACGGCAGGTAGCCCCTCTTGCTCCCTCAGCCGGATCAAGTCTTGGATGACTCGTAGCCGTTGCTCCAGCAGCAGCTCTAGGCGCTTCAGGCGCTCTTGCTGCAGGGGGTTGTCAGCAGTGAGCTCTTTCAACAAGCGCAGATGGGTGGAGGTGGCTTCAAGGCTGGCTTGGTACTCACTGAGATAGCGAGGATTATTGGTCAGAAGATAACCATATTGACCGGCCTCGGCGGCGCAGGTTTCCGCCAACAATCCCTCCAAGCTTTGGATTGCTTTCAGAGTGTGGGCCACTCGGCTTGTCAGTTGCGGCAGTTGAGAGGCATTCCGCTGAGCTGAGTAGGTGATCCCGCCCAGAAGCAAGGCAGCTAGGCCAAAACCGGCCGTCACCTTGAGGAGAAAGCGGTTTTTACGGGCAGGTTTGACGTCGCCCGGCTTCGGCAGCAAAGGCGTCCGAGCCAGCTCCCTCAAGGTGCGGCGCAGCTCCAATTGGGCCACCACCTGATGGGCCAGGGCCTTGAGCTGATCCAGTTGCTCCGGGCTGAGCTGCCGGGGTTGGAAATCGACAACGCAGAGGGTGCCCAACGCCTGCCCTTCCGGAGTTACTAAGGGCACGCCGGCGTAGAAGCGGATGTGCGGCTCTTGGGTAACAAAAGGGTTGTCGGCAAAGCGCGGATCCTGAGTGGCATCCGGCACCACCAGCGGCTCTTGGGGAGACAAGATGGCGTGGGCGCAGAAGGCCACATCCCGGGGAGTCTCCTGCACATCGACGCCGAATTTGGCTTTAAACCACTGGCGATGCTCGTCTATGAGAGTCACCAGAGAGATAGGTGTGCCGCAGATGTGGGCGGCAAGGCGGACGATCTCGTCAAAGGCAGTTTCAGGTGCCGTATCGAGAATCTGGTACTGCCGCAGGGCAGCCAGCCGCTCTTTTTCGTTGGGAGGAAGGGGAGCTTTGGGCATAGGCCAGGAAGGGATCCCAACCACCGGGCTTGGAGGTCAATAGAGTAACCCCAGCATAACCTCCAAGCCTCTCTACCGGAAGCTACAGGGATCCGCTCTCCAAGCCCGCTTCCTGCTGGATGAGCTGTCTGCATTCTCGCCCTGCTCAGCAGCTCCGTCAGACGAGGCAAAATTACAGGCCCAGGCCTGACCTATCCAGATCCGCTGTAGGCAGAAGAGAAAAAAGCTGGTCGGATCTCAGTCTCGACATTCGTACTGGTGTCAAAGCCAGGGAAGATTGATAGAATAAACTCCAATCTATAGTGTTAGTTAAGATGACTAGGCTATTTCCTATCGTTTGACCAGGCTATTTCCTATCGTTCGTATGGGAACTTCAGGTTGAAACTTTTTAACAAAGGGCCTAGCATGATACCACAAGCTCGGCAAAAGGAGAATAGCTTTAGCTATGCAAAAGCTCCAAGATAGCCTGGTAAAGGCCTTGAGCATTGATGGTGCCTTGGGGGTAGCACTGGGGGGATTGGAAAACCGGGATGTGCCTGGGATACAAGGGTACCAACAGCCCTGCCTTTCCCGAAGCTAATATAGAGCTGGCTGTTGCCGGAAACACAGAGGTGATCCGCGCTAAGAGGAAGTAGAGGTGAAGCCAGAGATCTTAGCTGTACTTAGATGCGGAACCGGGGACTTGAACCCCGATGGCATTGCTGCCACTAGAACCTGAATCTAGCGCGTCTACCATTCCGCCAGTTCCGCAGCGATCTATAAGTCTGCCCAAGAAAAGGGATCCCTGTCAAGGGCAGAGGCAGGTTCTGCAAAGGGATCCTACTCTTATGCTAAGCTCGGCTGCGCACGCAATGGATCCAGAGCGCTAACTTTGGCGGCTTTTACTTTTGTTTGCGAGGGCACCTGCCCCAACACGCAGGCGCGGGCGGGATATTTCATCACCCCCCACGGCGAAATTCCCACCCCTTGCTTCATGCCGGTGGGAACTCTGGCCAACGTGAAGACCCTCACCCCTGCCCAGCTTAAGGAAACAGGTGCCCCCATCCTTCTCTGCAACACCTACCACCTCCACCTGCAGCCTGGCGAGAGCATCATCCAAGAAGCAGGGGGGCTACACCACTTTATGGGCTGGCCGGGCCCCATCCTCACCGACTCGGGGGGTTTCCAGGTCTTCAGCCTCAGCGCCATTCGCAAAATTGACGAGGAAGGGGTGACCTTCCGCTCCCCCTACGACGGGCGTCTGGTTCGCTTTACCCCTGAGCTTGCCATTCAAATCCAAAATGCCTTGGGCGCGGACATCATCATGGCTTTTGATGAGTGTCCCCCCTACCCTGCTAGTCCAGAAGCGGTAGCTGCAGCGGTGCGGCGAACCAATCAGTGGCTGAAGCGCTGTGTAGAGGCCCATCGCCGTTCAGATCAAGCCTTGTTTGGCATTGTCCAGGGAGGGGTTTACCCAGAGCTGCGCCACCAGGCGGTGGAAGAGGTCTGTCGGTTGGATCTGCCGGGGTATGCCATTGGCGGGGTGAGTGTAGGAGAGCCAGTGGAGCTGATGCACGCCGTGGTGCGGCAGGTAGCTCCTCTACTGCCGGCAGATCGCCCTCGCTACCTTATGGGGGTGGGCACCTATGCTGAGATACGGGCCGCAGTGGCTGCTGGAGTGGATTTGTTTGACTGCGTGATCCCCACCCGTTATGCTCGCCATGGTACGGTAATCAGCCGGGGCAAACGCTGGAACATCAAGAATGCCGAACACCGCCGCAGCCTAGATCCCATTGATTCCGACTGTCCCTGCTACACCTGCCGCCACTTTAGCCGCGCCTACCTGTGTCACCTCATCCGCGCAGGGGAGCTCCTGGGCTACACTCTGCTTTCTATCCACAACATCACTGAGCTAGTGCGCTACATGCAGAAAATGCGCCAGGCCATCCTGGAAGGTAAGTTTCACGAAAATTGGGATCCCTGGAGCTAAGCCGGCCAGAAGTCTCTACCTTGTTTTCAAAGCCCACCGCGGACCAATCGCCGGCACACCCTGTGCAGGACAGCGTTGTGTCTGCGGCTCAGGCTTTAATGGACTACGCCGAGCGCTACGCTCTGGTCCTAATCTCAACTTTGTAGCTCTGCGCCTATCTTCCGCAGCTGCCTGCCTGCTACTTTGCTCACGGCTCTACGACGCCGCTGCCGAGGCTGAGCTTCTGGAGCAGTTGCAGCAAGTGGTTGAGTCGAGGATTTAGACAGCAGCCTCCTAGATTGGTACGGGCGTTAAAGCTGGCAGGTACGGCGGCTGCGCTCCAGCTCCGGTTCAATCCAGGAGAGGGAAAAGTGACTCACGCAGGACAACTGCGGGAAGCGGCGGGCCAGGGCTGCCATCTGAGTTTCTAGACTGGGGCGGTTTCGCTGCACTTGTCCCCACAGCCCAGCAATAGCGGGACAAACAAAGGTTTGGGGAGAAGCTACAGCCAAAACTCGCTCCACTTGCTTGACCACACAAGAGCTGTCCTCGCACTTGGCATAGGCCATGGGGTGCCATTCCATGTTTGGATCAAAGCGATCCCAAGGCTGGAGGCGAGCATCAAACCCCTCCCCTACCTTCAGGTTGCCATCGGGGAAAAAGACAGCCCCGCTTGGAATTCCCCTTTTCCAGACGAGCTGGGCAGCTTGTCGAAGGTAATCGAGCACCCCCTGGCGAGCGAACTCAACGCTGAGCTCCCAGAGCTGCTGCTGCCAGCGTACTTGGCGAACGGCGGCAGGAGGGGTGGGCGTGGGAGAAGGAGTGGGAGCCAAGTTGCTCTTCCCTGAATGGGCAGGGGTGGAATGCTGCTCTCCCTGCCAATTCTTGCTTGCTGTGCTCCGGGTAACCCAGGTCGATAGCTCTGGAGAAAATACCCATTCCTCAGTCGCGCTGGGCCTGGGATCCCCTGGCCGACGCCACCTCGGCTCTTCGGAATAGGTGGCATCCAGGTGGAGAACATCCGCTACGGTAATGTAGCCCTGCCTTAGGTAACGCTCCAGCAAGGCTCGCCCCGCTGGGTTTTCTGCCAAGTCCAGGTAGGCCTGTCGGGCCCCCTCCCCGTGGATCCACAGATCCCGGACGTTAGTGGCTAGGCTTGAGGCCCCCGAGCCGCGGGGATAGCGAATGTAGTCGAAGAGGATTCCGTCCGGCTGCCGCTGCAAGATCCGGCGGATGAGCTCGGCAAGATCCCGTCGCGCCAGGGGGTGAAAGGGATCCACAAACACTTCATCGGGGCTACCCAAATCTTCCGGGAGGGCTGCTGCCGGATCCAAGAGGGTAGCAAGGCCACGACCGTTGCGGGCCAAGACGGACTGGCGATCCGGGCGCTGACCGTAGCTGTAGCCGAAATTGAGGGAAGACACCCACGCATAAGCCGAAAGCCCCCGCCGTCGCGCCGCCTTGAGAGCCAAGTCCAGCAAATCGGCATTGGGCTGCAGGCTGGGCCAGATCCCTCCTGCCCCATCCGGCAAGATGGAGCGGCCGTCGTGCAGGGTCTCGATAAAGACGCGGTTGTAGCCTAGGTTCACCACTTGGTCGAACACCTGATCCAGCACGCCCGGATTGGCATCACAAGGATGCAGGCGCACCCAAATGGCCTGGACTTGCGGCCAACGGCGGCTGCGGCAGGCGAGCAAGGCAGCGCGGTGTTCGGCTAAAACTTGGGTGTATTCGGCCCAAGCCGCATCCGACTGGGCAGCCCGCTGGCGCAGTTGAGCCTTGCGCGCCACTTCCTCCGGTGGCTGGCGGCAGTAGGCGTCAAGCCGAAAAGCCAGGGGAGATCCCCCTGGGAAAGAGAAATGGCCTGGCCACTGGAATTCGGCTTGGGCAGCACTCCTGGGCCCCAGCAGTATCAGGGCGCCAAGCACACCTGCCAGCCAGGGGATTCCGGGTTTTTTCCACTGCTGCCTTGGCAACCCCAACACCCTTAACTCCTACAGAAGCCTTAGCCCCGTCTCTCCCTAGAGATCGGCAAACCAAAGGCAATTGTTCCCGCCTAGCCAAGCCAAAGGACAACACCGCCAGAACTCGACATCCCCCGACTTCCGCATCTTCTGGGGTCAAGACCCAATTCGGTACTTAGCCAACTGCTGTCGAGCTGCCTGCCGCATTACCTCCACCGGCACAGGCTTGCCCCCCAGCCAGAGGGAGAGAGCTTTGGCCCCCTGGTGAACCAGCATCTCCAGACCACTGATGGGGGTGTGGCCCAGCTCAGCTGCCATGCGCAGCAGCGGCGTGGGATCCGGTACATAGATGAGGTCATAAACAACGGCGCCGGCAGGCAATAGGGCCAGTTGTTCCGAGCTAAGAGGGGAAAGTTCAGTAGCAGAGCCCGGCTTCTGCATGCCCACGGGGGTAGTGTTGACCACAAGGCGAGTTTCGGGCAAGCGGCGATCCAGCTCGGCCCAGCTTAGCGTCTCCAGCTGCGGCCAGGTTTGCTGCAGGGCCTGTAACTTCTCAAGGGATCGCCCAGCCACCCGCACTGGCCCCAGCCCCAACTCCCAACAGCCCTGGATGGCCGCCCGCGCCGCCCCGCCAGATCCCAGGACTAGGACAGGGATCCCTTTCTCTAAACCCAGCAAAGGTTGAACAAAGCCGTCGATGTCGGTGTTGGTGCCACCCCAGCCTCCCTCGGGCAAGGCGTAGACGGTGTTCACCGCTCCCACCGCTGCCGCCCGCGTTTCCACCTGGCTAAGCAAAGGCAGAATGGCCTGCTTGTGAGGAATCGTTACGTTAAACCCTCGCACCCCGATGGCTGCAAGCCCTGCCACCGCCACCGCCAAGCGCTCTGCCCTCACCGGAAAGGGCACATAGCAGTAGTCTTCTCCCATGGCCGCCAAAGCGGCGTTGTGCATCGCTGGGGAGAGGCTGTGGGCTACCGGATCCCCAACTAGGCCCAGCAGCTGCGTGCTTCCCGAAATGCGTCTTTCCACTCCTATCCCTCTCGACTTCAACGTCTTGACAAGCGCGGGAGAGCAGCTAGTAGCGGATCTCAAGAGTCACTTGGGCGCGCACTGTCTGTTGTCCCCCTTCTACTGGCGTGGTGGCTGCCTGGAGGCGGGCATACTCCGCTCCACCCATGCCTGCCAGAGGAACCGGGGGTTGGACATAGCTGTCGCTGTGAATCTGGATGCTTTCTACGGAACGGATGCTCAGGTTCAAGGCCCCCAGCACGTCGCTGGCTTGGCGTCGAGCATCTTCCACAGCCTGGGTTAGGGCCCGGCTGCGTGCTTGCAACAGGGCGGCCTCATTGGCTCGGAAGCTGACCGACTCCACCTGGGTGGCTCCAGCAGCCACGGCTTCATCCAGCACTTGTCCTGCTCGGGCTACGGGCACCTCAAATTGGAAGCGGTTTTGCCCCTGGATCCCTGTCAGGCGAGGCGGGCTCTTTTGGTAGTCGTATTGGGGATAGAGGGAAATGCCGGTGGTTTGCAGGGCGCTTACCTGCAGCTCTTTGAGGCGGTTGACCAGCCGCTCCGAACGCTCAGCCAGCTGCTGTTGGACAGATTGGGCCGTATCCCCTTGGATCACTACCCCTAGCCGGATCACCGCAATTGAGGTTTCCACGGCAACCGATCCCTGACCGGTTACAGTCAACGTTCGGGATCCTTTGTCAGGACTGGCCATCGCTCCTCCATTGCTGCCGACCACACCCCACGCTAACACGGCTAGCGCTAGCCCAAGAGCTAGCCAAGGCGCCCACTTCCTTTTCCAGCTGTTGCCCCCCTTCATTTCTTTCACCCCCCAGGAGTTCACCCCCAGCTTACTCCCACCGCTCCTCTAGCCGGTCGGACAAAAGCCCCAACCATCGGTTCCCTCACCTCACCCAGACGGTGCGTTCTTGCCCCATCCCCTATCGGCCCAGAGCAGCAGAAGCCAGGTTGCTGCCTATCTTAGCTAAGGGCGCTTCCACCTCTGAGATTCTCGGGCAAGCCGTATGATTTGATTAGGGCAAGGTGGTGGGACTTGAGAATGGCCGAATCAAGACTGCGCAAGCTGCTGCATGATCTTGATGTTGAGCTGCAAAAGGCCTCTGGCTTGGAGGAAAAGCAACGGCAGCAAATTGCCGCCATCTGTCGGGAAGTGGAAGCGCTGCTGGCCGAGATGGGAAGCCAACAAGACCGAGGGCTAAAGGATCGCCTGGAAGAAGCACTGGCCTTGTTTGAAACCTCTCACCCCAACCTCACCCTGATCCTGGAGCAGCTGATCGACACGCTGGCAGGGATGGGTTTGTAGCTCCGAAAGGCAGTGAACAACCGGAGCCAAGGCTGCTTGGATTCGGGTAGAAAAACTGCTGGCCTGGACGCCCGAGCAGAGTGCCGCCAATAGCCGCAAGATCCAAGACCTTCGAGAAAGCCATTCCAAGCTGGCCAAATTGGACCTGCCCCGACTAGGCCCACCTGGTCAAGCAGGCTGAAGGAGAAACTCAGAGGCAGCTCTAATCTTCATCCACTTCTCCCCACTCCAACAAGTGGGCATAAGGAGCCACCAGCTTGGGAGAGTAAAAAGCAACGGCCTGCAGTAGGCGCCAGTCTTCCAGGCAGTCGAAGAGGTTAGGGTACTCGTTGCGCTCCAGTCGCTCTGCAATAGCTGCCACATCAGCTGCAGTGAATTGGCGGGGATCCACACCCTCAGGAGGAGCCTTCACCTTGGGTTGGGCCGGCATAGGCAGCTAGAAACGCTACAAGCCGATCTTAGCTTCTCTGGATTTTCCACTCTCGGCTTGCCTAGCGGAGGATCTCAGCGTCCAAAACAGGCTCTGTCTGGGTGACGCGGTAATAGCCGGCCTGAGTACGAACTGAGGCTTGATAGGGGCTAGGCAAATCCAAAGAGCGCAAGGGCGGGATGTTGGTGCGCTGGTTTAGCAAAGCGGTGAAGAAGGCAGTGACTCGCTTGGCCTGGGAGCGCACCACCTCTTCAGGGAAAGCCACTGGATCCACCTCCCTGCCCTTATCCAACAGAATCTCATCCAAGGTATTCCCCACCGGGTAAGAAGGATAGGCAATTTGGCCAAAGACACCCCTTGCCGGGATCCCGGCGGCTAAACACCCTAGAACCATCGCCAAGGCTAGACGCATGTTCCGTAATTCCCTTTACGCTACAGCTTGTTCCTCAACACGGGAAAATCTGGGCGCTGCCCATCAACCTTTACCCCCGGGGAGCTTACCGCTTGACTGGCAGCTAAGGCGGATTCTACCCAAACTGCTTCGATTGGCAACCGCATACGGATTCCAACATGACAAGGGATCCCAATGCTGACTAGGATCGGGATGCCCTCTTTAGGAAGCGTTGCCTGTGAGTGTTCGCGTTCGCCTTGCCCCCAGCCCAACTGGCAACTTGCACATTGGCACAGCCCGGACAGCAGTGTTCAACTGGCTCTATGCCCGCCGCCATGGTGGCCAGTTCATCCTGCGCATCGAAGACACTGACCGCGAGCGCTCTTCCCCCCGCTACACCCGTAATATCCTCGCGGGGCTGGCCTGGCTGGGGCTGGACTGGGACGAAGGGCCCATTTACCAGTCCAACCGCATGGCGCGCTACCGGGAAGTGGTGCAGCAGCTTCTGGATCGGGGGCTGGCCTACCGCTGCTATGTCACTGAGGAGGAGCTGGAAGCCATGCGGGCTGCCCAAAAGGCCGCTGGCAAAGCCCCCCGCTACGACAACCGCCACCGTTTTCTCACCGAGGAGCAGCGACGGGCCTACGAAGCTGAGGGGCGGCAGCCGGTGATCCGGTTTAAGATTGAGGAGCCGATGGAGGTCTCGTGGGTGGATCTCATCCGCGGCCCCATTACCTGGAACACCCAGGACTTAGGTGGGGACATGGTCATCGCGCGGGCGGATGGCTACCCTCTCTACAACTTGGCAGTGGTGGTAGACGATATTGACATGGGAATCACCCACGTCATCCGTGGCGAAGACCACATTGGCAACACGCCCAAGCAGATCTTGCTCTACCGAGCGCTGGGGTATGAACCGCCGCAATTTGCCCATTCCCCCCTGATCCTAAACCAAGAGGGGAAGAAGCTCTCCAAGCGGGATGGAGCCACTTCGGTAACCGAGTTTCAGCAAATGGGCTTTCTGCCCGAGGCCCTCAAAAATTACTTGGCTTTGCTGAGTTGGTCTCCCCCAGATGGGGAAGAAATTTTCTCGTTGGAAAAAGCAGCTACCCTGTTTGACTTTGACCGAGTCAACCGGGCTGCTGCCCGCTTTGACTGGGACAAGCTGAACTGGCTCAACAGCCAGTACATCAAGCGGCTTTCGCCAGCGGAGCTGGTGGAGCGGCTTACCCCCTTTTGGCAGGCGGCGGGGTTTGACCTGGGATCGGTGCCCGATTCCAGTTGGCTAGAGGATGTGGCTCGCCTGGTGGCTGACGGCATCGACCGCCTGGCGGAGGCCCCTCCCCTAAGTCGCTTTTTATTCGTAGAGCCCCTTAGCTACAGCTTGCCTGCGCTGGAACAGTTGCGCTTGCCGGGAGTGGCAGAGGCAATGGCAGCCATGGCATCTGCGTTGGCTGCTGCCGAGCTGCCTCAGCCAGTTACTGCTGAGAGCCTGCAGCCACTGGTGGACCAGGTGGCCCAAAGCCAGGGGATGAAAAAGGGCTTGCTCATGAAAAGTTTGCGGGCGGCCTTGACCGGCGAGCTGCAGGGGCCAGATTTACTGACCTCTTTTGCCCTGTTGCACCGGCGAGGCTGGGCCTTGGGGCGGCTGCAGGCAGTGCAGAAGGTGGTGGGCTGACTAGGACGCTGACTGCTCTGCCTTTGCAGGCTTTTGTCAGGGTGGCAATTGTTGCTCTTCTGTGCCAGCGGCCAAGCTGTGGATCTGGGCCTGGTACTCAGCTTCCGTCAGCAGTTGCTGCGGCTGCCGATCCAGGAACAACCGGCCCAAGAGGTGATCGTACTCGTGCTGGAAAATCCGTGCTGGGAAGTCCTGCCAAGTCACTCTCTGCCGGACACCTTCTGGGGTGTAGTACTCCACCTCCACCTCGCGGGCACGGGCCACTAGGCCACGGCAGTTGGGCACGCTCAAGCAGCCCTCCCACCCCAGCACCTGCTCGTCGCTCAAAGCCAAGGGGCGGGGGTTGAGCATCACCAGCGGCTCCATCTGGGGAGCGTCGGGATAGCGAGGGTTGGGACGGGAGGCCACAATGATGACCTGGAGGGGGGATCCCACCTGCGGAGCCGCCAAGCCCACCCCCTGGGCCTCTTTCAAAGTGGCAAGCATTTCTTCAATGAGGTTTTGCAAAGCCGGCGTTCCAAACTCAGTGACCGGCTCAGCTACTTGAGTCAGGATGGGATCCCCCAGTTGGCGCAGGCGCAAGGTCATGTTCCCTCCGCAGGCTCTCCAGCATTGGCTAGCGATCTTTGCGGCTGGCTGCTGTCTCCAGAGCGAGCTTGGAGCGCTTTAGCCCCTCTGGGACAGGAATGGGGTAGTGGCCGGTAAAGCAGGCAGAGCAAAAAGAATTGGGATCCTGGCCTGTGGCCGCCAGCATGCCTTCCCAGCTCAAGTAGGCCAAAGAGTCCACCCCGATTTTCTCAGCAATTTCTGCCACCGAATACCTGGCGGCAATCAACTGGTCTTGGCTGTCCGTGTCGATGCCGTAGAAGCAGGGATGGGTAACCGGCGGACTGGAGATACGCATGTGAACTTCGGTTGCCCCCGCCTGGCGCAGGGCCTTGACGATTTTCTGGCTGGTGGTGCCGCGCACAATCGAGTCGTCCACAATAACAATTCGCTTCCCCCGCAGCACATCTTCCAGGGGGTTGAGCTTCATGCGAATGCCCCGCTCCCGCATCGACTGGGTAGGCTGAATGAAGGTGCGGCCTACATAGCGGTTTTTAATCAGCCCCTCGGTGTAGGGGATCCCTGTCTGGCGGGCATAGCCAATGGCTGCCGGGGTGCCGGAATCGGGCACCGCGATCACCCAGTCGGCCTCTGCCGGAGCTTCCCTGGCCAGTTGTTCTCCCAGCCGCACCCGGTAGGAGTAGAGGCTTTCCCCATGCATGCAACTATCGGGGCGGGCAAAGTAGATCATCTCGAAGATGCACAGTTTAGGGTTGGCCTCCGCCCAGCGCACCGATTGCAGCCCCTGCCGGTCAATCCACACCAGCTCCCCCGGCTCCACCTGGCGCAGGTAATCGGCTCCGATGATATCCAGAGCACAGGTCTCGGAGGCTAAGACATAGTGTAACCGTGGGGCTTCGGGGCAATGAGGGCTGCCCACCATCTGGGGCTGCAGCAGCTCCTGCCTGGTGGGGTTGCGGCTCAAAAGTCCTAACACCAGCGGGCGCACGCCGTAGGGATCCCGCGCTCCAATCAGCCCTTCGGGGGTGCCGATGACCAGGCTAAAAGCCCCACGGCAGCGGCGCAGAGCCTGACAGGTGGCTTCTACCCACCCTTGGCCCTGATTGACCGCCTGGGCAATGGCGTGGGCAATGCACTCCGAGTCGGTGCTGCCGGTGAGGTGGCGGTCGGCAGCTTCCAGTTCTCTGCGCAGCTCTTCGGCATTGACCAAGTTGCCGTTGTGGGCCAAAGCCAGCGGCCCCAGGCGGCTTTCCACGATTACCGGCTGAGCGTTGGCCGCGCGGCTAGAGCCAGTGGTGGAGTAGCGGGTGTGGCCCACTGCCAAGTCGCCGCTGAGCTGGGCCAGGTTTACCTCGTCGAAAACTTGGGAAACTAGGCCCATCGCCTTGTGTACTCGGCAAAAGGCTCCTTCAAAAGTGGCGATCCCCGCCGATTCTTGGCCGCGGTGCTGCAGGGCAAACAGCCCAAAGTAGGCTAGTCTGGCCACCTCCTCCCCAGGGGCCAAAATGCCAAATACTCCACAGGCCTCCTTGGGCTCCTCCTGGCTGTTCCAAAAGCCGGCAGGCCACTCCTGCTCCTCTCCCCCCGCCGGAGATGGTCTTGCCCCCGCTTTTGCTGCCATGGATCCTCGTCTTGCCGGTTGTACCTACCAGTCTAGCCTGAGCCCAGCCCCTTCCCCCTCGACTACGCCGGGATGAGCAGGTCACTGCCAAGTTGCTATAGGTCTTTCAGGGCGGAAGAGGGGCTATCGACTTCAATGGGGCCTAGTCCTCTCTTTTGAGCCAGGGTTTGCAGCTCTTGAACCAACCGTTGATCCTGGGAGGCGGTTCGAGCTCCCGACTCAGCAGCCCATGCCTTCAAGTCTTGAATTTGGTCGCGGGCAATGGCGGCTAGAGGGACGGTTTGGCGAATGGCC
>NZ_JANSHI010000021.1:0-36562 GCF_047461615.1 Synechococcus sp. W65.1 | reverse complement strand
AACGCATCAGCGGCGAACCTACTGGAGGGGTGACCCCCCGGAAAAATAGCTCGGTGCCAGACTCCACCACGCCCCCTGCTGGGGTTTTTTGCTGGAAGAGAGGAGGCAGTTGCTGTCTCGTTAGGTAGAGGAGAGAGTCTATTCGGTTTCTACTCTACTGGACTCAAAAGCCGCACTTTGACTCAACCAAGCTTTAAGGCGATAGGTAGCTCGGCAATCGTCTTCGTTGTAGATGAGTGACTGCTCTAAGTAGCGGCGATCTCGTGTTTCTAGCCACTGGCTATACCAGTAGATGGAGTAGGCTCCATTGGCCTCGGGCAGTCGCCACTTGAACCCCAGCCAGCGGGCGATGTTTTTTAGGGAGTAGCTCTCAACGGGCAGCACTACCGACCGCCGAACCCAGGTGTGTAAATCCACCTCTAGAAACTGTTGCCAGGCCTGTCCTTCCTCCTGTGGCTCGGCAGCTAGGCAACTGTAGTAGTTGACAACCTTGTGCTCCTCTGCTTGTTCTACCACGAGCAAGCCCAGCAGGTAAGCAACGTTGTGGCGGGGATCTGCCTCGATGTCGAAGTACAGCTCCACGGGCGCTGTCGGCAGAGCTGGGGGTGGGGATTGCAGCCAGATAGGCTGGCGGCTGAGGGCGGCGCGGGCTTGGAGCTGCAGTTGCAGGGCCACGCGGGCTCCCAACTGGGGAATGGCCTGCAGCGTTTCCGGAGGGGCGTTGGCTAAGGCTTCAACTGAGTCGATCCCCGCCTTTTGCAGAAGGGGATAGCGGGATCTAGTTACACCCGGTAGCAGGCTGAGGGGCTGGGTGGTGGCGTTTAGCTGCCGACAGTAGTTCCGCCAGTGGCAGAGATGACAGCGGCTGCGGGCCATTAACACCTGGGGCGGCTCGGGTCGACTAAGGGAGCGCAGGTAATCTTGCAGCAGGCGGCGCACCTGAGCACGTCGTCGATCTAGCTCGACGGGGTACCATTCCTTGTCTTTCAAAATTAGAAAGCCGTGCTTGGGCACCTGCCCCTCCAGGGATCCAAGCAACTCGGCCTGCAAAGCCAACAACAGTTCGTACTCCGGCTTGGGGCGCTTGCCGAGGCGAATGTGCACCGGCAGGTAAACGGGCCGGCCTTGGCTGCGAAGGGCGGGATCCCGAATCAGGAGGTCCAGGGAGCTGCTTACCCAAACGGAACGAAACTCTGGAACAGCCCCAGGCGGCAGTGCAGGTGTCTTGTTAGTGGAGCCGTCTTCAGGGAGCTCAACCTCTGTCTCAGGGGAAGGAGCGAGGGCAACTTCAGAGCTGGCAAGCTCCGCCTCAGCTTCCCAAAACAGCTCTGCTACAATCTGTCCACCGTAGATCCGCTCCGCCCCTGCTGCCATAGCTGCCAGAAGGGCTTCATTGCCCGGCGCAACTTCTTCTCCCGGGAATTGCTCCAGGACAGTAGCTTGCAGAGCTTGGCGATCCCGACGCCATTGCTCCAGCAGGTTTTCCGTCGGCAGCTTGGCTTCTTGAGGTCCAAAGCGATCCAAGTAGGGCAGGCGACGACAGCGAAAAAAGGCCAGCACCTCTTCTGTGTCCACAGAACCCTGCTGGGCTGGTGCAAGCGGGAACTCCAAGGGCGGATGACCTCAGCTCTGCTGTCATTGTGACATGCCTTAAGCCTTGGGCTGCTGAGCTAGCAAGAAGTGGGCAATGAGGCGCTCAACCGTTGCGGCCTGGCGCTGGGCGGTTTCAGCTTGCTGCTGGCAGACGGCCTTGAACTCCTCCAGCCACGCGCTGTGCTCTTGCGTCATCCGCGCCTGCTGCTGAACGATGTCTTTTAACTGGGACAAGTCGTCTTTGATAGAGCTGACGGCTTCAACTAGGGTCAACACAGCGCCGACTAGGCGATCCAGGCGGAAGTCAATCTGATCGAATCGGTCTCCACTTGGCATAGTTCCTCTCCACTCTGGTGCTTCGGGTAGAGCTTCGGCTAGCCCCGCTCCTCAGCTGGATGTCAATTATTTTACAAGGGCGAGGTGAAAGCTCCGAGTAAGGAAGATCACAGCCGCCCAGGAGAGAAGGCCAACCCAACTGGCGTATGCTAGGGAAGAAAGGTTTCTTTACACTGCAGATGGAGCCGACTGCAACCACTCTTTCAATGGCCCCGACTCTGCCCCAGACCCAGCCGGCGGCAGTGGAAACGCAGGGGGTGTGGAAGCGCTTTGGGCAGCAGGTGGCTGTTCAGGACTTGAGCCTGCGGATCTTTCAGGGGGAGGTATTTGCCCTGCTGGGGCCCAACGGCGCTGGCAAATCCACCACCATCCGCATGCTCACTAGCCTCACGCGACCCAGCCAGGGATCCATCCAAGTGGGGGGCTACGACGTGGTGCGGGATCCCTTAGCAGTGCGGCGGCAGATTGGGGTGGTGTTGCAGCCTATTACCCTAGAGGCGGAGCTAACGGTTTGGGAAAACCTGGAGTTCCACGGCCGCATGCACCACATTCCCAACCCGGAGCGGCAGCGGCGCATTGACGAGTGGCTGGAGTACGTGAAGCTGGCCGACCGGCGGCACGACAAGGTGAAGACCCTCTCCGGCGGCATGAAGCGGCGCCTGCAAGTGGCCAGAGCCCTGCTGCACCAGCCTCAAATCTTGTTCCTGGACGAGCCGACGGTTGGATTGGATCCCCAAGCGCGGCGGCTGTTGTGGGAGATCCTGCGGGATCTGAATCGACAGGGGATGACCTTGCTAGTTACCACCCACTACATGGAGGAGGCCGAAGAGCTGTGCGACCGCATCGGCATCATGGACGGCGGCAAGCTGATCGAGCTGGGCAGCCCTAGTCAGTTGCGGGCCAAGTACGGGGAAGCTCTGCTGGTGCGCTCCCGACCTGGACAGGAGGTGAGCTACACCTTTTTCCCCAGCTTGGCGGAGGCCCAGCGGCAGTTGGAAGCTGAATCCGACAAAACCGGCCTGATGGTGCGCCCTGCCAACCTAGAAGATATCTTTGTGCGCTTGACAGGCCGTCGTCTGGATTAGCGCGCTTTTACTCTCAACCTCTCTCTCTTTTATGGCTATTTGAATTCCTCTCCTCCCTCCTTTGGAGTGGGGGGCTCAAACTTGTAGCCAACGCCGCGCACGGTGCGGATTAGCTCTGGCTGACTGGTATCAGTCTCTAACTTCTTGCGAATTTGGCCAATGTGGACATCAACGACTCGCTCATCTCCTTCATAGTTAAAGTCCCACACCTCTCGGATCAGCTCAGCGCGTCGCCAAACCCGTCCAGGGTAGCGGGCCATGGTGTAGAGCAAGTCAAACTCCAGAGCCGTTAGGCTAATGGGGCGCTGGTCGCGAGTGACTTCCCGGGTTTCTGGGTTAATCACCAAGGAGGCAAAGGTTAGAACGGGGGCGCTCCCTCCCTGGGCTTTCGTCCGCCCTCGGCGCAGGATAGCCTGCACCCGTGCTTGTAGCTCCGGTAGGGTGAAGGGTTTGGTCAGGTAGTCATCTGCGCCTAGCTGAAATCCTTGCAGCTTGTCGGCAGGATTCACTCGGCTGGTTAGCATCAATACATACACGCCAGTCTCCTTTTGCATCTGCCGGCAGAGGCTGTAGCCGCTGACATCTGGCAAGTTCAAATCCAAAATCACCAAGTCCGGCTGAAAAGTACGTAACTGCTGCAGGCCCTCGGCACCGGTTGCAGCCACCTCGACCGTGTACCCTTGGCGCTGCAAGTACCGCTTGAGCAGCGTGCAAATGCTGGGATCGTCGTCGACAATAAGGGTGCGGAACATAGCGGGTTGACTAGGAGGGGGCAGGGCTGCAGAAGAGCTCTGCCAGCAGGACGTATCCGGGCTGCAGAAAGCGGCAAACCCAGGCAGTCTTTATTTATACAACAGACTGCTTCAGACTCTTATTGAATTGGCTGTTTGGCTTTCCTCGAGCCTCTGTCTCTGGGCAAATGAGTGGCAACCACTCCAGTTAGGCTGTCTGCAAAGAAGGGGAGTAACAACTTGCCGGCCAGGCCTTAGAGTGGCATGGTGGGGGTTCTTCCCAGAGGCTTATGTACTACGATCCCAACGCCGTCTTTCGCAAGGATATCCAGGTGGCCCTCTTCACCTGGGGAGTGCTAGAGCTGGTCTGTTTCGTCATCATGCCGTTCACGCGGGCCTACGAGTATGCGCAGGTAGCGGATTGGCTGTGGCCATCGCTGGTGCTGGGGCCAGCGGGGGCGGTGGTGGTAGCCTTTTGCTCAAAGCTCACGGTAGCTGCTAGTAACATCCCCGACCCGAAAAGGAAAAGGGCACAGCGGCAAATTGCTCAGGTAATCAGTTTCTTCGGCTTCTTGGGCTTGGCCTTGCCCTTGCTCCTAGCCGGCTGGACCTTTGGCCACGAAATTCTCACCACTGACTGGGAGAATATGTTCACCAAGTAGAGGCTAAACGTGCTGCTGAGCTTGCCCCTTGGGAGATAGCTTCCCAAGCCAGCACCCAGAGGCGAAACTAGAAGTACTAGAGATGCTCTGGGGCTTGCAAGCGTTGGCAAGGCTCTTACTCTCAGCTTTTGGGAGCTGAGTTTTGGATGGCTAACTACCCGGTGCGAGGCCGTTCTTCTCCCGCGGCGGGGAGTTTTCCCTTCGGCACCCTAATGGCCCTGAGCCTCTCGGTTGGGGCCTTGGCTGCTCTGGGTTGGCAGGCGTGGCAGTTCATTGCTCCCCTGCTGGCTCCCCCTGCAGTGCCGCAGTTTCCTCGAGCGGTGCGGGTGGAGCCTTTGCCTAGACCGACAAGCTTGCCCTTTTCCCCCTCGGCTCGCCCTACTCAGAGGGAGTCTCCGCCGGCTGTAGGCAGCCTTGATTCCACTGCCTTTCCGCCTGGCAGCCGGGGGCGGGTGATCGAGCCTCTGGGTCTAGCCATCCGCAGCAAGCCCTCGGTGGAGGGAGCTTACCAAGGGGGAATTGGGGCGGGGGAAATAGTGACGGTGCTGGAGTATAGCGCCGATGGCCGCTGGCAACGGGTGCGGCGAGAGCTGAACGGCCAGGAAGGCTGGGTACGCGCTGGCAACCTGGGACCCGTGGAAGGAGCAGCAGTTGCCTCGGTTCCACTTTCTGCAACTTCTGGGGTTGAATCTACACCTAACTCTACCCCCTCGCCAATTCGGCCACTGGTAGAAACCAGCCTTGCTCCAGGGGAACGGGGACGGGTAATTGAGCCGATTGGCCTAGCGCTACGGGCCACTCCCGACCGGGAAGGAGCTTACATCGGTGGTGTGCCCATGAACGAGGTGGTGGAAGTGCTGGAATACAGCGCCGATGGCCGCTGGCAGCGCATCCGGCGGCAGAACGGGCAGGAAGGTTGGGTGCGGGCCGGAAACTTGGCGCAGGAGTAGTTTCTGGGGGATGCCCCAGCGGGGGATTGTAAGGGTGAAGAAATCTGTGGTTCGGTAGAGCAGGACTGCCTGGGCCAAGCGACAAATGCCGGCGCTGGAGGGTCCGTCGAAGGGCTACTCTCTCTGGATCAAGGGTAGAGCCTGAACAGCAAAAAGGGAGGCGGAGGGGATCCCATGTGTGCTCAAGTTCAGTCCTGAGCTGGCCCTCGTCTGTGGCGAGTAGGTGGGAGAAGAGCACAAGGGTCTTGTCCGGGAGGCCAGGTGGCGGACTGGGAAGCCGCCTTCCACTTCGACCACCTGTTTGGGAATGACAGGCTGCCCTTCAAGGACGGCCTCAAAGGCAGCGCTGGGGTTCGCCTGATTGCCTCGGCAGGACGGGGTTCTTGACGTAGGTCTTTGCCCTCAAGTCCCGTTGGCTTTTGTTGTCCTCTATCCTTTGCTTAGCGATGAACCCAGTCTGGCCAAGTCGCGCCCCTTTCCACTCTTGCTGGCAATTGAGCTGGCTGGCTTTTGGCTTGCTTCTGGCTGCCCCGGCTTGGGGACACGGGGTGGAGGCCTCTTGGCGAGCAGTTCCCACGTTCGAGATCCAGGCCCGCTACGATACAGGCGAGCCGATGCGTTCGGCGCAGGTAACGGTGTTTGCACCTAGCAATCCCAGCACTCCCTGGCAGGAGGGGCAGACGGACGCCCAGGGCCGGTTTTGGCTGCAGCCGGATCCGGAGCTCAAGGGCCTGTGGCAGGTGCACATTCGCCAGGCGGGGCACGGCGTAGTGGTGAAGGTGCCGGTTGGGGAGGCGTTAGGGACCCCCAGCCCTTCCTCCCCTGGCTTTGGGCCTCTGCAGCGGGGGGTCATGGCTGCCTGCGTTATCTGGGGCTGCTTAGGCACAGCGCTGTTTTTCTTGCGGCCCCGCCCTGCCGCCTCTGTGGGTGGAGAACGGCCAAGCTCCGAAGTCGGCGCTGCTGCTCTGGAGCAGGACTAGCCATGCACATCAGCGAGGGCCTTTTGCCAGCGCCCCTGTGGTTGGGAGGCTATGGCCTCACCGTCTTGATCACCGGCTACAGCCTGGGCCGCCTGCAGCGGCTGGAAAGGGATCCCCGCCGCCCGCTCCCCAAGGCAGCGCTGCTGACAGCGGCTTTTTTTGTCGCCTCCTCCATTCACCTGCCCTTTCCTCCAACCAGCCTGCACCTGCTGCTCAATGGCCTAATGGGCGTGCTCTTGGGGGTCTTGGCCTACCCGGCCATCCTGGTGGGCCTGTTCTTTCAGGCCGTGGCTTTCGGGCATGGAGGGCTGACCACCCTGGGGATCAACGCCGCCATCTTGGGGATCCCGGCGCTTCTGGCAGGAGGGATCTTTCAAGCAAGCCGGCGGCGGCTGGGAACGGGCTGGGCTGCCTTTTGGGCAGGAGCTGCAGGGGTGGTGCTGGCGGCGCTGCTATTTTACGGCGTGGTGCTGGCGGCGCTGTACAGCGAGGGGATCCCTTCCACGTCCGCAGAGCGCTTGGCCCTGGCCGGCTTGATGGCAGCTCATCTGCCGCTGGCAGGGGTGGAGGGGCTGTTTACCCGTTGGGTGGTGCTGTTCTTGCAGCGGGTACAGCCGCAGCTTTTGGGGGAGGATGAAAAGCTCTAAGGCTAATCTGCCCTGCCCGCCTCTCGCCTCCAGGAGTTTTTCCTCCCCTTGGCTCCACCGCTGGCGGCCTCTGCCCAAGGTGGTTGGCCTACTGGCATTGATGGCGGCTTTTGCCCAGGTGCAGCGCTTGGCCTTGCTACCCCTAGTTTGGGTGTTGGTGGCTCTTCTTTGGGCGCTCTCCGGCTTGCCCCTGCGCCGAGGGCTAAGACGGCTGGCCGCCCCAGGAGTTTTGTTGATAGCCTTCGTCCTCTTCTTGCCTTTTGCCGTTGGGGAGACCTTCCTCTGGCAGTGGGGCTCCTTGGCTTTGCGCTGGGAGGGGCTGGAGAGGGCGCTTTGCCTTGGCGGGCGCAGCCTGGCGCTGTTGGCCCTGGCAATGCTGCTGGGGGAGACCACCCCTCTGCCGGCCCTGTTGGCAGCCCTAGGGGCTTTGGGGATCCCCGACCTACTCCTGGAACTGGCTTGGCTAACCCAGCGCTATTTGCAGGAGGTGGCTACCCAGTGGCAGCGGATGCAGCGGGCAGCTCGGCTGAGGGGCTGGCGACCGCGGGGATCCCTGTGGCGTCCGGACCTGGCCTTGCGACAAGACCTGCCCTTCCTGGCTGCTGCAGTGGGCACTCTCCTGGTGCGCAGCTACGAGCGCTCCGAGCGGGTCTATCAGGCGCTGCGCCTGAGGGGCTATGGAAGAGCACCTCTGCTCCCAGAAGAGATGGCAAGGGATCCCTGGAGCTGGGCAGCCACGGGGCTGGCGGTGGCTGTGGCTCTCGGCTTGGTGTGGGTTCAATTTGGGGGTTATCCCGATTGAGCTGGTTGGCAGGGGAGGTAGACAAGATGGACAGTCCTCCTCCCCGCCTTTAGAAGCGAAACCCAACTAGAACTAGAATAGGAAGGCCTCAATTTTCCCAATTCATTTGTTGTCTATTGTTGCCATTCTCTCGGCCTCTCCTGTGGCTATGAACCGGTTGGAAACCGCTCTGCCTACGCCCTCTCGCAGCCCTGCCGCCTCCCCAAAGGAAGCGCCGGCTGTTGCCGTTGTGCATCTGGGCTGTGAGAAAAACCGCGTGGACACGGAACACATGATGGGCCTGCTGGCCCAGGCGGGCTACCGGGTGGAGGGGGATGAAGAAAGCGCCGACTACGTTATCGTCAACACCTGCAGCTTCATCGAAGCGGCGCGGCGGGAGTCGGTCAGCACCTTGATGGAGCTGGCAGTGCAGGGCAAGAAGCTCATCATCGCTGGCTGCTTGGCGCAGCACTTCCAGGAGGAGCTGCTGCGGGAGATCCCAGAGGCGGTGGCCATTGTGGGCACGGGCGACTACCACCAGATTGTCCAGGTTATGGAGCGGGTGGAGCGGGGAGAGCGGGTTAATGCCGTCACCTCCAGCTTGGACTACATTGCCGATGAGACTGTCCCCCGCTATCGCACTACCCACGCGCCAGTGGCCTACCTGCGGGTGGCCGAGGGGTGTGACTATCGCTGCTCTTTCTGCATCATCCCCCACCTGCGGGGCAAGCAACGCTCTCGCCCCATCGAGTCCATCCTGCGGGAGGCCGAACAACTGGCTGCAGAAGGGGTGCAGGAGCTGATTCTCATTTCCCAGATCACCACCAACTACGGGATCGACCTCTACGGGGAGCCGCGGCTGGCTGAGCTCATCCGTGCTCTGGGCAAGATCCCTATTCCCTGGGTCCGCATGCTCTATGCCTACCCTACGGGCATTACTCCGGCAGTGGTAGAGGCCATTCAGGAGACCCCCAATTTCTTGCTCTACCTAGATCTGCCGCTGCAGCACAGCCACCCCGAGATCCTCAAGGCCATGAACCGCCCCTGGCAGGACCAGGTCAACGACCGGTTGATCGAGCGGCTGCGTCAGGCCCTACCCAAGGCCGTGCTGCGCACCAGCTTCATCGTCGGCTTTCCTGGCGAGACAGAGGAGCACTTCCAGCATCTGTTGGACTTTGTGCAGCGCCACCAATTTGACCATGTGGGGGTGTTTACCTTTTCTCCCGAAGAAGGCACGCCTGCCTACCACCTTCCTCACCAAGTGCCTGAGCGCGTCAAAAAAGAGCGCCGCGCCCGCCTGATGCAGCTGCAGCAGGGGATCGCCTTCCGCCGCAACCGCGAGCAGGTGGGGCAGGTGGTGCCTGTGCTCCTGGAGCAGGAAAACCCCCGCACGGGCGAGTGGATTGGCCGCTCCCCCCGCTTTGCCCCTGAGGTGGACGGGGTGGTGTATGTGCGCGGGCCCGGATCCCTGGGATCCCTGGTGCCGGTCCAGATTACGCGGGCCGAGCCCTACGATCTCTTTGGCCAGGTGGTGGAGGCGCCGCAGGGCTTTAGTTGGAGTGGGCGGTAGAATAGCAAGTTGGACTCCAGCGGGAATAGGATGGCTAGTTCTGAGGAGCTGAAACAGGCGGCAGCCCAGGCAGCAGCCCAGCGGGTACAGTCAGGCATGGTGGTGGGCCTGGGGACGGGCTCCACAGCCGCCTTTGCGGTGAGCGCCCTAGCCCAGCGCATGCGAAAGGAGGGGCTGCAGTTCATCGGGGTGCCCACTTCCGAGCGCACGGCAGAACAGGCCCGCTCTCTAGGGATCCCGCTGGCCACGCTGGAAGAGCAGCCCCGCTTGGATCTGGCCATCGATGGAGCTGATGAAATTGAGGTGGGATCCCTCAATCTCATCAAGGGGGCAGGGGGAGCCCTGCTGCGGGAGAAACTGGTGGAGGCCAGCGCCGCCGAGCTAATCATCATTGCCGACGCCTCCAAGAAGGTGGCGCAGCTAGGCACGCGCTTCCCAGTGCCGGTGGAGGTGGTGCGCTTTGGCTGGAAGACCACCCTGGCGCGGGTGGAAGCCCTGGGCTGCCAGGCGGTGCTGCGGCGCACGGCCGACGGGGATCCCTACCTCACCGACGAGCAGCACTACATCCTCGACTGCCAGTTTGGCCCTATTGCCGATCCAGCCAAGCTAGCTGAGCAACTCAAAGCAACGGTGGGGGTAGTGGAGCACGGCCTGTTTATCGGCATGGCCACCGAGGCCATTATCGCTGGCCCTGAAGGGATCGAGACGCTGCGGCGGCCGTAGGGACCAGTTCGGCTGCCAGTAGGATGGCCTGCTTGAGGCTCTCGGCGCGGGCCACCCCCTGTCCAGCTATGTCAAAGGCAGTGCCGTGGTCGGGGGAGGTGCGAATAAAGGGCAGCCCCAGGGTTAGGTTGACGGCTCGGTCAAACGCCAGCAGCTTCACCGGGATCAGGCCTTGGTCGTGGTAGAGGGCCAGGTAGGCATCGGCCACGGCGGGAGACCCTTGACCATACCAGGCTTGGGCGGGAGCTAGCCACATCGTATCGGGGGGGAGCGGCCCCCAGATTCTGGCGTGGGGATAGGTACCTAGCAGCTCCGCCAGCCACTCCTGTTCTTCTGAACCCAGTTGCCCCCGTTCGCCGGCATGGGGGTTGAGGCCAGCCACGGCAATTACGGGATCGCCAATCCCAAAGAGCTCGCGCAGGGATCCCGCCAGCAAGTCCAACTTCCTACGCACCAGCTCTGGGGTGAGGGTGAGGGGCACCTGGCTCAAGGGGATGTGGGTGGTGGCCAGTAGAACCCGCATCTGCCAGCCGCTGTGGGGAGAACGGGCCACAAACAGCATCCCGTAGCACTCGCGCCCGCTGAGCTGGGCCAGTACCTCTGTTTGGCCGGGGAAGGGGTAGCCCGCTTGGTGC
Organism: Synechococcus sp. W65.1; assembly: GCF_047461615.1. Classification (NCBI taxonomy): domain Bacteria; kingdom Bacillati; phylum Cyanobacteriota; class Cyanophyceae; order Synechococcales; family Synechococcaceae; genus Synechococcus; species Synechococcus sp. W65.1. The sequence continues at coordinate 25,869 of NZ_JANSHI010000021.1, read as the reverse complement.
CAGAGGTATTTGGCAATGGGGGCGGTCACGATCCCCTGGAACTGGCCTTGCAGCGCCCCTTCAACAGCCGTTTTCAGGTAGACAAAGCTAGCCGCTCCGCTCTGGGTATCCCCCCGGCCCACGCCAGAGGGCTCTAGGTGGAAGCCGCTGCCGCACTCTAGGACTGGAATCCCTTCTGGGTCAGCTAAGGGATCCGCTACCCCTTTTGCTTTCAAGAGACGGTAGGTAGCCTGCAAAACCTGCCGCTCGCCCACCACCGTTATCTGGGCGCAGGCCTGCACTTGGGGATCCGCCAGCGCCTTGAGCACAATCTCTGGCCCAATCCCCGCCGGATCTCCCAACGTCAGGGCGAGCTTTGGCAGCACCAAGCTCACAGGGACGTTTCCGATTCCTTTCCAATTTTCATCCCCCCGAAGGGGGAGCTACAGCCAAGCCCCGCGCTTTGCCGGTAGGTAATGCCTGGCGTTTTCAACTTCTAGGGATCCTCCCGAAGGGGGAACGCGAGGCGGCCAAATGGCCGACCGGATCATTATCGAGTAGTTTCCAATTTCTAGGAATCCCCCCGAAGGGAGAACAGCCCTAGCTTTCGGGGCAGAGCCCCTAGCCAGCAGAGCCAGCACTAGGACTGCTCCTCGATTGAAGCCAAGCAGGGCAAGGGGTACAAGACCCATTTGCGAGGGGGTCGGTCGAAAAGGGCAAAAAGTGGCCTTGGAGAGGGGCAGTGAGAGCCTGAAAGCCTTGTAGCGCAAGGCATCGAGCGGGTAACGGAAAAATGGGCCTTTCCTGGATCCTTGAAGGCGCTCGCAAAGGCGTTGATACCGCTTTTTTGTTGTTTCGCAAACATCCCGAGCACAGGGATACCTATGCAGCTGGCCTGGGGATTAGCCACGCAGGCGACCGGAGCGGAGGATGCTCAGGATAAGCCATAGGCCCAGCAGCTGGCGGCGCCAAAAAGCAGCTCGCTCAGCTAGAAGACCTGAAAGCACTGGGTTTGCGCCGAGATGATGGCGGCGCCGATAATCAGGGATCCAACCACTAGGAGAGGCAGTTGGCTGACTGATCCAGGCTGCTGCGCAGGCCTTCCAGATCCTGCACCGTCAGGTTCCAGCGTTGGGTTTCCGAAGTGTGATGCGGCTAAGCAGCACTTCCAATTGCCGCGAAGATTGCAGGGAGAGGTTTTTCAGCTCCAGGGCCCTGCGCAGCAACGAAGGTAGGGGAGCTTTCCCCAGCAACTGCTGCCGAAATACGTCTGCCATCAGGGCCCGCAAGCTGCCCCTGGGACTTTCCGGCAGGGCCAGTTCCAGAGTCAGCTCGGCACAGCGCTGGGCATCCAGGCTGACGATAGCCAAAATCAGCTCCAGCACAATCGGCTGTGGGCAGGGATCCAGCCGCCCAATCATGCCGCAGTCCAAGAGAGCGAGGCGACCAGAGCCCAACCGGATGGATCCCGCTGCCACCGCTCCTGTGTCAAGGCTGCTGAAGACCCGCTCCAGCGGCTGGCGCAACTGCTGGCGCAGCAGGATCTCCACCGCGTTCCAGGGCACGGGGGGCACATTGCTCTGCAGGCTGCTGAGGGCTCGATGTACTCCCGCGGCAGCAGATCGAGGCGGGTGCTTAGAACTGGCCTAGCTTCACGTAAACCGGCCCCAAATCCACCAGGATGTTGCGCAGCACCAGAGGCGGCGGCAGTTGCGGCTCTTCCGCCTTGCCCAAGGAGAGCAAGCGCCGCATGTAGTCCCAGGCATGGCGCAGGACTACCTCCAGGGCTTCCGCTTGCCGGGCGCTGTTCCGGGCCAGCCGCGCAAAGACCACCCCTTTTCCCTCCTCTTCCCAGCTTGCCTAGAAACCGCCTAGAAAAAGGGCACTGGAGCCACTCGACGGGTTCCGTCCCAACCGCTGGTCAGCCCCTCCCGCAAGACCCGCAGCACTTCGTCGGTGCTGGCGTTGGGCTCGGCAAAGGAGAAGAGATGCTTATAGCGCAGCCTCCCCTCGCGATCGACAACAAACTGGGCCGGCAGGGGCGCTCCCAGCGCCTGGCCAACGCCGTAGAGCCGAAAAGTTTTGCACTCTGGATCCACCAATAGCGGATACGGTAGTTGCAGGTCGGCTTGGATCTGTTGGCTTTGCACCGGGTCGGTGCTGGTAACCATCAGCAGCTCTGCTCCCAGCGCCCGGATCTCTTCGTAGCGGGCCTTCAGCTCCTGGATGTGGGGGTAGCAGAAGGGGCAGAAGAGCTTTTCCGTAAAGATGCGGGTAAAGGCCAGAACCACCGGCTTGTGGCCGCGGTAGTCCGATAGGCGCACGGGATCCCCTTGCACGTTAGGCAGCTCAAAGTCAGGGGCCAGCTCGCCAATCTGCAGAGAGTTGTTGGCTGGCTGGGGGATGAAGTTTTCGAAGAAGCGACGGTTGAACAAGCCGCTGTTGCTGGTCATGGCAGTTTTTTACGTTTCTTTACTCCCTGCCACCAGCCTAACCCAAAGCCTCGGCTACTGCCTTTAGCCGCCGCAGTTGCGCCCGCATGTCGTGCCGGGTCAGCTCTGCTGCCACGAGATGAAACCCTGCCGCCACCCAGGGGTTGGGGATGCAAAACGCAAAGCGGTTGACCAAGAGCGTCCCCAATGCTTGGGGGTGGCACTCCCAGCGGTCAGTGCCCTGAAAAAAACCCTCGAACTGCCACTCCACCAGGCCCTCGGCGCGCTCGACAATCACGCAGTCCAAGCTGGGGGAGACTAGAGGCAGGCGTAGGAAAAAGCGGTAGCGGCTACCCAATTGTCCCGTAGGGGATCCCAAGGCTTCACATCCCAAAAGGGGGCTGAGCCAGCGCCGCATCAGCTCGGGGTCGACTAGGCAGCGCTCCACCTGGGCCACGCCAGCGGCAATTTCAATTGCTTGGGTATAGACGGGCATGCTCTAGGGAGCGGCTGTAGCAGCCGGCTGCGCTTCGCCAACAGGGGCAATGGTACTCAGCAAAATCAAGATATCGCGGTACTCCACCTGATCTGGCCCGCGGCGAGGGGATCCCAGCTGGATGACTGCCTGCTGGAGTGGTCTGTCGGGGCGGGGGGGAGACTCGAACACCAGCGTGCGGATGCCGTTGGCCTGCTCAACATCGGAGAGGAGATCCCAGCCCCGGCCCCAGAGGGTGCGGCGGTAGTAGGCGGCAATCTCCTCCAAAGGCTGAGAGGTCTTCAGGATCAAGGAAGCCAATCCCCCCTCCTGATCCCAAATCTGCCCGGAAGAGACGACGGTGGCGTTGGGCAGGCGCAACTGCTGCGGGAAGTGGGGAGGAAGGGCGCGGGTATCGCCCACAGAAGCCTCAAAGTGGGTGCCATCTTCACCGATGTGGCGCAGCACTGGATCCGGCTGGGCAGCGGCAGGAGGTTCCGTAGACGGCAGGAGTCGACAGGCGGTCAGCAACACCGGCGCCAGCCAAGCTAGAAGTTGCACCTGGGCTGGGCAAAAGTGTCCTCTCATCGGTCAGCCAGGGATCCCTCAGGTGGGTTATAGCGGATCCCTGTTCTTGCTCACAAGTTGTTGTCAGGGGGGTGGCTCCCCGGCTGCACAAAGGCAATTGCAGAGCCTAAGATAGGTAAGGCCGCAGATCCTTGCCAGGGATAGGGTGGAGAGGTGTCCGAGTGGTTTAAGGAAGCAGTCTTGAAAACTGCCGTGGCGCAAGCCACCGTGGGTTCGAATCCCACCCTCTCCGTTACTACGTAGTCCGATGACATCCACCCAGATCCAGCCAGCCCTTGTCTAGACGGGCTTCCGGGCTTTTCAGTGTCCAAGATAGACTGACAAAATCCACCGTAATCCGGGCTGAAGTGGGACATGACCAGGGACACAAAAGCCAGGGCGGGACATGGCTCTGTCGGAGATAGTTATCAGGAATGCCAAGCCCAAGGACAAGCCCTACCAGTTGCCAGACAAAGAAGGGCTGTACTTGGAGGTGAAGCCCAACGGGTCGAGGCTCTGGCGGTTTCGCTACCGCTTCCGAGGCCAGGAAAGACGGCTCAGTCTTGGCGAATATCCGTACATCCCTCTGAGAGAGGGCCGCAGTATGTACGGGGGGCCCAGCAGTTGGCTGCTACCAACACGTTCACAAGCCTTTCGGGTTCCAGCTTCCTACTGCTCTAGGCTTTGCAACAAAATGTCCCGTATCTCGCCTGGGTGACGGGCCACCTTCCACTGCCAGCGACCGAACGCGCCATGCGTATTGACGGCTTGCACCCACTCCTCGAGATAGCGCCGCTTCACCCGGTCTAGTTCAGTGTCCTGTCCCTTCGTTTCCAGAATGAGCATGTCGCCATTGGCAAGCCGCACAAGAAAATCTGGCCGATACTTCCGCACCACGCCACGATAGACGTAAAGCACCTCGAAGCCCAGATGGTCGTTTTTTGCCCAGGCGCTCACGGCACTGCTATTGTCCAGGACGAAAGCGTCCGACGCCTCCCAGGTGCTGTCGTAGACACAGACGTTGATGTGTGACTTGCGCGTGCGTTGGCAGGGTTTGCTCGTGTACCAGGTACGCATTTGGCCCGTCGAGCGGATAGGGTGATCGCGGTCGAAGATCGGAGTAAGCCGCTCTGTGTTTTCCTGCCGCACCGCCTCGCACACATGTTGCACAATCCGTGACATGTTGAGGGTGATGATCAACCGACGGCGCAGTTCGTCCTGATAAAAAAGAGGTGGGGAGATCAAGATGCGGTCAGAGCGAATGAACTGCTCCACAATCTGCACCAACTGCGCCAGCAAGATTTCGCGACTGCCTTTCCAGCTTTGCTTGATTTGATCGAACACGTTCCGGGCAGTTTCGAAGATGATGCGCTGGGTGCGAAACTCCCGGGCCAACTGCTCCAGTTCGATGCGGCTGATTTGAGTTACGTCTGGCTTGCCTTCGAGAATTGGTGCCAGTTCGGCCACCTGCGGTGTCTGGGCCGCGTTCAGCTCCAAGGGCTGCACCTTCGACCAATCAAGAGTCAATACTGGCTGAAGTACGCGCTCGATACGCACCACATTCGGCCAGCGGATCTCAAACTCCGCTTTGGCTGGATCCGGCTCTACCGCAGTCTTGGGCGTTGGCGGCGGTGGCGGGCCATCTCCGCTATTCTCATGCGGTAAGAACGTGAAAGGCACGCCGAAGATGTTGACGTACTCGGGCTCAAGCAGCCCGGTCTGTGGGTTGATCTCGTAGGATGTGCGGCGCAGGCCCCGGCCTACAACCTGCTCGCACAGCAGTTGCGAGGTAAAGGCCCGCAGCCCCATAATGTGCGTCACCGTCTTGGCGTCCCAGCCCTCGCTCAGCATCCTGACGGAAATGACGTTCTGGATCTTCTCGCCTGGCTGCCCCACCTTGCCAACCGTATCTACGATCTTCCGCAAAAGTTCCGCCTGTTCTGCCTTGGTTAGCCTGCGCTCGACGGGTGCCTCTTCCTCCTCCCCCTCCTCGGTCTCGTTCGACGCCTCTACTGTTACCGCGGACTCTTCCTTTGCCTCAGCCTCTTCTAGCACCTTCGAGTCGATATGCAGGATTCGCTCCGGGTCGCATAGCTCGTCGATGTGAATGCTCCGCGAATCGAAGGCGTGCTTGACCCGCGCTGCTGTCTCAGTTCGGTTACAGACGGTGATCATCACAGGCGGCGTGGGCAGGCCGGCCGCTTTCCAGGCTCTCCATGTCTCACGCCAGTCGTAACCCAGCAGGTAATAGGCGTTCAGCACCAGATCCGGCAGCGGCTCGTGGGGTTCGGCGCGGCGGTTGAGGTCGTCTCTGACTTCTGGGTCGTTGTAGATGTGGTAGAGACGGGATTTGTAGGTTTTGGCGTCCGGCACGGCGTCGTCGCGCACCACCACACGCGGCGTCTTGACTAAGCCGGATTCGATTGCGTCGTTGAGGCCAAAATCACTGACAATCCAGCCGAACAGGGTCTCCTCGCTGCTCTTTTTTCCCGATGGTGCAAAAGGGGTGGCGGAAAAGTCGTAGCAGGTCAGAATGCCTCGTGAGCGATGCAGACGATCCAGCCCGCCTACCCAGACTGTGGCTTCCGCAGCGCTGTCTTTCAGGTCGCGAGCGCGCAAGGACTTCCCTTCAGCTTCCTGGTTGACGCGCCAGGCGTGGTGCGCCTCATCGTTGATGACTAGCAGATTGGAAGCATTTGCCATCTCGCCCAAAACTTCACGGGCATAGGCTTCGTCACTTTTGACGCCGCGCTTGTCCACGCTTTTGCGCGCCTTGATTTGCTCTTCGCTTTCCCAAGCCAGGGCGTGCCAGTTGCGCACCAATACTTTCCCTTGGCGAAGCTTATCGAGGAAGGCGGGGGGCACGATGGAAAACGCCTCATAGTAGTTGCCCTCGGCGGCTGGCTCGAGGACAGCCAGTCTCTGCTTCACCGTCAGTCCCGGCGCGATGACCAGCACGTTTTTCGAAAAGCGCGCATCTTGGGGATTGGCCACCTTGTTGAGGATGTGCCAGGCAATCACCATCGCCATCACGATGGTCTTGCCCGTACCCGTTGCCATCTTGCAGCACCGACGCAAGAAGGCCCCGCCGTCACCTGGGATCTCAATGCCTACCCGCTCGGCAGGCGGCGCCTCGGTCAGCCAAATGAGCGTCTCTGCCGCTTCCAACTGGCAAAAGAAAAAGCGACGTCTGTCGAACTCCTCGGGGTCATGCCAGTACTCCAAGAGCCGCTTGGTGATGGCGGTAACGCCGGGATAGCCCGCCTCGCGCCAGGCTTTGACGCGGGGTCGAATTTGGTTGACAAGTGGGATCTCGACGAAGATGCCCGGATCGTCGAAAGATTTTGAACCGGGAGTCGCCACCACGTAGCCCGCCGGGCGGCGGCCTTCCACCAGCTCGAAGGTGCGCGTCTGGCGGTCGTAGTGCCAGTGGTATTTCGGCTCTTCGTAGGGCGAGTTGATAATCAAGCGGTCAATCGTAGTCCGGGCCATCGCCTTTCTCCCGTTCCGTTGCTGCACTGACTTCTTCCGCTGCCCAACAGCGAATCTCTGTCAGCAGACTTGCCACCTCTTGTTGGGGAATAGGCGCAAATTCTGTGTCGTCGTAGCGAAAGGCAACAGCAAAGGGGTTGAGTTGACGGAGTTGATCTTCCCCAACCGGCAACGAAATGCCCCGGTCGTTGAGCAGACGCGCTAGCTTGACCAGGTCATGGGTGCGTGTGAATTCAATCTGTTGGGCAAACAAGACTGCCTTGAGAGATTTCTCTACCGCTTGCTGGGCATGGAAATAGAGGATAGCAGGGTGAACCTCGGGGTCTTTTTTCAACACTTCAAATGCCTTGAGGTCGCGATCCGCCAAGCGCAGGGATCGCCAGGCCTCTTCAAGATGGGGCTTCATAGAGGGCTCTTCCCTCCTTGCGTGCCCAGTACAGCACCGTGCCCGGCACCTGACTGCGCCGCTGGTATTCGGCCTCAGAATAAACCAGCAGATCGATCCCTGGGCCAAGCGAGCCTACAGCTTTGTGCAAGCGGATCATTTCGCTATACGGGTCGGGCACTTCTGGTTCGACCACTATGAGATCCACGTCAGAGCCAGCGTCGGCATCGCCACGGCCATAGGAACCAAACAAAAGTATGCGGCTGGGCTGCGCTACTGCCACGATTCGTTGAACAATTTCTTGCAGAACTTGCTCGTCCATCATGGATCCACTTTTACGACCTTCAGGCTCTCAATGCCCCGGTCATCCACAATTTTGACGGCAATGCGTCGGTGCTCACCGAGCGCAAACGGCAGCGACACCGTGCCTCGGTAAGCTTCGATCCGCTCCTCATCGATTTCTGCCTTGAGATTGCGAGCCAGTTTTGCCCAGCCCTCCTTCTCGCCTGCCATCGGGAAGAACACCTGGCGCGGGTAGAGGCTGCGCCCGTCGTAGTCAGTGTCGAGCATCCAGACGGCAATTCTATCTGCGCCGCCCGATTCAATCTGGCCGGTCTTGGTGTTGTAGTAATCGAAGCCGAGAACTGAAACGCGATACTTTCCCTTGTCCTCGCCGTCGGCAATGCGTTCCAGGTACACATCCGGTTGCCCAATAAGCCAGAAGGACTCGTTGCTGGCCCGCTTTTTCTTCAGGTCGTCGGTCAAAAGGTCAGCGTTCATTTGCACTTTGAGGAACTGCATTCCAGCCAGCTCCGGCTTCATCTCGTCAATGTCTTTCGCTGCTTCCGGGTCAAACTGAAAGGCGGCAAAGATCAGCAGTTTTGGCCGTGGGACGAGCATCCGCGCTTCTTCCCAGGCCTGCTCCACTTGTCGTTGCTCGAGCGGGCCATATTCCGGGCCAAAGGAGACCACCACGCGCAGGGGGTCGTAGGCAGGCGCCGACTCGCGCACGGTATTTGCCCCTTCGTCGCTGGGCCGCGTTTCCCCCACGGCATGGAGCCAACGACAGGCGGGCAGCGGTTCCAGCCAGGCAAAGCGGATGTATTGCCCGTTCTTCCCACGGATACCCGTCTTGAGCAGCTCGTCGCGCCATTCTTCCTGACGCAGTGTTTCGCCGGAGCGGGCAATCGAGGCATCTGCCGGCTCAGGCCTGGGCTCCAAAATCTCATCCACCGATTTCACCGCTGGGGCTGGCACTGCTTCCACGGTGAACGGGCCTGTCACCCGCACCTTCTTCCTGTCCACAAAGGGCTGGTCGTAAAGCGTCTCCTGCGGCGCGTGGCGGGCAATGGCCTCATCGATGGCTGCTCGCAGGGCACGGCGGGCTTGATGGAATCGCTCGAATGGCGTCCGGGCAGCTTCCGGCCAGTCGGCGGGAAACTCAAAGGGCACCTCCCATTCCACCAGCTCATTGACCTTAACCACCTGGCCAGCGGGCATGGTGAAGGTTTCTGTGTCGGGCGCGGCAAAGTCCACAAAGTGGCCAGCCCAGCCACCTTGGGTCACCTTAAACTTCACCGGCTGGCCCTTCAGCGCGGTGTTGAGCTCAGCCAGGGCCTCCTCCACCGCCGGGTGCAGGCGCGCGTAGATGTCGTCGATTTCCGGATTATTGGCGATGGACTTGAGCGTGATGTGCGGCACCGTCTTGTACTTAAAGCCGCTGCCGACGCCCTCCTGCGGGTGCGCGAGTTCATAGTAATCGAAGACGGCGGTCATCAGCCGCTGGCGGGCAAGGGTAATCGCCACGCGCGAGGTGTCGCAGGTGATCCAGCGTCTGCCCCACTTCTCAGCCACATAGGCCGTGGTGCCGCTGCCGCAAGTGGGGTCGAAGACCAGGTCGCCTGGGTCGGTGGTCATCAGCAGGCAGCGGGCAATGACTCTTGTATTGGTTTGGACAGCATAAATCTTAACAAGCTCTGGCCCCGTATCATTCCAGTTAGAAGTAACCTCTTCATACGGCCAGTCATCGAAATAGCTTACGCTCCTGAGAACAGTTTGCTTAGCAACTAGCCGGCCAGCCTGTCCCAGACGTTTAAAACCTTCTTCTGAGTAACGCCAGGAGCCAGTTGGAATGGACCACGTTTTTGCTTGAAACTTCCGCGGGCTCTGGTCTCCTGGACTTTTTGAATGCAAAGGTAAAGTTGTAACTAATCTCAAGCCTTTTTCAATAATTCGCTTAACATCTCGTTTCTCAGTATCTGTTAAAGGTCTACGAACACCGGTATGTTCTTCAACTTCAGAAAATATGGTTGTATCTGGATCCTGTTTACTAAATAAACGGCGAAACTTCATTTCCGCACGTTGCTTGCAGTACCATAAAAGAAAATCTGAAGTTCTTTTTGGCGCTTTTTCTTGTCTTGCTCCTCCAGTAGTCTTGTACGTTATCATTGCAACAAAGTTCCCCGCCCCAAACACCTCATCTATCAAGCAGCGCACGCGATGGACGTTCTCGTCGCCGATCTGCACAAAGATGCTGCCGCTCTCAGTGAGGAGTTCCCGCGCCAAGAGCAGCCGGTCGCGCAGGTAGGTGAGGTAAGAGTGGATGCCCAGCTCCCAGGTGTCGCGGAAGGCTTTGATCTGCTCCGGCTCGCTGGTCAAATCCTCGTCCTTGCCGTCTTTGACGTCGCGCTTATTCACAAAGGGCTGGAAGTTGGAGCCGTACTTGATGCCGTAGGGCGGGTCAAAGTAGATCATCTGCACCTTGCCGGCCATTCCCTCCTTTTCCAAGAGCGAGTTCATCACCAAGAGCGAATCGCCGGCAATCAGCCGGTTCGTCCAGCCATGCTTGTGCTGGTAAAATTCGATGGCCTGGCGCAGGGGCTCCTTGCGTTCTTCCTCAAACAACCCCAGTTGTACCGGGCCAGCTTGGTCGTTTTTCTTGCGCACGGCCTCGATGATGGTGCGCGGGTCAATCCGCTCGTGGACGTGGAGCGAAACCGTGGGCACCTCGAACGAAGTGTGCTCGGCCTTGCCAGCCCAGACAAGCTGCGGATCCAGGTGCGGGTCGTAGGCGTAGGTCTTCTTCTGCCCCGCGTCCCGGTCGTTCTCAGGCGTCACCAGTCCCACAGGCGGGTTGTTGAGCCGCTGTTTGTCCCGGTGCTCGTAGGATTCGATTGAGCGTTGGGTGTTGGTCTTCTTGCCTGCCATCCAGTCCTGCCTGTTGGTTGCGTCGTGGGCTTACTAGGAAGGCTAGCTTGAGACCAAACCGCTCTGAAAGACCTACAAGAGACTAACAAACACTCCTACTTGTGGGTAGCGCAGCGTCTGTCGGGTTTCTGATCTCTTCCTGCTAAGGTCTACGGCCCGCTAGCGCCCCTCTCCAGAGGCATGCCGTTGTTAGCCCCTGAATCACAAACTCAAAAATTCTGCTAAGGGGAGCTAGCCCCGCCCCCGATCCTGTTCCCGTATCCCCTTTCCGTTTATTTGCCTAATAGGCGGGTCAAAGCTGTTTCCATGTCGGGGACTGGGAAGCGAACCCAGTCGGGATCCTGAGGCTTTGAGTGTCCACAGCTACCTCCCCTCCCTCAGAATCAACAGCAAAGTACCAGCAATGACCGTAACAGCAGCGCTGGCGATGAGCGTGTTGGCGCGGTTGGCGGTGTCTTTGGCGAACTCGAAGAAGCGCTCATCCCACCGTCGCACCTCATCCCTCAGTTCTTGCCGGGTGGCAGCGAGGTCTGAGCGGATCTCTTGCAGCTCCTTATCAAGCCGCTCCACCGCTGCCAAAACGTCGGCCAGAGTTGGCTGTTGGTTGTTGCTCTCACTCATAGCTGAGTCCACCTACCAAAACTGAGCCAGGCCGGCTTCTATTTGCTTCCAGGGGACAAGGACTAGCCACTCCCCGCTGAAGGGATCCTGCAGCAGCACTACCTCTTCCGGATCTAGCCCCAGCTTGCGGGCTTCCTCCTGCTGCAGCCGCAAACACTCTTCTGCGTCTTCGCGGCTGGCGTGGCGAATGTCGTGGTAGTTGGGCGGCTCAATCTTGCCAGCTACCAGATCCTCTATCCAGCGCTCAAAGTCTTCAACTGAGTCGAAGTGCATATTGGCTACTACGCGCAAGTGGACGGACTTGACTGGGTAGAGGCTAGGCGGCCCTCGCGCTCAGCCTGTTTGGTACAGGTGCTCATCGGAGGGGAGAGGCCAGCTGGATTCTAGCCTGCCACTGGGAAGAGGCCATTCGCTTAGGCCTTAACCCGGACAGGGTGGTAGTGAAAGTCACTGCCGCGCAAGGGCTTATGATCCCACCCTCGCCAAAGTGCTGCTAGATCAGCTCGCTCACCGGGAAGCGATCCAGCATTTCTTGAGCTTCGCGGGCATTTTCCCGCAGCTCCGCTGGCAAATGAGGAATGTGGGGGATCTGAGAGAGCAAATCCAAGGTGCGGCGAATCAGGCGCACAATATCCCCAGCATCCAGGTTGGTGCTGGCCTCCAGCTTTTCCCAGGGGATCCCTTGGGCCCAGTGTTCCACGATCCCGGCCAGATCGGGCTCAAACCCAATTGGCACATGAAACACCTGGTGTTGACGTTGGCTGCGGAACAGTTGCCGCCGCAGGCCTCGCAAGCCATGCAGCACATCCTCAACTAGCCCAGAAGTCCGCAGCCGGCTGTAGGTACCTGAACGGGGAGGCTCGGCCACCAGAGCAGCAATGACCCCAGCCAAGTGATGGGGGGCACAGCCTAGACATTCGCCAGAGAGCAGAGCTAGACCCAGCCAGAGCTCGTTATCCCCTCGCAGAGCAGCCACCACCTCCCCACTAACTGTTGGCTGATACCCTTGCAGACAGTCGAACTCCTGCAGCACGCCCACCAGGGCCATAAATTGCTGCCAGCGCAACTCCTGCACAGACTCACTCTGGCGCTCCAAGTGCTGGAGGCGCTTGAGCAGGCGCTGGCGCTTTTCCTGTAAACCCAGCAGCTTTTTCCCGACCCTGTGGGCAGGGTTGGTGCGGATGCGGGCTTCTAGGGCGCGGATTTTCTCCTCTTGGGCTTGGATGTGGGGAAAGGCCAATAGGCGCAGGGTGGGATCCGGTTCTGCTTCCTGCTGTTTGAGCAGATAGCGCAAAAGGCGCCGCTCTTCCCGCCGTTGCGCCTGCATTTTCTCGTAGCGGGCGATATCTTCGTCGGAAATCCCCTCCAGGAGGCGGTCAATTTCCTCCAGCTCGGCGCGAGTGCGCTGGAGCTCCTGTTGTTCGGGCAACCTTTGCAGCGAGAGCAAATACTGGCCAAAGCTGCGGTTGATGAGATCCCGGGCCGCCTCCAGAGAGTGCTTCTGCAGCAAGTTCAGCACCATGCCATAGGTGGGGGTAAACTGGCTCACCAGGGGATCCGCTCCTGCCGTGGCCAGCCGCGCTGCCTCCTGCGCCCCCTCAAAGGGAGATTGCAAGGTCACCACATGCCCAATCACATCTTTGCCCCGCCGTCCAGCCCGCCCTGACATTTGCATAAACTCAGAGGCAGTTAGAAGGCGATGGCCGTTGTCGGTGCGCTTGGAGAGGGAGGAAATCACCGTCGTGCGGGCGGGCATGTTGATCCCGGCAGCCAGCGTCTCGGTGGCAAAAACTAGCTTCACCAGCCCCTGCTGAAACAGGTGCTCGACCAGGCCCTTCCAGGCGGGCAACAGGCCGGCATGGTGGGCGGCAATGCCCCGGTAGAGGGCATCCAGTTGATCCCGGCGCACTGCCTCTGGCATTTCCTGGCAGAAACGGTCGATCTGCTCGGCCAACTGCCGCCGCTCTTCTTCAGAGCTAATTAAGTCCAAGTTTCCCAAACTGGCCACCGCCAGGTCACAGCCCTTGCGGCTGAAGATGAAATAGATGGCCGGCAGCATATCCCGTCGGCGCAGGTTTTCCACCACCTGGGCCATATCCGGTACTTCTCCGTAGGGAGCCTGGCCTGACTTGGAGGGCTTGCTTCTCAGGCGGCGATGGCAAACCCACTGGCCTGACTCGGTTTGCTCCAGCAGGGGGAACAGCCCTTTGCGATTGGCAAAGTGAAATTGCAGCGGCACTGGGCGATGGCTGGAATCGACAAGTCGCGTGGGGCCATGCACCTGGTTCATCCAGTCGGTAAGCTGGTCGCTGTTGGCCAGGGTGGCCGAGAGGGCAACAAGCTGGATGTGGGCAGGGCAGTAGATAATTGCCTCTTCCCAGACAGTGCCCCGCTGTTGGTCGTTCATGTAGTGGCATTCGTCCAGGATCACCGCCTGCACGTCCCGCAAGGGATCCCGGCTTAGAGCCTCCGCCTCTTCCCACGCATCCCTCTCGCTGCCGTAGGGCCCGCGCTGGACAGCCAGAGAGAGCGGCGTGCCGTAGAGCATATTGCGGAAGATCTCGGTGGTCATCACCAAGATCGGCGCTTCCCGGTTGATGGAGATGTCGCCGGTGAGGAGGCCAACCCGCTCCGGGCCGAATTGCTGGCTGAAATCGCGAAACTTTTGGTTGGAAAGAGCCTTCAGAGGGGTTGTGTAGAAAACCCGCTTGCCTTGGGACAAGGCCCGGTGGATGGCATACTCTCCAATCAGGGTCTTGCCGGATCCTGTAGGCGCACAGACCACCACCGATTCCCCAGCGGCCAGAGCTTGAATCGCTTGGATCTGAAACTCATCCAGCTCAAAAGGGAAAAGCCTGCGCAACTCGTCCAGCAAGTCGGTCGCCGGAGAGAGAAGCAAGTTCATGGGATCTGAAAAATCAAAAACAACCTAAAAGCTAGCCACCTTGCTGCTGCTTGTGTGCTATACCCTCCAGGATACAAGCTGAATTTGGGTGTTGGCTTCGGGTTGCGGGCCCTGAAGCCTGGGCAATGCTAAAATGGGGTGCCGTTGCCGGGTGCCATCGTGCTGGTTGTTATCGACAACTACGACAGCTTCACCTACAACCTGGTGCAATACCTGGGGGAGCTAGGCGCAGGGGTACGAGTTTTTCGCAATGACGAGATTTCAGTGGCCCAGCTGCGCCAGATGCGTCCCCAGGCGGTTGTCATTTCTCCAGGGCCAGGACGGCCCGAAGATGCCGGCATCTCGCTGGAGTTGATCCGCGAGCTGGGGCCGGAGCTGCCGATTTTGGGCGTCTGTCTGGGTCACCAGTGCATTGGACAGGTCTACGGCGGTCGGATCGTGCGCGCACCTGAGCTGATGCACGGCAAGACTTCCCTCATCTATCATCGAGGGGCGGGAGTGTTTGAGGGGCTGAGCCAGCCTTTTGTTGCAACCCGCTACCACAGCTTGGTGATTGAGGCTTCCACCTGTCCTGACGAACTAGAGGTGACGGCCCAAACTCAGGACGGCATCATTATGGGGATCCGCCACCGCCGCTATCTTCATGTGCAGGGCGTGCAGTTCCACCCGGAGAGCATTTTGACCGCGGAGGGCAAACGCCTGCTGAGCAACTTCCTGCGCTTGGCCCAGATCCCTACCTCGGGATTGCTCCAGCCGGCGGCTGCCGGGGTTGTGTCAAGGATCCCCACCCGATGAAGCGTCGCCAACTTTTGCAAGCCAGCGCCAGCTTGCTGGGATCCCTTGCCGCAGGGGGTCAATGGGCAAGGGCGCAAACTGATCCTTCTCCAGGGGGATCCCTGGAGTTTACCCCCGGCTCCAGCGCCCAGGGCCTGCAGCTGACCTGGCTGCACCACAGTTGCGTTTTGTTTGAGGGGGAGGGCAAGCGCTTTCTGGTTAACCCCTTTCGGCCAGCCGGTTGTACAGCCGGCTACCCTCCCCCCCGCGTCGCTGCCGATCTGGTGCTCCTCAGCAGCCGCCTTTTGGACGAGGGGGCTTTGGACGTGGTGCCCGGAAACCCCAAAGTGCTGTTTCAGCCGGGCGACTACCTCATCGACGGGATCCGCGTGCAGGGGGTGCGCATGCCACGGGGCCCCCGCTTTGGCCTCAACGTAGGCTGGCGCTGGCGCATGGGCGGGATCGACATTGTCCACCTGGGAGGGGCACTGCAGCCCATTGGCCGGGAGCAGTCCATCTTGCTCTCTCGCCCTGACCTGTTGTTGGTGCCGGTGGGAGGTGGGCCGAAGAATTAC
The DNA here is from genome assembly GCF_047461615.1 of Synechococcus sp. W65.1. Lineage (NCBI taxonomy): Bacteria > Bacillati > Cyanobacteriota > Cyanophyceae > Synechococcales > Synechococcaceae > Synechococcus > Synechococcus sp. W65.1. Next base: position 10,457 of record NZ_JANSHI010000021.1, on the reverse strand, counting down.
GATCCCAAGGCAGCCAAGGCAGCCATCGAAGCGCTGCAGCCCAAGTTGGTCATCCCCACCATGTATCGCACCGCCGCCGCCGAGGAGTCCCAATGCGAGCTGTTGCCTCTGGAGGCGTTTTTGCGCCTATTTCCCCCCGCTGCCGCGCAACCTGCCCTCAGCAACCCATTGCTACTTTCGGCTCAAGCCCTGCCCAGGCAAGGGATGGCCATCCTGTACTTTGAGCAGTAAGGCCACGCAGCGCAGGCGATGGGCTGTGAGCGTTGGCCTGGGAGTTTTACCACCCCAACACCCAGGCAAAGATTAAAGGCGCCACGATGGTGGCATCCGACTCGATGACGAACTTGGGTGTGTCGACCCCCAACTTGCCCCAGGTGATCTTCTCGTTGGGCGCCGCCCCCGAGTAGGAGCCGTAGCTGGTGGTAGAGTCGCTGATCTGGCAGAAATAGCCCCACAGGGGGATCCCCTTGCGGCCTAGGTCTTGGTGCAGCATGGGCACTACACAGATGGGAAAATCTCCGGCAATGCCACCGCCAATCTGGAAGAAGCCGACGGAGCACTCCGCTGAGGTGCGTGTGTACCAATCGGCCAGGTGGATCATGTACTCAATGCCCGTGCGGACGGTGTGGACATTGCGGATCTCACCGGTGATGCAGTGGGCAGCGTACATGTTGCCGGTGGTGGAGTCCTCCCAGCCCGGCACGTAGAGGGGCAAGTCAGCCTCCATGGCCGCGTAAACCCAGGAATCCCGGGGATTAATTTGGTAGTAGGGCTCCAGCCTGCCGCTGCGCAGGATGCGGTAGATGAACTCGTGCGGGAAGTAGCGCTCCCCCGCCTGGTCGGCAGCTATCCACTCTTCCAGCAGAGCTTTTTCCAGGCGCCGCATCGCCTCCTCTTCCGGGATGCAGGTATCCGTTACCCGGTTCATGTGCCGCTCCAGCAGCTCCTGCTCCTGCTGTGGGCTGAGATCCCGGTAGTTGGGCACCCGCTCGTAGAAGTCGTGGGCAATGAGGTTAAAGATGTCTTCCTCAAGGTTGGCGCCAGTGCAGGAGATGGCGTGCACCTTGCCCTGCCGAATCATCTCCGCCAGGGAAAGGCCCAGCTCTGCCGTGCTCATGGCACCCGCCAAGGTCACCATCATCTTGCCGCCTTTTTCCAAGTGGGCAGAGTAGCCCTTGGCCGCTTCTACCAGGGCGGCGGCGTTGAAGTGGCGAAAGTGATGCTCGATAAATTGGCTGACAGGGCCGCGGGTCACGGTTTGAGTTTCCGGCAATCTGGATTTGCTTTTGCAAAGCGCAAGCTCTAATTTTACCAACTCTTGCTGCCGGTGAAACGGTGCGTCGGCAACACCACTGCGAGCAACTTCCCCAGGCGTCACTTCTCCGCGAGCCGACGGAAGAGGCATAGTTCTTTGCACTTGGGCTCGGGATTCTTTGCGGAAGATTTAGCCTTCTCTCAGCCCTGGTCGGAACCCATGTCAGAATGGTGGCGACAGTGTTCTCCAGGGTTGCTATTGGATCCATGCCTCCTGTCAGCACTGCCGAGCCGGCTGAGCCAGTTGCCGCAACTGCTGAGGCCGCTTCTCCAGAGCCAGTGCCTCCTGCCCCGGCCACCTCAGAACCAACCCAAGTGCAATCTCCCCTGGGATCCCTGCGGCGCTGGTGGGCGCGCTGGAAATACAAGCTGCGCTTGGAGACCCAGTTGCTCTTTGTGGCCACGCTGGTGGTCTCGCTGGTGGTGAGCAGCTTCACCTTCTGGGCCGTCAGCACCGTGCAGCAAGATGCCCGCTTTAACGAGGCCCGCTTTGGCCGGGATCTAGGGTTGCTATTGGCAGCCAATGTTGCTCCCCTCATTGCTGAAGAGCGCCTTGGTGAAGTGGCCCAACTGTCGCGGCAATACTTTGAGAGCACCAGCAGCATCCGCTATTTGCTCTACGCCGACCCCGAGGGGAACATCTACTACGGGATCCCGTTTTCCAACCAGGAGGTGAAAACCTCTCTCAGCCTTACCCGTCGCATGCAACTGCCGGGCAACCGTCCGCCTGCTGAGGGCCAGCCCCTGGTGCGCGCCCACCTCACCCCTGCCGGGCGGGTGACGGACATTTTTGTTGGCATCTACCATCAGGGCCGCTTTTTGGGCACCCTGGCCCTGGGCATCAACCCCAACCCTGCCCTGGTGCGCTCTACGCAACTGGCGCGTGAGGTCTCGATTGGGGTGTTTTTGGCGGTGTGGGTTCTGGCCATCCTGGGAGCCGTGGTCAACGCTCTCACCATCACCTACCCCATCAAGGAGCTGGTCAAAGGCGTCCAGGAAATCACCAAGGGTAACTTCAAACAGCGCATCGACCTGCCCTTTGGGGGGGAGCTGGCCCAACTCATCGACAGCTTTAACAAGATGGCAGAGCGGCTGCAGAGCTACGAGGAGCAGAACATTGAGGAACTGGCTGCTGCCAAGGCTAAGCTGGAGACGCTGGTGTTTTCCATCGTCGATGCGGCCATCTTGCTGGATGCCGAGTTTCGGGTCCTGCTGCTCAACCCAGCTGCCTCGCGCATGTTTGGCTGGGAAGGCGAGCCTGTCCTGGGCAAACCCTTGCTGGAGCTCTTGCCCGAGGATCTGCGGCAGCAACTGGCCCGCCCGCTCACGCAAATTGCCCGCGGGGATCAAGAGGCAGAGGAAATTCGCGTCAACCTCACCAGCCCTACCAAGCGGGTTATCCGCATCCTGCTTTCGCCAGTGTCCGACCCGCGGCGGCAAAACCTCAAGGGGATTGTCATCACCGTGCAGGATATTACCCGCGAGGCAGAGCTCAACGAGGCCAAAGCCCAGTTCATCAGCAACATCAGCCACGAACTGCGCACTCCTCTATTTAGCATCAAGTCGTTCATCGAGACCCTCTACGAGTATGGCGAGCAAATGTCGCCGCAGGAGCGGCTGGACTACCTGGAAATTGCCAACCGCGAAACAGATCGCCTCACTCGTTTGGTCAATGACGTATTGGATTTGTCGCGCCTAGAGTCGGGCAAGCAGTATCACTTTGAGGCTGTTGACATCTCCGCCGTTATCGAGCAAACCCTGCGCACCCATCACCTGCAAGCCCGCGACAAGGGGATCCTGCTGCGCCAGTTTCTCGATCCGGATCTGCCGCCGGTGTGGGGCAACTACGATCTCCTCTTGCAGGTCATGACCAACCTCTTGAGCAATGCCATCAAGTTCACCCCCTCCGGAGGCACAGTGACGGTGCATGCCCACCTGGTGGTTCGGCCGGATGGAGCCCCACAGGCAGTGCGGGTGGCGGTGGCCGACACTGGCATTGGCATCGCCCCGGAGGATCAGGAGCGGATTTTCGAGCGCTTTTTCCGAGTGGAGAACCGGGTACATACCCTGGAGGGCACTGGCCTGGGCCTAGCCATCGTGCGCAACATCCTGGAGAAGCACCGAACCCGCATCTGCCTAGAAAGCAAGCTGGAACAGGGCTCCACCTTTTGGTTTGACCTGCACCTGTACACTGAGGAGGGCCCCTTGGAGTTTGAGGACCAGCCAGCCGAGACGGATCCCCCCAGTTGCCGCTGGCGGCAGTGACCTTGAGGAGCAAAAGGCTGGGGTTGGGATGTTCTACACTGGAGAAAGTTTTAACTAGACGGTTTTGCCATGCCGCCGCGCTGGCCCCGCAAACCCTCCCGTCGGGATCCCGAGTTTCGCAAGCTGGATGACCGCTACACCTACGCAACTCATCTGGCTGGTTTTCTCTGCAGCGCCTCGGGGCTAGTGTTTTTCCAACAGCTGTATCGGGCCGATTGGCCGTGGCTGCTACCTCTACTAGGCTGGTGGGGCCTAGGCTTGGGGATCCACAGCTTTTGGCTCTTTTTTGTGGCCCGCTACCCCGACGACCCAAGCTTTCGGGATCCCGCCAACGAAGACTCTGCAAAAGTTAGCTAGAGGCGGAGCGCTGCCGTTGTTGCCGCCGCAAAAGCAGGGGAGAGAGGTCGCTCTCGTCGTAGATCTCCCCCACCAGCTCCTCCAAGATGTCCTCCAGCGTGATGAGGCCACTGGTGCCGCCAAATTCATCCACCACAATCCCCAGGTGTTGGCGGGAGCGCAGCATCTCTTTAAGCAGTAGGCTGACGCGCTTGGTCTCGGGGACAAAAAAGGGCGGCGACATCGCCTTGGTTACCTCGACATTGCCTTCTTGCTCCAGGTGGCGCAGGGCCTGCTTGAGGTGGATGACGCCCACAATCTCGTCTTTGGATTCCCCTTGGACGGGGATGCGGGAGTAGCCTGTCTCCAGGCAGAGTTTCACCACATCCTGCAGCGTTTTATCGTGGGAGATGGTTTCCATTTTTACTCTAGGCTTGGCCACATCCCGGGCCCGCAGCCCATCTAAAGCTAGGGCACCGCGGAACAGGCGCCGCTTCTGCCAGTCCAGCAGCCCCCGCTGCCCCAACACATCAATCAACAGTTCCAAATCCTTGAGAGAAGTAGTGGACGTCAAGGGAGAAAGCTCCAGGAGATGAAAAAGTCTGCCAACAAGCCACTCAAAGGCATGGGTCAAAGGGCGCAGCAGCACCGCTAGGGCATAGACAGGCCGCACCACCCAGCGGAAAACTGCCAGCGGATGGCTGACCGCCAAGGACTTGGGAGCCACTTCGCCTATCAAGAGCACCAGGATCGTGGTGGGCAGGGTGGCAACCAAGCCCCCCAGCGGGGATCCCAGCAGCTCGATGGAGATGGTTGTAGCCAGGGCAGCAATGCCAATGTTGACAAAGTTGTTCACCAGCAGCAAGCTCGTGATGAGCTGTGACCGCTGCTGTTGAACCAGCCGGTAGAACCCCTGCGGATCCCCCTTGTCCTCGATTAGGGACTCCAGGCGCAGGTTGTCCATGGCGGTAATGGCTGTCTCCGCACCGGAGCAAAACGCTGAGACAAGGAGTAAAACGGCAAGGAGAAGCAGACTACCCATAGCGTTCCCGACTACCCAGAGCCGGAGAGAAGGCGTTTGCGTTGGGGAGGCACTTCCCTTATCCCGCTACCTCACTTCGCGGCTTAGCCTTTTGCATCAGGCTGCTCTAAGCCGGCCTTCTCCAAAAGCTGCCGGTACAACGTCACAATTTTGTTCTCCACCTCGGCCTGGCTTAGGTGATCCGTATCGATCAAAATGGCATCGGGAGCAGGCCGCAAGGGCGCAATCTGACGCTCACTGTCGTAGCGATCCCGCTGCTCGAGCTGGGCTTTTAGTTCTTCCAAGGACACTACCTGCCCTTGCGCCTGCAGCTGATGTTGCCGACGCTGCGCCCGCTCTCCCAGCGAGGCCGTTAAGAAGACTTTTAGCTCAGCATCGGGAAAGACATGGGTACCAATATCGCGTCCTTCCAGAACGGCCCCTCCATCTCGACCTAGGAGGCGCTGCTGCTTCACCAACTCCTGTCGCACCCCTGGCACTGCCGCCACTTGGGAAACCCAGCGGGTTACTTCAGGAGAGCGAATGGCCTGGGTAATTTCTTGGCCATTGGCCCAGATGCGGGTTGGTTCGTCAGGCGAGGGGCCGCTTTGCAGCCTCAGTTGAGTTTGGGCAGCCAGTTGGGTGAGCTGCTCGGCGTCGTCCAACGGGATCCCCCGTTGCAGGGCTAGCCAGGTAATAGCCCGATACATGGCCCCTGTGTCCAAGTACAGCAGCTGCAGCTGAGCGGCCACCGCTCGGGCTACACTGGACTTACCCGCTCCTGCAGGGCCGTCGATGGCAATCAGGGGACGGCGCCCCCTTTTTGGAGAAGGCAGCACAGCCCCCTCTTCCTTCTGAGGCGGCAAATCGCTTTTCTCCCTTGCCAAAAGTAAGTTGTCGATGAGGCGCGTTTGCCCGACGTAGGCTGCAATAGCTAGGAGCCCCTTGTCTTTTACTTCCGAGAGGGGTTGGAGGGTTTGCGGATCCACCAGCTCTAGGTATTGCAGGCGCAGCTCAGGGGTGTGCTCCAGCTCGGCACGCGCCGCCGCTAGGATCCCTTCAGCAGAGGAATCTCCGGCCTGCCAGTGCTCATAGCCCCGGCGCAAAGCGCGGTAGAGGCCCGCTGCCACCTGCCGTTCCTCTGCCGAGAGGTAGCGGTTGCGGGAACTGTAGGCCAGGCCGTCGGCCTCTCGAACGGTGGGGCAGGGGACAATGGCGGTGGGGATCTGCAGGTCTTGAACCAGCCGCTGGATGATGGCCAGTTGCTGGGCATCCTTTTGGCCAAAGTAAGCCCGCTGGGGCTGGACCAGGTTTAGCAGTTGTACCACAATGGTGGCTACCCCGCGGAAGTGACCTGGCCGGTGGGGAGCACAGAGGGTTTGCAAGAGGGAGGGCGGGGGATCGACCCAAGTGCGATCTCTAGCAGATGCCGGGTCCGCTCCCATTTCTTGCAGGTCGGGGGCAAAAACCACATCCACGCCTGCGGCTTCACACAGAGCTCGATCTCCCTCCTCATCGCGGGGGTAGCGCTCCCAGTCCTCATTGGGGCCAAATTGCAGCGGGTTGACGAAAATACTGACCACCGTGTGGTCACACTCCTGGCGGCAGCGGCGAATCAAGCTAAGATGCCCCTCGTGCAGGGATCCCATCGTTGGCACCAAGCCAATGGTGGATCCCCGCCACTTGGCCACTTGCTCCCGCAATGCCGCCACCGTGCGCAGCCACTGCATGGCTTTGCCGCCTCACCCCCTTGGCCAGTTTCCTGGCTGCAGGCCAGGGCCAGTTGGCTGGACTGCCTGCCTTTACAGACCCATCTTATTGCTGCGCTGATACTGCCGGTAGGCCGACACAAACAAGCCTGCTAGGGTAACCAGAACCATCCCCAAGACGATCCCCAGCAAAATGGGCTCGATCACAAACCCCACCTCCTACTCCAAACCTAGATCATGATAAGCCATGCTCCAAAAACTGCCGAGCTGGCTTGTAAGTACCCGCTGGCCTTTGACTGCCGTGGCGTGTAGGCTGAGGATCCCCCGGCCATGATGGCCTCCAACTCTTCTTGCTCTCCCAGCTTGAAGGAGCGCCTGTCTAACCTGGAAGGACACCTACGTCCTCTGGCAGAAAAGGCTGTGCCTCTGCTGGTGGCAGACTCGGATCCGCTGCAGGTGTGGGCTTTGGTTTTGGCCTGCCAGCGCTTGGGGATCCCCCTCTTCTTGGCCAATCCCCGCTGGGGAGAACGAGAGTGGAGCCAGGCTTTGGCTGGCCTGGGATCCGCTTGGCGCTGGCGGCAAGGGCAGTTGCAGGGGGATCCCACCTCCTCCACCTCCCCTCTGGGGCACTGGCAGCGGATCTTGCCCAGCGCTGATTGGCCAGTGATTGGGATCCCTACTGGTGGCTCCAGCGGCCAGGTGAGATGGGCGGTGCACTCCTGGCGTACCCTCAGCGCCTCCGCCAGAGCCCACCAACAGCACTTCGGCGTGGAGTGTGTCCATAGCTATTGCATGCTGCCCTTGTACCACGTCAGCGGCCTCATGCAGGCCGTTCGCTCCTGGCTGAGCAACGGGCAGTGGATTGTCTGGGATTGGAAACGCCAGCAGCAAGCTGAGGCCTGGGATCCGCCTTTGCCGGGTAGCTTCCTGTCCCTGGTGCCCACCCAGTTGCAACGGCTGCTACTGGATGCCCGGCCGAGAGTGCTGGAAAGCCTGCGCCAATTCCAGGCCATTTTGGTTGGCGGCGGCCCTACCTGGCCCAGCTTGCGACAACAGGCCCGGCAGTTGTACCTGCCCCTGGCCCTCACCTACGGCATGACCGAAACCGCCTCCCAGGTATGTACGCTGCTGCCGCAAGCCTTCTTGCAAGGGAGCGACAGCTTGGGTCGACCCCTACCCCATGCCCGCCTGGAGATCCGGGGCGAAGCCGGGGATCCTCTACCCGTCCAGACAGTGGGCTCTATCCACGTCTGGGCCGAATCCCTGGCCCTCGGCTACTACCCCTTGGCAGGGGAGGCTGAGGGCCTGGGCAAGTGGCAACAGCAGGGTTTGGCCCCTGGGGATTGGGGCTACCTGGACTCCCAAGGTCACCTCCACTGGCTGGGCCGCGCCGACGACCTAATCCTAACTGGAGGGGAAAAAGTGATGGCGGCTGAGGTGGAAGGGGAAATCCGCGCCAGCGGCTGGGTGGAAGATGTCTGTGTGCTGGGCCTGCCTGACCAGGAGTGGGGGCAGCAGCTGGTGGCGGTGGCTGTGCCCAAGGTTGGGATCCCTCTGACCGCCGACGAGCTGGAGAAACACCTGAAGCGGCACCTCACGCAACAACTAAGCCCCTTCAAACACCCCAAGCGGTGGCTATGGTGTAGCGGGATCCCACGCAACGCCCAAGGCAAGGTCAACCGCCAGCAGCTCCGGCAGTGGGTAGCCCAGCAGTTGGGAGTTGCAGCGCTAGGCAGCTAGCCAGATCCCCCCTGGACACTCAGAAGGCTCAGAGCTTGCCGGACTTCAAAGGCCAGCTCCTGGTTATTCCTGCCGTTGGCGGGTTGCCGAAGCGTTGATAGGCCAGAGCTAGGGGGTGGATGAGAGATCCTAACTTCCCAAAACTGAGCAGGGGATTGTCATTGGGCGTCGTAGTGCTGCCTCGGGACCCTTCTCCCGCGACCCTAGCGTGAATGGGAACCGCGTAGAGATCCAGCGGTGGCAGGATAAGTGAGAAAAATTTGCAGAAGCTGGCTTAAAGCTCGGACTTGGCCTGTGCCCCTGCCGATCCCGCCATTTAACCCGCCATTTAAATTTAACCCGGATCCGCCTGGCTTGAATCTCAAATCTTCTCATGACTGCAGCTAGACGCTGAGCGTTCCTGCAGCTACCAGTGTTAGACTTTGCCTGGGTTATTAGCCCCTAACCGATTTAGCTCAGCTCTCCTATTCGAACAACTTTTAGCGAGAACCCTTCTATATGAGTGAAGCCCTGCACCGCGCCCTTGCTGACGGCGATTCTCAACGACTACTGGACTATCTGCAGCAAGGGGAAGATGTGAACGCCCCTGATTGGCAGGGATTGACCCCCCTCCACAAAGCTGTCCTCAGCGGCAATTTGGAGCTGGTAGATTTGCTCTTGGCCCATGGCGCTTCTGTCCACGCTCTGGATCCTACAGGGGCAACTCCACTCCATTTGGCTGCCGCCAGCGGCCAGGTGGAAGCGGTGGAGCGGCTTCTGAAAGCAGGCAGCGATATCAACTTGCCAGACCGCCATGGGTACACTCCTCTGCATCGGGCTGTCTTGGCAGATCGAGCAGAAGTCATCAGCCTGCTGATTCAACAAGGGGCAGATGTCTGTAGGGTTCTTCACTGGGCTGTGGCCACGGGTCGGAAAAGTGCTCTGGCCCGCCTACTTTCTAAAGGAGCCCCTGTGGATGCAGTCGACGAAGCAGGGCGAACCCCTTTACACGAGGCAGCGGCCCAAGGACATCTAGGTATTGCGCGCTTTCTGATCCTGTACGGGGCTAACGTCAATGCCCGCAGCCGCTTTGGAGCAACGCCCCTGCACTGGGCTGCCTGGGGAGGACATGTCCCGATGCTGGAGCTTTTGCTGGAGCATGGGGCCGAATTAAACCCTCGCAATCAGGATGGACACACTCCCTTAGCCTATGCGCAAAAACGCCAGCACAGGCTAGCTGTTCAGTGGCTACAAGAACGAGGCGCAACTCTCTGAACTTCTCACCTCTCCCACCCCCCAATCCCCTCAAAAAACCCTGCCCCTGTTAACAGCCTAGAACCTCAACCAGGAGGAAAGGGATCCCTTGGCTGGTTCCGCCGGTGCGGGATCCCCTGCTTCGCCCAAGACAAGAGAGGAAGACGAACACCCAACTGGGTGACAGCATAGCACTATTGAGATTAAATTGCAATATCTTACCCAGCTAGCTGGGGGTCTCCTTGATAAAGACTTGCATCAGCACGGGAGGTTCTGGTAGAGTTCCTGCCTAGAGGGTAGTTGGCAAAGATTTGCAGCTAGATCTCCGCCGGAGAAGAGGCTTAGAGTGGCAGGTATGGAAGGGCAGCAAGTTCAGGCAGACGTATGGTGTCGGCCGTTGGGACAACTGGCGCCTCAGTGGTGGCTGGGATGGAGTCCTGAGCAGGGCTTTCGGCTCTACCGCAAAGAGTTTCTGCCTTCTCCTTGTGCTTTGCGGATTAGCTACCGAGAGCAAGACGGCTGGCTGGATGTGTATCTGGGGGAAGCCGAGCAGCATCCCCAGCGGCGGTGCAGCCTCTTAGAGGCAACAGCGCGGGTGGCTTTGCACTACTTGCCAGAGGATTTGCCCCAGGTTCGCCTTCTTCAGTGCCCGCATGAGCGCATTCCTCTGCGGCTTTGGCAGCGGCTAACGCAGCAGCATAGCTGAGAACAGTTCAGAATTTGGGTAGCTCCGCGGGCTCTCCTCTAGTCCTTGATTCACTAGACAATCAGCCACTTTGTGGCATGACCAACCTCCTGCCTTGACGGAGATGGGCTGAGCTAGTAGGCTTGCGAGTACA
>NZ_JANSHI010000020.1:0-38261 GCF_047461615.1 Synechococcus sp. W65.1 | reverse complement strand
TCAAGCCCATCTCCGCCAAGCCGATGTAGGCCGCCCAGCCCAGCCCTGCCATTGTCCACCTCAGCTCCTGAAACGGCAACAGTAGCAGACAGTAGCCGCTGCCGAAGAGAAATCCCATGAACAGCTTCAGCAGGGCATCCCGTCCATCCCGCACATTGAGCAGCCAGTAGAGAGCCCAAATAGCGGCGCTGCCCACTGCCAGCACCACTCCCCAGGGATCCTCCACCTGCAAGGTGCCCCAGGATCCCCCCGTGGCCACCAGCACCACCCCCAGCAGGCTTGTTCCCAAGGCCAGCAGTAGCCGCCCGCGCAGGCGCTCCCCCAACAGCGGCACCGCCAAGAGAGCCAACACCAGCGGCCAGGTGTAGTTCAAAGCCAGCGCCGCCTGGGCCGAGAGGCGATCGTAAGCCTGGAAGAGCACCCCGTAGTAGCCAAACGGGTTAAGCAGCCCCTGCAACGCCGACAGGGCAAGCTGGGATCCCTTCTGTTGGGCAACAAGATGCGCCCGCCCTGTTACCACCAGAGCCATCCCCAAGATTAGGCAGGAGCTGCCCGCCGAAAGAATCAGCAAGGCCGTCGGCGCAAGGTGTTGCAAACCAAACTTAAAGGCGCTGGCTGCCGTGGCCCAGCCTAAGATGGCTGCCGCCAGATAGGCATAGGCTCGGCGGGGATCCCTGGGCATTAGAAGCTGTCGAGATCTCGATCCTCCGGCTTCGGCTTCGCTTTGGTGGAAAGGCCCAACCGCGGTGCCACCACCCAGGCGTAGAGCAGGTAGCCCAGCCCCGCCACCACCGCCCACCTGAGAAGGGTGACGAACACCCGAAAGACTAGCCCAACCAGCAGGATACAGCCCAGGATGACCAGAACCGGCAGCAGGGGGCGCCCCCACCTCCCAACCCAAGCCCAAAGGGCAGCTTTGTCCTGGGACGAGCTCCGCAACTTGGCAGCGGCCGCAGTCGCCTGCTCCAGTTCAAGCTCAAGCTGTTTCAGCCGTTCTTGCTCTGACATAGGGAGCAGTCTCTAGGATCCAGAGCCACCTCCATCTTACGGGCTGCTCCTCACAAAGTCGGGCAACCTAGGCCCGCGCCGAGAGGATCTCTTGGGCCATGGCGCGGAATGAATCCAAAGCTGGGCCGGGGCGACGGTTGGGACGCGGAGCCGGGATCTCGTTGGGCACAAACGGCTTCTCGACCACCACCTTAGGCTTAGCAGGCGCAGCCGTTGGGGCAGGCTTGGAGGAAGCTGCCGGCTGGGTTGAGGCCGGGCGAAAAGGCCCGGTAATGAAATCCACTAGGCCGCCGAAGAGGATGCCAAAGAAGGAAAAAAGACCACCAAACAGCTTTTTGAGAATGCCCATAGCCAATTGCGAAAAAGAGGTAAAGCTATGCAACTTAGCACTCATTATTGAGAGGAACGAGCATCTTGGCTATGGGTAAATGTTCTTAGACTCAGGGATCCCCCACCTCTCTGCCAGTGGCGTCAAAGCGCCGTAGGGGTAGGGCCAGCTCCAGCTCCTGCAGCTCCAAGGGTTCCAGCGGTTCCAAGATGACCCGGCTGCGCCCTAGCTCAAAGCTATCGGCTGCTGCCGGATTGACCTTGTAGCCGATATCCGCCATGGCTCCCACCGTGAGGATGCTCAAGGGATTGGGCACGCCCCGGTCGAGACGGCTGGTCATCAGCTCGCGGCCCAAGACACTCTCCCGCCAGTGGGAATCGCGGGATCCCACCCCAAATTGGTTCTCCAGCGGCACAGAAGGGGCATTGCCTCCTAGCGTGGAGAAAGCCTCAACTGCCCGCGGGCCGATAAAGCGGGGGTCATAGCCCGGCGGTGTCGGCTGATCCCGCCCCACCAAGCCCACTGTCAGCCCCTTGGGATTCCAGACACTGGGCAAAAAGCCAAGGGCATGGCCCAGCTCATGCAGGGCGGTGATGGGCAGATCCCCCCGCTCTTCCAAAGCCGAGAGGTTTTGGCTGTTGAACACAACAACGGAGTAGAAAGGCAGGCCATTGGAGGCCCGCACAAAACAGGGAGCGGCTCCCCCTAAAATCCGCTCGTTGCCCAGGTTTCTCGCCCGCACCTCCACCAGCAGATCGTCGATGGGGAAATCAAGGGGGGTGCTGGGAAACCCCGCATCGCACTCGTCGGCCCGGATGGTGGTAGGCGGCAGATCCGGCTGATCCTCGACGATGATCTCCTGCCACCTCAAGGCCGCGCTGCGGACAATGGCTTGTTGGCTGGGAGTGAGGCTGTTGTCGGGGAAACGAACGTCAATGGTGAACTGGGGAACAGGGGCAACTGTTGGCGAAGGCAGAGTTGGAGGAGGAAGGGCTTCTAAGGAAGAGAAACCCCCTCTTCCCCCGCACGCTTTGAGGAGCAGTAGCAGCACAGCCATGAGGAATCCAAGCAGGGGCAGGCTCCAGGTTCGGCGTCCAAGTTGCCGCAGCCCCAGGAAATGCTTCGCCCTCTTCTTTTGAACAACCATAGCTGGGCTGGCCGTCAAAAAGCCTCCGAAACGCTAACATTGGCTGCAGCGCTAGGGATCCTCGGTGTACATCAGCGTCATCATTCCCACCTACAACCGCCTTCCCATCTTGCAGCAGTGTCTGCGAGCCTTGGCGCAACAGCAGCCCGGCCCCTACGACGGCTACGAGGTGGTGGTGGTAGACGACGGCTCCACCGACGGGACGGTGGAATGGCTGCAGAGCCAGCTGCCGGCCTTGCCGTCGCTGAAACTCTTGTGCCAAGAGCACCGCGGCCCTGCTGCAGCTCGCAACCTGGGGTTTCGCCACGCCCAGGGATCCATCATCGTCTTCATCGATAGCGACCTAGTGGTGGTGGATCACTTCCTGGCCGCCCATGCCCAGATGCTGCGGCGGCATGGGGTTACCGGCAATCCCAACTCGCCCCACGAAGCCAAGGTCTTCACCTACGGGCGGGTAATCAACACCTGCAACTTCCAGGATCCCCGCTCCGAGCCTTTCAAGCCCACTGACTTCTCGGCCGCTTTTTTTGCCACCGGCAATGTGGCTATCGCCCGCCACTGGCTAGAGCAGGTCTGCGAAACCCCCACCGGCCCCTTCGACGAGCGGTTTCACCTCTATGGCTGGGAAGACCTGGAGCTGGGGGTGAGGCTCAAGCGCCTGGGTTTGCGGCTGGTCAAGTGTCCCCAGGCCACTGGCTACCACTGGCACCCCCCCTTTGAGCTGCAGCAACTTCCAGCGCTCATTGAGCGAGAGCGGCAGCGGGGCCGCATGGGCATCCTTTTCTACCAAAAACACCCCACCTGGGCAGTGCGTTTCATGATCCAGCTAACGCCCCTGCACCAAGTCCTTTGGGGCCTGCTGTCGCTGGGGGGCTGGTTGAACGAAAAGCGACTAGAACCGCTGCTGCGCTGGCTAATCCAGAAGGGGCAATCCCAACTGGCCCTAGAGCTGTGTCGAATTTTCTTTCTCAACTGGTATAACGTGCAAGCAGTTTATGCCGCTTACAGGGAGATAAAGGCGCGAAACAGCGGCACCCACTTTGCCTGAGCCACCAAGAGCGTCGGGTAGGTCAGCTGGCCATAGTCCTTGCCCACCCTCAAAGGCTGGCCGGGATCCGGGTCAGCCGGGCCCAGAGGCTCCCACACTGCGCCAGCTCCTTTCGCAATAGCCCACACTGCCGCCACATCCCAGATCTTAGGCGAGCGCTCCACCGCGCCCAAAAGGCTGCCGCTAGCCACCAAGAGCAAGTTGTAGGCAGCTCCCCCTAGCATGCGCGCCTTGCAGGGAAATTCCGGGCTAATCCAATGGCCGCTGCGGGAGCAAAAATTAAACAGTTGGTTGGGGCCAGGTGGAGCGGTGCTGGGGCGGATGGGTTGAGGACAAGCAGGATGCTGGTCGTGGCGGGTGAGGAAAGCCCCTGCTGGGGCATCCCCGGGAAACTGGGGCCAATAGCCGTAAAAAGTCTGGCGGATAGGTGGCAAATGGACACAGCCAAACACAGGCAGGCCCCAGTGCAGCAACGCCAGCGAGCTGCCCCAGATGGGGATCCCGTGGGCAAAATTGGTGGTGCCATCGAGGGGATCCACCACCCAGCACCACTCTGTCTCGGGGAAGATGTGGTTTGACTCCTCGCTCAAGTAGCCGTGATCCGGATAAGCAGCGGCAATTGCCTCCTGAAAGGCTCGATCGGCCCACTTGTCGGAAGAGGTTACTAAGCTGCCATCCGCCTTTTCCGTGGAGCGTGCCTGGCCAAAGTCGGCTAAAAGCTGAGAGCCCACCCGGGCTGTCAGCTGGAGGGCAAACTCGGTGACCTCGCGCCAAAAGGAGGAAAGCTCCATGCTCTAATCCTAGCGGCAGCCTAAGTAGCCCAGGATCAGCCAGATCCTCTCTTCCCCGACCGCCTTCAGCTCCAAGCCGACTAGAATCGCTGACAGGTCTGCCACAGCCGGCCTTCCTCCTCCATGAACCCGCAACTGATTGGACAACTGATTGGCAACCGCTACCGGCTGATCCGACCCATCAGTGAGGGGGGGTATGGCCAGGTGTTCGAGGCAGTGGATACCCAGCTTGGCAACGAGGTGGTAGCTGTCAAGTTGCTGCGCCCGCCGCCGCCGGACATGGGGCCGGAGTACTACCAGCAACTGCAGCAGCGTTTCCTGGACGAGGCAAGGGTAAGTGCTTTGCTGGGGGAGCACCCCAACATTGTGCAGGTACGCTCCTACGGCCTGTACCAAAACCAGCCCTACCTGGTGATGGAGTACCTAAACGCCAAGCCCTACACGGGCCAAGGTTTGGACTCCGTGCTGGCGCAAGAGGGCCCTCTGCCTCCTGAGCGGGTGGTGAACTTGGCCTTGCAAATTTGCTCAGCCTTGCACCATGCCCACAACTTCCACATGGATCTAGGCAAACACTCCATTCGCGGCGTTATCCACCGCGACATCAAGCCGAGCAATATCTTCGTGCAAAAGGGTCCTGACGGCAAGGAGCGGGTCAAAATCCTCGACTTCGGCATTTCCAAGCTCATGGGAGAAGCCTCTCGCCGCTTGACGCAGACGGGCTATTTTCTGGGCACGATGGTCTACGCCTCCCCGGAGCAAATGCGAGGAGAAAAACTAGATGCCCGCTCCGACATCTACTCCCTGGGGGTGGTGCTGTACGAGTTACTCACTGGCAAGCTTCCCTTCGAGCCCGACACCGATACCTTGCAGGGCTGGTACCACGTCCATAACTTTCAGCAGCCCCGTCCCCTGCGAGACCATCCCCTGCCTCACCCTATCCCCGAGGCGCTGGAAAAGGTGGTGCTGCGTTGTTTGGAGAAAGACCCTGCCCTTCGCCCCGCCACTATGGAAGAGCTGGCTCAAGAGCTCCAGGCTGTGTATTCTCCACGGCATATCCCCGCGGGCTTTGGCGGGCAAGGGACTCCACAGGCTCCCTCCAGCTCGGAGGCAGATGAGAAAAAGCTGCAGCAAGCCGTGCATTGGATCGAGGCAGGCGAGTACAAGAAGGCCGTCCGCCTCCTCAGCGAGCTGATCCAGAAAACTCCCAACGACGCCCGCTACTATCTCTACCGCGGCCTGGCTCACCAACGGCAAGGCCATTGGGGTCTTGCCCAGATGGACTACCAAGGGGTGCTGCGGCTGGAACCGGGCAATCCCTTTGCAGAACAGGGGCTACGCGAGGTCGAGCAGCAGGTGGGTTCTGACCACAGACCTACCCTGTTTCCTACAGCTACACCTCGGCGGGGCAGAAGGTTGGCCTGGGCTTGGCTTTTGGCCAATGGGGCAGCAGCTGGCGGCGGCTACCTAGGGTTGGCGGCTTTGGCTCCGCTGCTGGTTCCTTTCGGATCCCTCCAAGGGGCGGTGGTTGGGGCTGGTCTTGGCCTGATGACGGGGCTACTGCAGTGGGCAGTGCTGCGGCGGCAGGTCTCTTGGCGGTGGGTGGCGGCTACGCTGCTGGCTACAGCTGTGGGTTGGCTGGCAACAGATCTCCTAGCTCCTCAGGTGGAGGGGGTGATCCCTGTCTTGGATCCGAACGATCCCTGGATCCAGAGGATCCTCCCAGCGATGGCTAGCCCCCTACGCGGCTTGCTGGTGGGTCTTGGCGTCGGTGGGCTGCAAGGGATCCTACTCGCTCGACAGGGGAAAGTTGCCTGGGCCTGGCTCTTAGCAGCAGGGGCAGAAGGGGGAGGAGCGGCTTTGCTCATAGGCTTGCTGTTGGCTAGCTCTGCTGGGAACCCCTGGTTGCTGCTCCTTGCAGGTCTTTTGGCCTCTACCCGTCCCCTTAGCGCTCTTGTGCTTTTGTATTGGTGCCGCAGGTAGTAAAGACTCCAAAACAGCAAGAAAGCCCTCTCTTGAGGGCCTCCTTAGGGATACTGTTTGCGCCGTTTTACCGTTGTTTTCGACCTGGAAAATCCACGATAGGACATCGGGGATGATATTGATAGTTTCCAAACCAAGTTTGGCTTACTACTCTCACATCCACACCCGTCCTAATTGCCAAAGGGTATCGATCGCAAAAACATAACGGCAGTCACCAACGCCTCAGTACCCTCTGGCCATCTTACCCCATTCCCCTGCGGGATCTGTCAAGGGCCTACCAAGAAGTCACTCTTCGGATCCCCTGCTCTGTGGCTTTTTGGGGTACGGTAGGAGCATGCGGGTTAGGTAGCTCCCGCAAAGGGGAGAATCTCTGCGTGCATCCGTTTTGGAATGTCCCTATTGAAACGTCCTTCTAGCCATGCTGGGTTCTCTGTTGGACAACATCTACGGCGCCTGGTTCCTGCCAGAACGTACCTTTCGCTTGCTGCGGCAACAGCCTGTCCTCTGGCAGGCGTTTGGGGTGGTAGCGCTGCTTAACCTCCTCGAGGCCATTCGCCGCTTCGGGTTCAACCTGCCGAGCCTAGTACTGGCAGTCCTGGCGGGATTCCTGGGCTGGGTGAGCTTGGCAGCTTTGTTGCAGGGCCTGGCCTTTTGTTTTGGGCGGGCTGCCCCCTCCTTTGCGGCCCTGCTTTGCCTGACGGGTTTTGCCGGCCTGCCCTGGCTCCTGCTAGGGCCTGCCCAAGCTTTGGGCGGGGTTGCCGGATCTCTGTTGGGCTTGGTGGCCCTGGTGTGGTTCGGGGTTTGGCAAGTGCGGGCGGCGGCGGTGGCCCTGGATCTGGAGTGGTGGCGTTTGGTAGGCCTGATCCCGATGGCCTTTCTGGGAGGGATCCTCTCCCTGAACTGGTTGACCAGTGGCCTCTTGGCCTTGGCCTCTCTGGGCTAGAGGTTAGCTAGGTACTCGTTGCAGCTCCGGTCTTTCCTCAGGGAGGATGGCGCCCTCTACGGGGCAAACCTGGAGACAGATGCCACAGTCAATGCAAGCAGCAAAGTCGATCCAGAAGTAGTCGGTGCCTTTGGCATTTTTGCCGTTCCCAGGGTGAATACAGGCAACCGGGCAAGCCTCCACGCAGTCGGCAACGCCTTCGCAAACGTCAGTAACAATGGTGTGCGGCATGGATCCCTCCCGCGGACGCTTCTTAGTCCTGTTGGCCAAGGCAGCTAGCCTCAAGTCCGTCCGCCCTCTGCCCCTGCATGGCGGATGGCTTTGTCATTCTAGGCGAAAACGAGCGTAAATTCTTGGGGAGCCACCGCCAAAGAGCGCACCCGCAACTGCTAGCGAAGGCGGGGAGAGAGGGTGGAAGTTTGGGCTAAGCTTTCCCTGAGGGAATCCAAATTAAACGGGAGCGGCAGCCATGCGGTGCTCGTGGCCCCTGGCGCTAGGCCTAGGTTGGGTGCTCACCTGGTCGAGTGCTAGCCTACCCACCTGGTCCCAAGGTGTGCAACAGCAAGCCTCGCTGGCCTGGACTGAAGCCTACGTGGCAGCGCTGGAGCGCCAAACAGACCTGGTGCTGACCCGGGAGCCACTGTCAGCCCCTCTCACCCGCCTGGAATTGGCCCGGTGGTTAACCGAATTTTTCGGCTACGTGCCCAACCCCAAGCAGGTGCAAGAGATTCGCGACCTTGAGCCCAATACCCCTGACTATTGGACGGCGCAGGCGGTGCTACAGGCAGGGGCCATGCGTCTTTACGAAGGCAACGAGTTCCGCCCCCAAGGGGATCTCACCCGCCTAGAAGCGCTAGCCATCCTGGTGCGGGCCTTGCGATTGCCTGCTCCCAGCCAGGCTGACATCGAGCGCTGGATGGCTCTGTACACCGACGCTGCTGAGGTGCCAGAGGTGGGGCGAGCTCTTGTGGCTATGGCAGGGGAAGCGGGCCTATTGGTGAATGTGCCGGATCCCGCCAAGCTGCGGCCCAACCGGATCCTCAGCCGTGGTGAAGGAGCAGTGCTGCTGCACCAGGCGCTGGTACATCGCGGAAAGCTGCCGCCTCTGCCGCCTCCAGTAGCCCAACTGCGTCCTTCCCCGGCGCCAGTGGCCAAAAGCGTTCAGCCTGAAATCTTGCAAACACGAGTCATTCCTGAAGCGGGAGTGGTGCTGCCAGGGCAAACCGTGACGGTCGAGGCCCAGGGCACCCCCAACGGCAAGGCCAGCGTGGATATCGGCGACCTGGTGCGGGGCTTGCCCATGGAGGAGGTGCAGCCCGGCTACTACCGCGCCGTTTACACCCTTGGCCCCCAAGACAGCGCCCTTAGCCCCGACATCCGCATTCAACTTAGCCTCAACGGGCTGGAGACCCGTGTTCAGCGGCGGCTCCCCCAGTTGGCCTTGGGCAAGGTCGCTCCCCCACGAGTAGAGCCACTGTTCCCTTCTTCAACCCCTCTGCCCCAGCCGGCCCCTGCCCCTCCTACCCCCCTGGCCGCCAGCCACGGCCCTCGCATCACGGCCATTCGCCTGCATCCCCAGCGCGACCTAGTGGAAGGAGATATCCTCACCATCGCCATCTGGGGGGACTCAGGAGGAGTGGCCCAATTTGACCTGGGCAAGCTGGCCCTAAACCAGCCAATGCGGGAGGTGCGGCCTCACCACTACGAGGGCACCTACGTGGTGGCTCCCACCCACCAGGCCACCAATCCCACCTTGCGGGTTGTGCTTACCAAAGACGGCCTCAGCCAGGAGTACTGGGAGATCTTTCCTTTCTCAATCGATGGATCCAAAGGAACCCGCCCCACCATTCAGCCGGCTTCTGGGCCTGTGGTCGCCGGGCCGCCTCGGATTTTCAGCGTTACCACCAACAGCACCAACCTGCGCAGGGGCGAGATCCTCAGAGTAACAATGCAAGGGGATCCCGGAGGGCGGGCCGCTTTTCGTATTGTCGGGGTAACTCCCGAGGTAGAGATGCGGGAGGTGGCACCGGGCCTCTATGAAACTCAGCAGCAACTGCCCTCCAACATGCAGCCAGTTAACAACGGCATCATCGAGGTAATCTTGGAGCGGGGCGGGCAAAGGGCCATCCAAACCAGCCCCTCGCCCATTACCATTGCTCCTTGACCATGCGATCTCTCTAGGGCTGGCCCGTGTGGGAGGGGCCAACTAAAAACAGCATGATTCCTGACGCAGGGAGATCTAGTACGCCTTTGCCGCTTTTTCAACCAACACCCCATAGACCTTGGGGCTACAAAGTCAAGGATGGTATGTCCCATCGGGAAGAATCGTGCCCGTCAAATCTTTGAGCCGTTCCCATCCAAAGTCAAGCTTGGCACCTGTTAGGTTGGCCCCTCTGAGCTGAGTACCCACCAGTTCGGCCCCGCTCAGGTTAGCCCCAGTCAGGTCAGCCCAGCTTAGATTGGCTCCAGTCAGCAGGGCCCCTCTCAGATGGGCCTTGGCTAGGATAGCCCCGCCTAGGTTGGCACTGCCCAGGTTGGCTCCGCCTAGGTCGGCCCCCCTCAAGTCAGCCCAGCGGAAGTCGCGCTCGCCAGCATCGTACCGTGCTCGAACATCTCCAACCTGGCGTAGGCGGAGGAGCTGGTACTCCTTTGCCACCTGCACGTGCCGGGGATCAAGCGATTTCAGGAGTGTCTCCCAAGCAGCAAACTTCACTTCCCAATCCCCATCTTCGTGCAGGGCTTTGATGAGAAGCTGCGCCCCTTCTTCTCCATGGTGGAGAGCCTCTTTAAGGGCCTCGATGCGGACCTGGGGATCCGGACTGGCCAGGGCTTGTTGAATAGCCACCAGGTTACCCAAGGCCCGATCCAATCCGCCAGGCCCTTGTCCGCCTGAAACAGTATTGAAGTTTTCCGCCACCGTACTGCCTCCTGGCTAGACGTTAGCTTGGCCTCAACAGCCACATGCTGCCTCGTGAGAGTAAGTCAGCCCCCCCAAAAGCAGGGATTCTTTCAAGCACTCTGGGCCGATAGAGACGAGCACTTAGTGGAGCCGAGCCCAGATAGATCCCACCCAGCCGCCATGGAAGTGAAATCCACACCCACAAATTTTTGCCGTAATCAGCAGACCCTCCAACTGTCGCCAATTCCAACAGTCTGAGTAGAGCCAAGTCTTGAGTCTACTTGTGCAGAATGTACTCCCTGGCTAGACGGCTACCTCAAAGGGATCGGCGCTGGGCTGGATCTGGGTGGACAGTTTGGGAATTACCTGCAGCTTGAACTGTTGCTCGAAGACCTTTTTCTTTTCGTTCAAGCTCCACAGCTCTAGGGCGCAGTCGTCGTTGGGATGCTTGGGATCCAAAATTAGCTCCATGCGGCGGGGGCCCTCTCCCAAAAGCTGGAAACGGCAGTGCACCGCTTGGATGGCCTGCAGGCGGCGGCGATCAAGAGCACAGGCTATGCGCAGCAAGGGGCTAAGTTCCAGTACCACTTGGCGATCCCGCTCGTTGGTGAGGCGCTGGAAGTTCTCGTGCTTCTTCTTGGGGGGCGACTTACGGTGGTAGCGGGCTAGGTTGGCAATCACCTCCACCTCTTCCTCGTTGAAGCCCAAGAGTTCCCCGTGGCGGATGAGGTAGTAGGAGTGTTTATGGTGGGCGGCATGGCTGATGAAGTGGCCGCAGTTGTGCAGCATGGCCGCCGCCCAGAGGAGAGCTCGCTCCCGGGATCCCCAGCCGTGCAAGATGCCACGGGTTTGATCGAAAAGGCTGAGGGCAAATTCTGACACCCGCTCGGCATAGGGGATCTCGACTTGGTATTTCTCTGCCAACTTGAGGACGCTACGCCGCCGCACCGAGCTGTGGTAGCGCAGCCGATCTTCAATTAACCCTTGGCTGATCATCCAATCCACGATCAGCCCTTCCCGCAAGGCTCGCTCGCAAAACTGGATCTGCTCCACCCCCAGCAGGGTCATCACTTCCTCCAAAATGACCGCCCCAGCTAGGATAATCTCTCCCCGCCTTTCCCCTAGGCCAGGTAGCTTTTGCCGCTCGGCCACGGTGAGGGAGCGCAGCTCCTTGATGTAGCCGCGCAGGGCTTCCAGGCTAAACCTGTACCCGTGCAGGCGAGTGGGGGGATCGCCCAGGCGGCGGCGGGCATCCAACTGGGCCAGGCACTCCACGGTGCCGGAGGTGCCCACCAAGGCCAGGGATCCCGCCTGGGGAGACGACTCGACAATGCGCCGCATCTGCTCGATGGGAGCTTCCAACATGCCGCGAATATGCTGCCGCAGCGCCTGCAGCTCACCAGCCGTAGGCGGGTCGTGGTGCAGGAAAGCTTGGGTCAGGCGCACCGCTCCCACCTTGATGCTGCGCAGAAACTCCGGCTCTTGGCCGTTGCCCAAAATCAGCTCAGTGGAGCCGCCACCGATATCCACCACTGCGTGCAGCCGGTTGTGGAACTCCATGGCCGAGAGCACGCCCAGGTAGATGCGGCGGGCTTCCTCCTGCCCTGAGATGAGCTCCACCCGCAGGCCCAGCTCTCGCTCAATCCGCTTCAAAAACTCCGGCCCATTGGGGGCTTCGCGCACGGCACTGGTGGCCACCGCAACAATATCCTGCACCTGAAAGCTTTCGGCAATGCGGCAAAACCGCTCCAGAGCCGTCCGCGCCCGTTCCATGGCAACAGGCGTAAGGGCGCCTGTCTGGCTGCAAAACTCCCCCAGGCGGACGGTGGCTTTTTCGCGGGAGATGATGGTGAAGCTGGGGATGTGGGGGTTGATGCGCACCACCACCATATGCAGAGAGTTGCTGCCCACATCAATGGCGGCGATGACGGGGGCAGCTCCCGCGTCTGCAATAGAGAGCGGCTTCAGTTCAGAGGCCGCAGAGCGTGTAGCGAGGTTGGCAGGCGAGAGGCTCATGAAGCCAATGCAGGGGTGGCAACACTTCTAGAATACTGTGCGCTTTTGCCCCTTTTTCTTGGTCAACCGCTGGCTTTAAGGGCATCTCAGCCAGCCAGCTGTTGGTTGTCCTCCTTGGGGCTGCCCTTGCCTCAGCCTAAGATTAAGTACGAAGTTGTTACCGCGGGTTCCGATGTCTCGACCAGCCGAATCGCCTCAACAGGCCAGTAGTCCTCTCAAGCTGCTGCGTACTCAGGAGTCTCCCAAGCTGGAGCGCATTCGCCATACCACCTCCCATGTGATGGCTATGGCGGTGCAGAGGCTGTTTCCCAAGGCGAAGGTAGCCATCGGCCCGACAACCGACTACGGCTTCTACTACGATTTCGACCACCCCGAGCCCTTCACGCCAGAAGATCTGGAGCGCATCAAAAAGGAGATGCAGGCCATTATCAAAAAAGGCTTGCCGGTGACCCGCGAGGAGGTGACTCGAGAAGAAGCTAGACGCCGCATCGAGGCCCTCGGCGAACCTTACAAATTGGAGATCCTTGAGAGCATCCCCGAAGGCGAGCCAATCACCATCTACCACCTGGGGGACGAGTGGTGGGATCTCTGTGCTGGCCCCCATGTGGAAAACACCAACGAGCTCAACCCCAAGGCTTTTGACCTGCTCAGCGTGGCCGGCGCCTACTGGCGGGGAGATGCAACCAAGCCTCAGCTACAGCGCATCTACGGCACGGCCTGGGAGACGCCGGAGGAGCTAAAGGAATACAAGCGGCGGCTGGAAGAGGCCAAGCAGCGGGATCACCGCAAGCTGGGCAGGGAGCTGGGGCTATTTATCTTTTCCGACGAGGTGGGGCCGGGCTTGCCCCTTTGGACTCCCAAGGGAACCCTTCTGCGCTGGGTGCTGGAGGATTTTCTCAAGCAAGAGCAGCTCAAGCGGGGCTACTTGCCAGTGGTCACCCCCCACATTGCCCGCGTGGATTTGTTCAAGATCTCCGGCCACTGGCAAAAGTATCGGGAAGACATGTTTCCCCTGATGGCAGAAAGCGAGGAAGCGCGGGCGGCAGAGCAAGGCTTTGTCATGAAGCCGATGAACTGTCCTTTTCACATCCAGATCTACAAATCGGAGCTGCGATCCTACCGCGACTTGCCGCTGCGCTATGCCGAATTCGGCACCGTCTATCGCTACGAACAGTCGGGGGAACTGGGGGGCCTGACCCGCGTTCGCGGCTTTACGGTGGACGACGCCCATCTCTTTGTCCGGCCCGATCAGTTGGAGGAGGAGTTTCTCAATGTTGTGGATCTAATTCTGGTAGTCTTCGACAAGCTCAAACTCAAGAATTTCCGTGCCCGCCTTAGCTTTCGCGATCCCAAGTCTGACAAGTATCTGGGATCGCCGGAAGAATGGGACATGGCTGAAAATGCCATTCGCCGTGCTGTGGAGAAGTTGTCGATGCCCTATTTTGAAGGGATCGGGGAGGCAGCTTTCTACGGGCCGAAGCTGGACTTTATCTTCCGCGACGCGCTGGATCGGGAGTGGCAGTTGGGCACGGTGCAAGTAGACTACCAAAACCCGCAGCGCTTTGATTTGTACTACGTAGCCGAGGACGGATCCCGGCAGCGGCCGGTAATGATCCACCGCGCTCCCTTTGGCTCGCTGGAGCGGCTCATCGGGATCCTCATCGAAGAGTACGCGGGGGATTTTCCCTTTTGGCTTGCGCCGGAACAGGTGCGCATTTTGCCCGTTTCCGACCAATACCTGGGCTACGCCCTCCAGGTGCGGGATCAGCTGCGGGAGCACGGGATCCGCGTCCACATCGATGCCGACAGCGAGCGCCTGCCCAAAAAGATCCGCAATGCCGAGAAGGCCAAGATCCCCTTCATGCTTATTGTGGGAGAACAAGAACAGGCAACCGGCACGGTAAGCGTGCGGCAGCGCCACGGAAAAGACCTGGGATCCCTGACAGTGGCTGAGTTCCTGGCTAAGGCGCAAGCGCTTGAGTAGAACCTGCCTGGGAATGGCTTCTTGGGGCTGCTGCAGCCGCCCGTTCCTGGGCCAGGGCCGCCCACCGTTGTTCTAGATCATGGGGAGAGATGCGTCCATAGGTCACGCTCATCTCGGCCAGCCGCTGGGCCAGCTCTGGGCGCAGCATCTCCTCGCGGTAGCGCCAGGCCCAGTTGTTTTCGGCTCTGCCGGGAAAGTTCATGCGCGCCTCTGCCCCCAAGCCCATGACGTCCTGGAGGGGAATAATGGCCAAATCGGCCACGGAAGCAAGGGCTAGGCGGATGAGATCCCAGTGGATGCCAGCGGATCCCTGGCAGCCCAGGTAGCGCAGCAGGTTCTGCTTCTCCCACTCCGGGCGATCCGGATCCTCAAACCAACCCACTATGGTGTTGTTGTCGTGGGTACCCGTGTAGACGACGAAGTTACGTTCGTAGCTGTGGGGCAGGTGGGGGTTGTCGGGGCCGGCGCCAAAGGCAAATAGCAGGACCTTCATGCCGGGCAGGCTGAATTGATCCCGCAGTTGCACCACCTCTGGCGTAATCTCTCCTCCTAGATCTTCGGCAATGATTGGAATTTCCCCCAGCTTGTCGGCCAACGCCTGAAAGAAATCCGCTCCCGGTCCCTTTTGCCACTCCCCTTCCACCGCCGTTTCTGCCTTGCTGGGAATAGCCCAGTAGCTCTCGAAGCCGCGGAAGTGGTCAATGCGCACATAGTCCACCTGCTTGAGGATGGCCTGGATGCGCCGGATCCACCAGTCGTAGCCGCGAGCCTTAAGCACCTCCCAGTTGTAGAGGGGGTTGCCCCAGCGTTGCCCAGTGGGGCTGAAGTAATCGGGGGGGACGCCGGCTACCCATAGGGGCCGCCCCTCTTCATCGAGCTGAAACAGCTCCCGGTTGGCCCACACGTCAGCACTGTCGGCGGCAACATAGATGGGTACATCGCCAATGAGCTGCACTTGATGCTGGTGGGCATACTCCCTTAGGGATCTCCACTGCTGGGCAAACAGATACTGCCAAAACATCTGGCGGGTAACTGCGTCGGCGTAGCGGTCGCGAGCCTCCTGGAGGGCAAGGGGATCCCGCTGGGCTAGGGCTGGAGGCCACTGAGTCCACTCTTGCTCGCCATACACCTCTTTGAGAGCCATGAAGAGAGCGTAGTCCGGTAGCCAATCCGCCTCCTCGGCACAGTAGGCGTGAAAGGCTTCCCAGTCAGCAGCGCTAGCCTTTTCCTTGAAGGTGGCCCAGGCCCGCTGCAAAAGACCCAGCTTGAAGGGGATGACAATCCCGTAGTCCACCCGCTCAGCATCCCCCGCCTGGATGGCCGGCCACTGGGGCAGATCCTCCCAGGCGTTGGCCTCCAGCCAGCCAGCTTCGACCAGTAGCTCCGGGCTAATCAGCAGCGGGTTGCCGGCAATGGCAGAAAAGCTCATGTAAGGGGAGTTGCCCCAGCCAGTGGGCCCCAGAGGCAGCACCTGCCAGAGGCGCTGGCCGCTTTCTACCAGAAAATCCACAAACCGATAAGCAGCCGGCCCCAGGTCGCCAATGCCAAAGGATCCCGGCAGCGAAGTGGGGTGCAAGAGGATCCCACTGAGTCTGCCCCTGCGCATGGCTGTGCCTTTTTGCCCAAAAGGTATTCCACCGCCTATGCTGTCACTTTTGCAGCTTGATGGAAAGTCCCCGCACGCCCAAGCTAGCTCCTCAAGCCTTGACCGACAGCCCGGTGGCAAGCCCGCACCTCTTCGAGAGTAAACAGGCGGCGAAAGGGAATCCCCATCTGGCAAAAGCGAGCTTCTGCCCCTTCCTGCCGGTCGACTAAGGCGAGGATTCCTTCTGCCCGATAGCCTGCCGCGCGTACCCGCTCTACAACCTTGAGGGCAGAGCCACCCGTAGTGACGACATCCTCCAAGATCCACACTCGACTCTCGGCTGGCAGTTCTGGCCCCTCGATCCAGGCCTGGGTGCCATGAGCCTTGGGCTCTTTGCGGACAATCAGGGCTGCTAGGTTAGCCGGCTGGGCATAAAGAGAAGCCAAGCTCACTGCCGTCACCAGGGGATCTGCCCCCAGCGTCATCCCAGCAACCGCCGCTGTTTCAGGGGGCAATAGCCGATGGAGCAAGGATCCGGCCAGGTAGGCCCCCTGGGGGTGGAGGGTGACCGGCTTGCAGTTGATGTAGTAGGAGCTCTGCCGCCCGGACGTGAGGGTAAAGGATCCCTCGCGGTAGGCCAGCTGTGCCAGCAAATAGAGCAATTTCTCCCGCGCCTCAGCCGGGGAAAGGTTTAAGGGGGAACACTCCAGTAACAACACAGCAGGGATCCCAGTTTTTCCACTGCACTCGTTGCAACGATAGCCGAAGATGGCAGCCCAACAAAGAAGCCCGATCCAATCTGGAAGGGCAGGTACTTTTACCAACGGAAGGAAAGGAGTAGAGTAGAACAGCAGAGTCTCTCAACTACGAGGATCCCATGACGCGAGGCTTTGGACCCTTTGGCAAGATTCAGGAAGCCCTCAAAAAAGCTCAAGAGGTGCGCGACGGCGCCCAAAAGCTGCAAAAAGAGCTAGAAGAAATGGAAATTGTTGGCGAGGCCGGCAATGGCTTGGTGAAGGTGACGGTCAACGGCAACCAGGAGCCCCTTAAGGTGTCCATAGATCCCCAAGTCCTCCAGGAGCCAGTGGATGTGGTGGAGGACTTGCTGCTGACGGCAATGGTGAATGCCTACACCCAGTCGGCTGAGACGATGCGCAAACGCATGGAGGAACTGACGGCGGGTATCAGCCTGCCGGGGCTGGGCTAATCCTGTGTACACTCGCCCTTTGGCTCGCCTAATCGAGGAGCTGCAGCGCCTGCCCGGCATTGGCTCCAAAACCGCTCAGCGGCTGGCCTTGCACTTGCTCAACAGGCCCGCCCACGAGGTCGAGGCCCTGGCCCAGGCCCTGCTGGAAGCCAAGCAAACCGTTAAGCACTGCTCCATCTGCTTTAACTGGTCGGCAGAGGATCCCTGCGAGATCTGCCGCTCCCCCCAGCGGGACCGCCTGCTCTGGTGCGTGGTGGCCGATGTCAGGGATCTCATTGCCGTAGAGCGAACGCGCGAGTTTAAGGGTCTCTACCACGTATTGGGGGGCTTGATCTCGCCCATGAATGGGATCGGCGCTGAGCAGTTGCGCATCCGCGAACTGGTGGCACGGGTGGCGCGGGAGAAGCCCCAGGAGCTCATTTTTGCCCTCAGCCCCAGTGTGGAGGGGGAGGTCACCATGCATGTGGTTAAAGATTACCTGAAGCCGGTTGCCCCCAACCTGCGCATGACTCGTCTAGCTTTTGGCCTGCCCATGGGATCGGAGTTGGAGTATGCCGACGAGGTTACCCTGGCCCGAGCCTTGGAAGCGCGGCAGGAGCTGTAGCAGCAGGCTGCCGGAAGGACTGGCTGGGGAGCTAGTCGGTGAAGCCCAGGATCCAAGCTGCCATAGAGGGGCTCCCCAACCAAAATCAAAGAGCTGGTGAGGCGTTTCAGAATGCGGGTGGCGGTGGCGCCAAACACCCTGCCCAAATAGCCGCAAGCAGCCCCTTGGCTTGGCCAACCCTCCCCTAGCCAAGAGGGGCCTTGCCAAGTTAGCCAGCAGGGATCCCACCTCTAGCCTGGAGGTGCTCTTGGCAAGCTTTAGAGGAACTGATGGCTCTCTGGCTGCAGCACTACCTCATTGGGCACGGCATTGGCCGGCAGGGTGAGGACAAAGCGAATGGCCTCGGCAGCCGTGGCGGGGCTGAGCATTTTGTCCCTTTGCACCTTGAGGCTGATGGGATCCCAGAAGGGCGAGTCGATGCCGCCAAAGTAAAACAGGGTAAAGCGCACCCCAAAGCGCTTTAGCTCATCAGCCATGCACTTGGTAAAGCCGACCACGCCAAATTTGGCAGCACAGTAAGCCGAGGCCATGGCCATGGGGTGGCGACCCAGAATGCCGGGGAAGTTGAGAATATGGCCGGACTTCTGCTCCCGCATGGCGTTGGCCACCAGTTGGCTGGTGTAGAAGCTGCCCTTGAGGTTGACCGCCAGCATCTGCTCCAGGTCAGCGGGGGTAATTTGCGGGGCAGGTTTGAGGATGCCGGCACCGGCGAGGTTGATTAGCACATCGATCCGCCCGTGCCTCTGCAGCGTTTGGGTCACCAGCGCCTCGACCTGGGCGTAGTCGGTTACATCCGTGGGGATCCCCACTCCAGAAGCAGCCCCAAGAGCTACTGCTTTCTCGGCTAAGGTGGCCAGGGGCCCTTCTCGCCGCGCCGCCAGCACTAGATGGGCTCCGGCCTGGGCCAGGAGAGGCACAAGGGCACTGCCAATTCCCCCTGTGGCCCCTGTCACGAGAACAACTGCCTGGGACAACGGAGACACTTCACGTTTCTTAAACTCTTTCCCCCATCATACCTGGGGATCAGCCTTGCTTGAGTGCCGAAGACGAGGGAGCCTAAACGCGACGCAACCGCAGTCGCTGCACCCATTCTTCCCCAAAGCGCAACCAGTCTGCCATTTTTTCTGGAGTCACCAGTGGGTAATCCCGCCAAATGACAAGCTGCGGCCCGAATCCCTCCGCATAACAAGGAGGATGCTGCTCCAAGAAGTTGAGGAAACTGGGATGGAAGCGCAGGCGAATCTTAGCCTCATCTTCTCCGCGCAAAAGGTAGCGGCGAGAAAAGTCGGGATGGTTCTCGAAATTGATATCCTGCATGCCAAAAGCTTTAGCAACGTCGTGGAACAAGGGAACTTCTGGGTGCAGCCGAAAACGAGGTAGCCGTAGGTCTTCGCAATAGGCCCAGAAAACAGAAAAGTAATACTCTCTTCTTCTTCTGGAAGCCTTCCAGCTGTAGTCAAAGATGGCGATTTCGGTTCCATCGTTCAGTCGTTTGAACATCGAGTTGTAGAAACGAGCGCCGCTTCGTTGGAAAAAGCCAGCCTGAAGCAAGCGGGATCGGATCCCTTCGGGTAGCTCCGCCGAGAACGACATTCCCAACCTCCTGGCTACCCGCTCCAAGGCTTTTCGACGCCACTTCTCTAGATAGGTATGCCCCAGATAGATAAGCGCCAGAGGGCCTAAACAAATAATAAGAGCTATAAGCCATTCCATCCAAACCCCCCTGAGTTTGTAAACTCAGCACCCCCACCCAGAGTACCATAGCAGGCACAAAAAAGGGATCCCTCCAGCAAGAAGGGATCCTGTTCAAAAGCCTTGGTCGAGAACTAATGCTTTAGATGAAAACCTCGATTAGGCGTCGAAATAGAGGGCAAACTCGTAGGGGTGAGGCCGCAGGTTAATGGGGTTGATCTCGTTGTCGATCTTGTACTCGATGTAGGTCTCGATGAGATCCTCAGTGAAGACGCCCCCCTCCAACAAGAAGTCGTGATCCTTCTGCAGGCTTTCCAAAGCATCCAGCAGGGATCCGGGCGTGGAGGGGATCTTGGCTAGCTCCTCCGGCTCCAGATCGTAGATGTCTTTGTCGAGAGGCTCGCCGGGGTGGATCTTGTTCTTGATCCCGTCCAAGCCAGCCATCAGCATAGCCGAGAAGGCAAGGTAAGGGTTGCAGGTGGCATCTGGGCAGCGAAACTCCAGCCGCTTGGCCTTGGGGTTTTTGCCCGTTACCGGAATCCGAATGGCTGCGGAGCGGTTGCCCTGCGAGTAGGCCAAGTTTACCGGCGCCTCAAACCCAGGCACCAGGCGCTTGTAGGAGTTGGTGGTGGGGTTGGTGAAAGCTAGAAGGGCTGGTGCATGCTTGAGGAGGCCGCCGATGTAGTAGAGAGCTATCTCGCTGAGATCCGCGTAGTTGCCTTCTTGGTAGAAGAGGGGCTGGCCGTCTTTCCAGAGAGACTGGTGCGTGTGCATGCCGCTGCCGTTGTCGTTGAAGAGGGGCTTGGGCATGAACGTCACCGTCTTGCCGTGCTTGCGAGCCACGTTCCGGATCACGTACTTGTAAATCATCATGTAGTCGGCAGAGGTGAGCAGGTCGGCAAAGCGGTAGCCCAGCTCTCCTTGCCCGCCAGTGGCCACCTCGTGGTGGTGCTTTTCGATGGGCACCCCCAACTTGGCCATGGTTAGCAACATCTCGGTGCGGAGGTCTTGGTGGGCATCGGTGGGCGGCACAGGGAAATAGCCTTCTTTGTAGCGCGGCTTGTAGCCCAGGTTGCCCCCTTTCTCCTCCCGGCCTGAGTTCCAGCGGCCCTCGATGGAATCGACGAAGTAGTAGCCGGCGTTCTGAGTTTGGTCAAACCGTACATCTTCAAAGATGAAAAACTCTGCCTCGGGCCCAAAGTAAGCCGTATCGGCAATGCCTGTCGATTGCAGGTAAGCCACAGCCCGCATGGCTAGGCTCCGAGGACAACGGCTGTAGGGCTGGCCGGTGCGGGGTTCAATGATGTTGCAGATGAGGCTGAGGGTAGGCACTTGGAAAAAGGGGTCGATCCAGGCCGTTTTGGGGTCTGGCACCATGTACATGTCCGACTCGTTGATGGATTTCCAGCCCCGGATGCTGGAGCCATCAAAGGGCAGCCCTTCGCTAAAAGCTTGCTCCGTCAGCATTGAAGAGTGGAAGGAGACATGCTGCCAGGTGCCAAAGAGATCCACAAACTTGAGATCCACCATCTGGATATTGTTGTCGTGGATCATTTGGAGCACTTCTTGTGGGGTGGATGCCATGCCTTTCTCCTAACTTGACTTGGGTTGCGGTTGAAACTAAGACAGGCCGAAAGCGCTCACCCATCCTAGAAAGGCCGACACCAGCTTTTTGTATCTTCTGATACAAAGATGACCTGGTTCCAGCCTTCCCTTCGTCAAAGAGCAGCTCACCGGCAGTCTGCAGGAGAACGAAAATGAAACTGACAAGCCCTGGCCTCCTTGAGGCGGCGGAATCGTGTTAGGCTAAAGCGTAGTCATTACGAGTTTGACTTAGCAGTTCCGTTGCAGAAGGAGAGATAGAGCAATGACAAACCAAGGTCGGGTTGAGAATGTGGTCATTATTGGCTCGGGCCCTGCTGGGTTGACTGCAGCCATTTACGCTGGGCGCGCCAACCTAAAGCCGGTGGTGTTCGAGGGGTTTCAAGTGGGCGGGATCCCGGGTGGGCAACTGATGACCACCACCGAGGTGGAGAACTTTCCGGGCTTTCCCGAGGGCATCAGCGGTCCCCAACTGATGAAGAACATGCGCGCTCAAGCAGAGCGGTGGGGGGCGGAGCTGTACGCCGAGGATGTCACCTTTGTGGATCTCAGCCAGCGGCCTTTTGTAGTCCGCTCTGACGAACGGGAAGTGCGCACCCACAGCCTCATTATTGCCACCGGGGCTACGGCCAAGCGCCTGCACCTGCCTGGAGAGGAGATCTACTGGAACCGGGGCATGTCGGCCTGTGCTGTCTGCGATGGGGCCATGCCCATGTTCAGGGGAGTGGAACTGGTGGTGATTGGCGGTGGCGATACCGCCTGTGAGGAGGCCACCTACCTAACTAAGTTTGGATCCCATGTCCACATGCTGGTGCGCAGTGGCAAGATGCGGGCCAGCAAGGCCATGCAAGAGCGGGTGCTCAACCACCCCAAGATTACGGTGCACTGGCACACGGAGGTGGTAGAGGTTCTGGGCGACGGCCAGCGCCTGACGGGCGTGAGGGTGCGCAACAACCAGACCGGCGAGCTGCAGGAGATGGCGGTAGGGGGGGTATTCTACGCCATTGGCCACAAACCCAACACGGACTTGTTCAAGGGGCAACTGGAGCTGGATGAAGCTGGCTACATTGTCACCCGCCCTGGTTCTGTAGCCACCAGTGTGGAGGGGGTATTTGCCGCTGGGGACGTGCAAGATCACGAGTTTCGTCAGGCCATCACCGCTGCCGGCACCGGCTGTATGGCGGCCATGCTGGCGGAGCGCTGGCTCTCGGAGCGAGGTCTAGCTCAGGAATATCCCGTTGTCCCGCCGAGCCAGCCGGAACCTGCTTCTGCTATCGAGGTAGAGCCTACGGGAGACTCTGCTGTTGAGGAGGCCGGTTTTGAGCAGGAGGTGCAAGATGACCTCGACTTCAACCAGACTTGCCATGAAGGGGGCTATGCCCTGCGGCGGCTTTACCATGAGAGCAATCGCCTGCTGATGGTCAAGTACACGGCTCCCACCTGTACCCCTTGCCATGCCCTCAAGCCAATCCTGAACAAGGTCATCGAAGAGTTTGCCGACAAGCTGCACGTGGTGGAGATCGATATCGAGAAGGAGCCGGAGATTGCCGAGGCCGGCGGGGTAACCTGTACGCCAACGGTGCAGTTTTTCAAAAACAAGGAGCTGGTGGCCCAGGTGGTGGGCGTCAAGCCCAAGTCCCACTACCGCGAGGTGATCCAAGCCAACTTGTCCGAATCAGCCTAGTCTATCCAGCTAGTCGGCAAAGGCACTGGAGTAGGCGGCCTGTATGGCTGCCAAAGAGACCGACAACACGGGATCCCCTTCTGCAGTAGTCACCACTATGGGATCCGCTGGCCCGCCCACCTCTCCTAGAAGCTGCCACTGGCGGGGAAGCTGCGACTCTAGGTAGGCTTCCCAAGGGGAGCGCTGGGCTGGATCGACGGAAACGAGGATGCGGCTGGATCCCTCGCCAAAGAGAGCTAGATCCCAACGGGTAGACGGAGAGGGGATCCAGATCTTGGCTCCTCGTCCGCCGCTGAGGCAGGCTTCCGCCAGCGCCACGGCTAGTCCCCCCTCACTGCAGTCGTGGGCAGAGCGCACCCACCCCTGCCGAATGCCGTGGCGGCAGGCCGCTTGCACCTGCCTTTCCAGTTCCAGATCCACCGGCGCGGGCCGGCCTGTAACTTTCTGGTAAATGACCGCCAAGTACTCACTCCCCCCCAGGCTGGTGACGGCCTGGGATCCCAAGAGGTAGATGAGATCCCCTTCTTGCTGCCACCCCTGGCCACAGATGAATTTCAAGTCCGAAATGAGACCCACCATGCCGATGACAGGGGTGGGGTAGATGGCCTGGGATCCCTTCTCGTTGTAGAGGGAGACGTTCCCCCCGGTTACCGGCGTGCCCAGGGTGCGGCAGGCATCCCCAATCCCCCGACAGGCCAGGGCCAACTGCCAGTACACCACCGGATTTTCCGGGTTGCCGAAGTTAAGGTTGTCGGTTACGGCCAAGGGATCTGCCCCCACGCAGGAGAGGTTGCGGGCGGCTTCGGCCACCGCAGCTTTGGCCCCCTCATAGGGATCCAGGTACACCCAGCGACCATTGCCGTCTACGGTGGCGGCAATCGCCTTGCGGGAAGCCTGCAGGGGTGGCACCTCGCCTACGCCAAATTTTTGGGGGCGGATGCGGATGACCGCCGCATCTCCCTGTCCCGGCCAAAGGACGGTGTTGTTTTGCACCTGGTGGTCGTACTGGCGATAGATCCAGGCTTTGCTGGCCAGGGTGGGGCTTGCCAAAAGCTGTAGCAGCACCTGCTCCCACGCCAGCGTTTTCTGGGGTAGGTGGATCCCTTGCCGGTCGCAGGGGGGAAGGGTACTGGGATCCCATTGCCAGGCTGCCTGCACATACTCTGGCGGCTCTGGCAACACGGGACGGACGTATACAGGGGTATCCTCCGCCAAGGCCCGCGCCGGCACTCGCACCACGCAGGATCCCTGGTGCCAGATCTCCACCAGCGGCTCGGCAATGACTTCCCCAGCCACGCTGGCCTGCAGGCCCCAGCGGTGGAAGATCTCTATGACCTCTGCTTCCCGGCCTTTCTGCACCACCAGCAGCATCCGCTCTTGGGACTCCGAAAGGAGGTATTCCCAAGCTTCCATGCCGCTTTCCCGGGCCGGCACCCGGTCGAGGTCGAAGCGGATCCCCACCCCTCCCTTGGCCGCCATCTCCGCGGTGGAGCAGGTGATCCCGGCAGCGCCCATGTCCTGCGCGGCCACCACTGCTCCTGTGGCAAAGGCTTCCAGGCAGGCCTCGATGAGACATTTGCCGAGGAAGGGATCCCCCACCTGCACGGCTGGCCGGTCTTGGTGCGCATCTTCTTTCAGCTCGGCGCTGGCAAAGCTGGCCCCGCGGATCCCATCCCGCCCGGTGGTGGCGCCGACATACAAGACAGGGTTGCCCACCCCCTGCGCTGCCGACTTCACCACCGCTGGCGTCTCCAAAAGCCCCAAAGCCATGACGTTGACCAGAGGGTTGCCGCTGTAGCAGGGATCCACGGCCACTTCCCCCCCCACCGTGGGCACTCCCACGCAGTTGCCGTAGTGGGCGATCCCCTCCACCACTCTGGCCATCAAGCGGCGGTTGCGGGGATCCGTCAGCGGCCCAAAGCGCAGGGAGTTGAGCAGGGCAATGGGGCGGGCGCCCAGGGTAAAGATATCGCGTAGGATGCCCCCCACGCCGGTGGCCGCCCCCTGGAAGGGCTCCACGGCTGAAGGGTGGTTGTGGGACTCGATCTTAAAGGCCAGCCAGTCCCCATCCCCCAAGTCCACCACGCCGGCATTTTCCCCCGGCCCTACCACCACCCGCTCGCCCGCAGTGGGAAAGTTTTTCAGCAGAGGGCGAGAGTTCTTGTAGCAGCAGTGCTCCGACCACATCACCCCAAACATGGCCAGCTCGGTGGGGTTGGGATCCCGGCCCAGTTGCTGTTGGATCTGTTGATACTCCTGGGAAGAGAGGCCGTGGAGCTTCAGCTCTTCAGGGGTAGGGGGCATAGGCACCAAGGCTAAGTCAACAAAGCTGGCCCTAGAAGGCGGGCCTGGCGTTCTTCCAGTATGTGGCGCAGGCGGGGCCACTGCTGCAGCTCAGGGTCTTGGGCAATCAGCTGCTCTGCCGCCTGGCGGGCCAACTGCAGCACCTCTTGGTCGTCCATGAGGCTGGCCAGGGCAAAGTCGGGCAGCCCCGACTGGCGGGTGCCCATCACTTCCCCTGGGCCCCGGAAGCGCAGGTCCATCTCGGCAATGAAAAAGCCGTCGTGGGACTGCTCCAGGACTTTGAGGCGGCGCAGGGCCTCTTCGCTTTCGGAGGAGGTCATGAGGATGCAATAGGCCTGGTCGGAGCCCCGCCCCACCCGTCCCCGCAGTTGGTGGAGCTGGGAGAGGCCAAAGCGCTCGGCATGCTCTACCAGCATCACCGAGGCGTTGGGCACATCCACCCCCACCTCCACCACCGTGGTGGAGACAAGGATATCCAGCTCCCGCCGGCGAAAGGCCTCGATAACCGCCTCTTTCTCGCTGCTGCTCAGGCGCCCGTGCAGCAGGCCCACCCGGAACTGGGGGAAGACTTTCTCCTGCAGGCGCTGGTGCTCTTCAATGGCTGACTTGAGATCCAGCTTCTCCGACTCCTCAATCAAAGGCAGCACCACGTAGGCCTGCCGTCCCTGGGCAATTTCCCGCTCGATAAGCCGCACCACCTGCAGGCGATCCCCCGGTCGAGCTACCACCGTATGCACCGGCTTGCGCCCCGGGGGCAACTCGTCAATCTGGGTTACGTCCAGATCCCCGTGCAGGGCCAGGGTGAGGGTGCGGGGGATGGGCGTGGCTGTCATGGTCAGGACATCGGGGTGATCCCCTTTTTGTTGCAGGGCAGCCCGCTGCTCTACCCCAAAACGGTGCTGCTCGTCGATGACTACTAAGCCCAGGTTGCGAAACTGCACCGCCGGCTGGATGAGGGCATGGGTGCCGACTACCAGGGGCAGCTCCCCGGTTTGCAACTGCCGCAGGATCTCGCGCCGCTTGGCGGGGGGTGTGGAGCCAGTCAAGAGTTCAACGGGCACTTGCAGTTGGCTGAGCCACTCCACCAGCTTGCGGTAGTGTTGCTCGGCCAGGACTTCGGTGGGAGCCATGAGGGCCGCCTGCCAGCCGGATTGAATGGCTGCCAGCAAGGCCGCCACCGCCACCACCGTTTTGCCGGATCCCACGTCCCCCTGCAGCAGGCGGTTCATGGGCAAGGGATCCCGCAGATCCGCCAGGATCTCATCAATGGCCCGCTGCTGGGCCGCAGTAAGCTGGAAGGGCAGGATTTGGTAGAAGCGATCCAAGAGCTCCCCTCTGGCCGGCTGGTAGCGAGGTACAGCCTGAGCTTGGGCGCGGTAGCGCTGCCGCCGCTGCAAGAGGCTAAGTTGCAGATAGAAAAACTCGTCGAACACCAGCCGCCGCCGGGCTTGGGCCAGCAGCTCTCGCGTTTCAGGAAAGTGAATCTGCTGCAGGGCAAGGGGCAAGTCCAAAAGCTGCAACTGCCGCTTTAGGTTCTCTGGCAAGGGATCCTCCACCAAGGCGGCTGCTGGCAGGGCAAGCTGGACGGCCTTGCGCACCAGATCGGCGGGGATCCCTTCTGAGAGCGGGTAAACGGGCAGGATCTTGCCCAGCTTGTCCGGATCCTCGCCCTCTCCCCCCAGCACCTCCAGTTGCGGGTTATCCAGCGTCAGGCCAAAGCGGCCTTTCTTCACCAAGCCACTGGCCGCCACCACTGCTCCCTTGGGGTATTGCCGCTCTAGGGCTGCCTGCCAACTGCGCTGGGCAAATTGCCGCCCGCTGTAGAAGCGGCTGAGGGTGACTATGCCGCTTTTGTCGGCAATCTTGAGGTTCAAGATGGTCAGCAAGGGGTTCTTGGGGCTGGTGAAGCAGCTGCAGCTTTTCACCGTCCCCACCAGGGTGACCGTCTCCCCCACCTTGGCCTGGCGAATGGGCACCCGGCGAGAATAGTCCAGGTGATCCCGTGGGAAGTAGTAGAGGGCATCGCGCACAGTATGCAGGCCCAGTTGCGCCAGCTTCTCCGCTGACTTGGGGCCAATGCCTTTGAGAAATTGCAGAGGCTGCTCCAAGCTGAGGCCCTTGGGCGGGGGCAAAGCAGGGCTGGGTGGGGCGGAGTGGGCTTGTTCTTGCTGCCGCCGGAGACGCTCCAGCCAGCGACGGGTTTCTGCCACCAGGTGCTGCCGCTCCGACAGCTCTAGCTGGGGGTAGAGGCGATAGCGGGATCCCAGCTCCCGCCAGCGCCGTCGGTCATCCCCATCCAGGCTCCAGTGGGAAGGCGGATCTTGACCAAAGATGCTTTGCAAAAACTGGGAAAAGGTTTGCTCTCTCCCTCGCAGGTCGGTAAACCCCACCTCTGCTTCTAGGGAAAGGGCGCGCTGAACTCGCTGGAGATCCACCTGGCTCAAGTTGCTTCCGGGCTGGCTACCGGTAGTGTCTCTTACCCAACTTTAGCCAATAGCAACACTCACCCGTTTGACCACTAAATAAGGACCTACCCAGGGGTAGGTCCCGCAGAGCAGCCTTTTGCTAGAAACTAGCTGCGAGCCAGGGCGGATCCCAGGAGCACGGCCATCACTGCCGGCACTAGGGCAATGGCCAGGATGGTGAAAACCTGTGCGTCGGTCATAGCCAACTCCCTAAAACCCTGCCCCCCACTTTACC
The DNA here is from genome assembly GCF_047461615.1 of Synechococcus sp. W65.1. NCBI lineage: Bacteria > Bacillati > Cyanobacteriota > Cyanophyceae > Synechococcales > Synechococcaceae > Synechococcus > Synechococcus sp. W65.1. Next base: position 10,739 of record NZ_JANSHI010000020.1, on the reverse strand, counting down.
TTGGCCGGCGGCCAGACCCAGGGCCGAAAAACATTCTTTACAAAGCCTCCTCTGGCCCCTGGGGATCCCCTGGCCTAGCCCCCCTGTGTTACGATGTTGCTCCGTAGGACTGTTGCGACGGCAGGGCGCTGCTGGGCTTTTTTTGTCGGCAACGTTTGCTTTTGGCGTCACCATGGTAGCCGCTCCCCAAAGCTTGACCACCCCCCGGGACAACCTGGCCATCCTGGCGGAAACGGATCCCCTCGTTTACCGCCTGATTCAGCAGGAGCTGAACCGGCAGCGGGATCACCTGGAGATGATCGCCAGCGAGAACTTCACCTCGCCGGCTGTCCTGGCGGCCCAGGGATCGGTGCTCACCAACAAGTACGCCGAAGGGCTGCCCGGCAAGCGCTACTACGGTGGCTGCGAGTTTATCGACGAGATCGAACAACTGGCCATCGACCGCGCCAAGCAACTGTTTGGAGCAGCCCACGCCAATGTGCAGCCACACTCCGGCGCCCAGGCCAACTTTGCCGTTTTCCTGGCCCTGCTGCAGCCGGGAGACACGATCATGGGCATGGATCTCGCCCACGGTGGCCACCTTACCCATGGCTCGCCAGTCAATGTCTCCGGCAAGTGGTTCCGCGTGGTGCACTATGGGGTGGATCCCAAGACGGAGCGAATCGATTTTGACCAGGTGCGGGATCTGGCCCTGCAGCACCGGCCCAAGCTCATCATCTGCGGCTATTCGGCCTATCCTCGGGTCATTGACTTTGCCGCTTTCCGTGCTATTGCCGACGAGGTGGGGGCCTATCTGATGGCAGATATCGCCCACATTGCCGGCCTGGTGGCCACTGGGCACCACCCCAACCCCGTGCCCATCTGCGATGTGGTAACTACCACTACCCACAAGACGCTGCGGGGGCCACGCGGGGGCCTGATTCTCACCCGCGACCCGGAACTGGGCAAAAAGCTGGACAAGGCGGTGTTCCCCGGCAGCCAGGGTGGGCCGCTAGAGCATGTCATTGCCGGCAAGGCGGTGGCCTTTGGGGAAGCGCTGCAGCCCAGCTTTGCCCAGTACTCAGCCCAGGTAATCGCCAATGCCCAGGCGCTGGCGGCGACTCTGCAGCGGCGTGGCATCCGCTTGGTTTCGGGGGGCACCGACAACCACCTGATGTTGTTGGACCTGCGCTCGGTCTCGGCGGTGCTGGAGAAAAACGGGGCGGCGGATCCCGTGATGACGGGCAAGCGGGCGGATCGCCTGATGGACGAGATCCACATCACCGCCAACAAAAACGCCATCCCCTTCGATCCGCAGCCGCCCCTTGTGGCCAGCGGCCTGCGTCTGGGATCCCCGGCCTTGACCACCCGCGGCCTAGGGCCGGCAGAATTCGAGGAAATCGGGGAGATCATTGCCGATTGCCTGTTCCGACCGGAGGATCCAGGCGTTCTTGAAGACTGTCGTCAGCGGGTTGCTCAGCTCTGCCGCCGTTTTCCGCTCTACCCTCACTTGGGATAACCGCCATCCTCGCTACGGCCTGCCATGCCCTACTTGGTTGCCTTTCTCGCTGCTGCCTGTGTGGTCTTGTGGGCAACCCCGGTGGTGAAGGCGGTCGGGATCCGCAGCGGCCAGTTGGATTTTCCTGACGAGCGCAAGATCCACCGGCAGCCGATGGTGCGCCTGGGGGGGGTCTCCATCTTTTTCGGCAACCTGGTGGCGCTGCTTGTGCTTTGGGGAGCCGGAGCCTTTGCCGGCCTGCGCCCCGAGCAGGAGTACGAGATCTGGGGGGTGACGATTGGCGGCGTTTTGTTTTTCCTAATTGGCTTGGCGGATGATCTGTTTCAGTTGTCGCCTTTTTCGCGCCTGGCGATGCAATTTGGAGTGGCTGCGGCGGCTTGGGGAGTGGGGGTGCGCATCGAATTTATCAACCTGCCGCGGATCGGCATCTGGCCGTTCCCTGCATGGCTGAGCCTAGTGATTACCTTGCTGTGGCTGGTGGGGATGGCCAATGCCATCAACTTTATGGACGGGCTGGATGGCTTGGCGGCAGGGGTGTCGGGGATCGCGGCAGTCGTGATGCTGATGGTAACCCTGCTCTTGGATCGGCCGGCGGCAGCCATGCTGGCGGCAGCCTTAGGGGGGGCTTGTCTGGGGTTTTTGCGCTACAACTTTAACCCGGCGCAGATCTTCATGGGGGATGGGGGAGCCTACTTTCTCGGCTTTACCCTGGCCGGGATCGGGGTCATTGGGGTGGCCAAGGGGGTGACTACCCTGGCGGTGGCCCTGCCGTTTTTTATCCTGGCCGTGCCGATTCTGGATATGTCTGCTGTGATCCTCAAGCGCTTGGCCAGAGGCAAATCCCCTTTCCATCCCGACAAGGGCCACTTGCACCATCGCCTGCTCAAGGCTGGCCTGTCCCAGCGGCATTCGGTGCTGCTGATTTACGCCATGACCCTCTGGGGGGGATCCCTGGCCCTGGCCTTGGCGGGCTTGCCAGCAGGGGGCACCTATCTGGGCGGGGCCTCGCTGGTGTTGGCGGGGGTGGCTTGGGGAGCTTGGCAACGGCATCGCCAGCGGCAACAGTCTTCTGAGGATTCCGAAGTTCAAGCAGAGCCAATCAACTCAAAAAAGGATTAAGCTCGGCTTGTTCCCAGCCGCCTGCCTGCCTAGACTGGAGGGGATCCCGTCTGCCGCCTTGACCAATGCGTCCTACACCGGAGCTGGCAGCCCTCTTGCGCCGCACCGCCGATCGCCTGCAAGCTCAGCACTGGGGTTTTTGGGATCGCGAGTACTGCTGGCGGGATAGCACCCGCTGCAATTGTGGCCTTTTGGTGCGGGAAGCCCTGGGCTGGGATCAGCAGCAGCTTAGCCTGCACATCCACCGCGGCACCTGGCGCTCCATTGCCCAAACGGCCTACCGCACCGCTGCCTATGTCGCGAGGGATCCTTCCCACTGCGAGGCTACGGGCCTACGGCTGGGATATGTGTTTGAAAAGATGGCAGAGCTGGGGTTTGACCAGCCAGAAGACTTTGCCGCCCTGGAAGAGCTAAGCGATCCGGTCATCCTGGCCCGCCTGGCCGAAAAAGGGGTAGAGCCGCTGCGGCGCGACTACGCCCCCCACGTGGCCCTCTACATGCTGGAGCTGGCCGACTGGATTGAGGAGCAACTGCAGGCCCAGGCTCAGCTCAGCCCCTTGACTCAACCTCTGCCCAAAGCTAAGGCAACAGAAGTAGCCGTTCGCCAGCCGCTACGCCTGCGGTGAGGGGCAAATCCCTCAGTTGGAGTCTTCCACCATCAGCACGTGGGTTGGGATTTGTGGAGGAAGAAGCTTGCGGCCCGAGAAGAAAGCTAGCTCGATTAGAAAAGCAAACCCGCCTACCTGGGCGCCACTCTGAGCCACCAGTTCAGCTGTGGCAGCGGCGGTGCCGCCAGTTGCCAAGACGTCATCGACAATCACCACCCGATTGCCAGGGCGCAGGGCGTGGGCTTGTAGTTGGAGCTCGTCTTGGCCATACTCCAGCGTGTAGGTTTGGCTGAGCACTGGCGGCGGCAGTTTGCCGCGCTTGCGAACGGGGACAAACCCCAAACCCAGGTGTTGGGCCAAGGCAGCCCCCAAAATAAACCCTCGCGACTCAATGCCCACCACGTAATCTAGGGATCCCATGGTGGCAGTGCCGGCGGCCAACTGTTCGATAGCGGCCCGAAAGCCCGCTGGATTCTGCAGCAAGGGGGTTATGTCGCGAAAGAGGATCCCGGGCTTGGGAAAATCGGGCACTAGGCGGACAAGGGGGCGCAGATCCATGAGTTCTCCTGGCTCAGCAGTGGCCAGCTCAAAGGGTGTAGAAGGCCGCTCCCAGCAACCCATCATAGCCGCTCAGAGCCTTAGCGAACGGGTTCCCTTTTGGCCAAGCTGGCAAGGCCGGAGATTATAATTGCAAGGCTAGGGGCCGCGGCTCATGCTTTTTGTTCCTGACCTTGGAGATTTCCCATGCGCTATTACATGGCCATTGACTCCAACCCCCTGGCAAGTTTGCCCCTGGCGCTGTTTGGGGTAGGCAGTGAGTCGGCCTACGTTGACCTGCTCCAGGACAAGCTAGTAGTGCGGGCGGGCAACTTGTTCAACGAAACCTTTTCTCTAGGCGAGTTGGGACGCGGGGAGCGCTTCTCTTGGCCCTGGTTCTACGGCCTGGGCGTGCGCACCGATTTCCAGGGACTGGTTGGCGCGGTAACCAGCACTCAGGGGGTGATTGCCATTCCGCTGCTCCAGGAAAAGATGCTTTTCATTCCCTTGGTAGGGCCGCTGGGGCTGCAAGTACCCTGCAAAAAGCTGGTCTTCAGCCTCCGGGATCCGGATACCTTTTTGGCCAATTTCAACCAGGAGCGCCCCAATGGCGGGCCCAAGAGTGTGGTGATCGAGTAGCTAGGGCCGGCTACCTTGACAAGACCAGCACCTCGGTGACGGGACCCCGCTTGCGGCCGTGGCAGTTGATGGCGCGGCTGGCCACGACGGTGTGGATAGGATAGCCCCTGTACAGCTCTCGCACAAAAGGGCAATCTGAGTTGGACAGCAGCACCTGCACGCCTCGGTCGGCCAGGATCCCAAAAACTTCTCGCAAGCGGATCTGCTCCGCTTGGCCAAAGGCGTACTGACTATAGGCGGTAAAGCTGCTGGTTTCTGAAACCGGGTAGTAGGGCGGATCCAAATAGACAAAATCGCCGGGCTGGGCCCGCTCCAACACCTGCTCAAACGACTGCACCAAGATCTTGGCCCGTTGCAGGACACGGCTAGCAGCCCGCAAGTTGTCGGCATCACAGATGCGCGGGTTGCGGTAGCGGCCCAGGGGTACGTTGAACTCGCCGCTGGCGTTTTCCCGGTAAAGCCCGTTGTAGCAAGTTTTGTTGAGGTAAATTAGCCGCGCCGCCCGCTGGACAGGGTCAACTGGCTTGGATGCCCGCAGGGCGTAGTAGTAGTCGCGGCTGTGGTGGGCCTGGTGGTAGGCTAGCAGTGCCACCACCTCCTCCACCCGATCCCTCACACAGCAGTAGGCGTTGACCAAGTCAGCGTTGATGTCGGATAGCACAAAACCCCGCTCGGGGTAAACCTGGGCCAGGTGGAAAAACACCGCCCCGCCACCCAAAAAGGGCTCATGATAAGTGCCCCAGTCGCGGGGGAAGAAGGGCTCGTACTGGCTTAGCAGCCCCCATTTCCCTCCTGCCCACTTGAGGAAGGGGCGGGCTTTGAGGTGCTCCCTCCCCCTCTGCAAGGAGCTCCTTCCGGCTACGCCAAAGGCCAGCTGGCCGCAGTCCCCTAGTCTTGATTCTCTTCCAGCAGCTCTTCCAGCACCTCGATCCAATGCTCCAGTTCCTCCAACCCCTGCAACACCTCCTCCGGCTCGCTCAAGTCCACCTGGAGCAACTGGGCCGATTCTCCCCAAGTCAGGGATCCAGGGGGGCTAGCCAGCCAATTTAGGTAGCGGGGCAAAAAGGTACGCGGAGACAGATGATACTGGCGGTGGCAGGCCAGGGCCACTAGGCTGGCCAGGCTGACCTGAGGAGCGCTGAAGGGTCGCAGAAACAGCTCCGGCATCCCCACCCAGCAGAACTGGTCTTCCGGCAACAGCTCCACCGCATCGCCGCACAGCTCCTGGATCAGCTTTAGCCACTCTTCGCCGACCCAGGAGGTAGGGCTGGCCTTGGAGGAAGCTAGTGGAGCGGTGTTCTCCAAGCGGTAGAGGAGCAGCTCCAGCCGGGCAATCAGGCTCTGGTAAAACACGGCCTGCAACTGTGCCTCCAGGTGGTGAATCAAGAGGGCCTGGGCCAAGGTAAAGACCTCCAGCCCGCTTGCACGATTTCGAAGAGGGGATGGTGCCGGTGTACCCCGTGCCGCTCCAAGCAGGTAGTCTAGCAGCACCTGCTGTAAAAACGCGGTATGCACCCGAATTTCCCAGGAAGGCTGGACAGATCCCTGCAGCTCCTCCAGATCCAGCCAAACTCGAGGCCCCTCAGGCCGGAGCCGCCGGCTGAGGGCTTCAAGGGCTTGCAGCAGGGAGGCAAGGGGTTCACTTCCTGGCCATGGCCTCTCTGGCTCGCCAGGGGGTGCCTCCCGTTCGGAGCTGACTTCCAGTAGCCAGGGTTTGGCGTGGGCCGCGCACTCAGGGCAGAACTCTTGCAGGGCTGCCCAGACCAGGGAGGTGGCTTCGGCAGCAGCAAGAGGTGGGACAGGCTCCCCCCAGGGTGCGTAGAGGTCGCAGAGGCGAATGGAGCGTCCTATGGCGCGGCTTTTCAGGCGGTAGTAGCGCTGGAACAGGTCGAAGCGATCGTGGATCCCGTCCAGCAGATGTTCCCAAAAGGCCTGGCCAAGGCCGTGGCGAGCTAGGTAAAGATCGGCAGCAGAATCGTAGCCCCGCCACTGGGCCTCCCAGAGGTGGTCGCGAACCAGGATGCTGAGAATAAACCCTCCCAGCTCCGCATGGGCTTCCAGATGGTGGCACAAGCGCTGGTAGGCCGCCCAGCGAACCTCGGCACTGGGATGGGTTTGCAGGTTCTGGAGGTGGGCGAGGGTGTTAGCTGACTGCTGTTGGGGAGGCAACAGGCCCTGGTCGCCGAGGGAGCTGAGGGTGACTTGCCACAACTGCCGCCAGGCCAAGCGTCCAGCCAGGCGCTGCTGGTGCAGTAAGCGCTCTAGAGGCTCCGCCTGTCGGTGACCCCGCTGGTGGAGGAGGCCACACAGAAACTGACGAAAGGGGCGTAGCCGCGGCTCGACATGGGCAGCAGCTAAAAGATCCAAGCGCCCATCCTCTGGCGGCAACTCGGCGGCAGAGTCGTCGGGGGAACCAGCCAACAGCGGCTGCAGCTCTAGAGAGAAAAACAGCAAGTGGCTTTGCAGGGAGATAGCCCGCTCCAGATCCCGCCAGCTTGGGATCTGAACAGAGGTAGCCGGGATCCCTTCCCTGCCCTCCGCAAGCTGAGCCGCCAGAGCTTGCGTTAGCTGCGACAAGACTTGCAGCGCCTTCCCCAGCTCTGGTGGGCTGAGCTGGGCCACCTGCCCCCGGTAGCAGCGGGCAAACTCCTGCACCTGCTCCTCCAGGTCCTTCCAGGCTGGGGCGCCTTCTTGCCCAGAGCTGGAGAAACGCTCAAAAGGGGGTTCAGCAGCAGAAGAGACCACTGGCACCAGCCTCCTAGAGATGGGGGCTTTCCCTCCGTGGCTTGGCGGCTGAGCAGACCCAGTAGCCTCTGATCCCAGTCAACTCTAGAGTCACCGCTTCCCAGGAATAAGCCTGCACAAGCCAATGTACTTCCTCCAGGATAGGTGTCGGGAGACAATCATTCGGTGGAAAAGCTTTCCGGAGGAGGCGACGCCTTTGTTTGCTCAGGTCACTGCTGCTGCTCTCCTGGGACTCAAGGCCGTGCGGGTCACCGTGGAGGTGGATGTGGGCGGTGGCTTGCCCCAGATTATCCTAGTGGGGCTGCCAGACACAGCCGTTCAGGAGGCCAAAGAGCGGGTGCGGGCGGCCATCAAGAACTCCGGCTTTGCCCTGCCGCAGCGGCGGATCATCGTCAACTTGGCTCCCGCCGATCTGCGCAAAGAGGGCCCCAGCTTTGATCTTCCCATCGCCATCGGCATTCTGGCTGCTGCCGGGGTCATCGAGAAAGAAGCGCTGGCCAACACCCTGCTGGTGGGGGAATTGGCCCTGGATGGCACCTTGCGACCCGTGGCCGGAATCCTGCCCATTGCCGCCGGTGCCGCTGAGATGGGGATCCGCCGCCTGGTGGTGCCCCAGGAGAATGGCCCAGAGGGGGCTTTGGTGCAAGGGATCCAGGTGTACGGGCTGCCCTCCTTAGCGGCGGTGGTGAGCTGGCTGCAAAACCCCCAGGGGGTTGAGCCGCTGCGGATCCAGCCGGAGCAGCTGCTAGCAACTGAACCAGAACCCCTGTTGGATTTGGCCGATGTGAAGGGGCAAGAACAGGCCCGACGGGCCTTGGAGATTGCGGCAGCCGGCGGGCACAACCTGCTGCTGGTGGGCAGCCCAGGAGCGGGCAAGACCATGCTGGCGCGTCGTCTGCCCGGCATTTTGCCTCGGCTGCAGTGGGAGGAAATGTTGGAGATCACCCGCATCTATTCAGCAGCTGGCCTGCTGCGGCAAAACCTGCACTTGGGAGGCCAAACCCCCCTGATTACCCAGCGGCCCTTCCGTGCTCCCCACCATTCGGCCTCGGCAGTGGCGCTGGTGGGCGGTGGCCCCTACCCCAAGCCTGGCGAGATTTCCCTGGCTCACCACGGTGTCTTGTACTTGGACGAACTGACGGAATTCCGCCGCGAGGTTTTGGAGGTGCTGCGCCAGCCCCTGGAAGACGGCAAGGTTACCATCTCCCGCGCCCGCCTTTCCCTGGAGTTTCCCGCCCAAACCACCCTGGTGGCCTCCACCAACCCCTGTCCCTGCGGCTTCTACGGGGATCCTGTTCAGCCTTGCACCTGCACGCCGCAACAGCGGGAGCGCTACTGGTCGAAGCTCTCCGGCCCCCTGCTAGATCGCATTGATTTGCAGGTGTGGGTCAACCGCCTCAAGCCGGAAGAAATTGTCCGCCTTCAGGGCGGCGAGTCGTCCCAAGCGGTGCGGCAGCGGGTGGAACAGGCGCGGCAGCGCCAACGGCAGCGCTTCCAGGACGAGCCCGGGATCCACTGCAACGCCCAGATGCAGCCCCGCCACCTGCGGCAGTGGTGTGCTCTCTCGGATCCCTGTCGCAAGCTCCTCGAGAGCGCCATCCAAAAGCTGGGCCTCTCTGCCCGGGGGAGCGACCGCATCCTCAAGGTGGCCCGCACCATCGCCGATCTAGAGGGTGCCGAGGCCATTGCCCCCACCCACATCGCCGAAGCCATTCAGTATCGCAGCCTGGACCGCGGCCGGCCTGCTTTAAGCTAAGGGGAGGGAGAAATTTGCCCCTTGTGCACTTGCAGGATTTGCGCTCCCTTGAGCCAAGCGGCGTCGAAGGAGCCCAGGTGGGTGGTGGTTACCAAAGTTTGCACCCGCTCTTGAATAGCCTCCAAGAGCTGGTTTTGGCGGTGCAGGTCCAGCTCTGCCAGCACGTCGTCCAACAGCAGCAAGGGCGGATCCCCCTTCACCTGCTCGATCAGCTCCAGCTCCGCCAGTTTGAGGGCCAAGACCAAGGTGCGCTGTTGCCCCTGGGATCCGTAGGCGCGGGCAAGCTGTCCGTCGAGGCTTAGCTCCACCTCGTCTCGGTGAGGGCCGACTAGAGAGGTGCCCAGGGCCCGTTCGGCAGCGGCCTTGGCACGGATCTCCGCCAACAACTGGGCTTGAACCCCTTCGGGATTGGCCTGGGGATCCAGCAAAGGCACCTGCGGACGGTAGGCGAGGCTGAGAGTCTCCCGACCACCGCTGATGACTTGGTGCCAGTGGGCGGCTAGCGGCTCCAGACGCTGCAACAGCCGGGCGCGGCGGCGCATGATGCGACTGCCACTGGTGGCTAGCTGAGCGTCCCAGAAGGCCATCTGCAAGTCCCTGTCGCTGGCAGCAGCGGGATCCTGTTTTAGGAGGGCATTGCGCTGCTTGAGGATCTGGCGATACTGCTCCACCAGGCCAAGGTAGGCCGGCTCCAGCTGCAGCAACACCCCATCCAACCAGTTGCGCCGCGCCTCTGGCCCCCCTCGCACCAGCTCCAGATCCAGGCTGGAGAAGACCACCGCATTCACTTGCCCTAAGAACTCAGATTGTCGCCGTAGCGCCTGGCCGTTAACCTTCAGGGAGCGACCCCCTTGGCTGCGTAGCTCCATCACCAGCTCGTGGGCTACCCCTAGCCGCTCCACGGTGGCGGCAATCCGCGCCTTCTCTTCCCCCTGCTGCACCATCTCCCGATCGCGACCGGCCCGCCGCGAGCGCAAGGTGGCCAAGAGCTCCACTGCCTCCAAGAGGTTCGTCTTGCCCTGGGCGTTTTCCCCCACCAGGATGGTCTTGGGTGCCTCGAAGGGGATCCCTTGATCCCGGTAGTTGCGAAAGTGCCACAGATGGAGAAAACATAGGTACACTTGGTGCGCCTTTGGCTTGGGGGAACGGCCCTCGCCAAGGAGGGCTTCCACTTTAACGCAATTAGCCTAGGACCAGGAGCACCCGGCTTCAGCAAAGGAGGGGCTGACCGAGAAAGCTGGGCTCCTGGACGCAACAGCTGCCAAGTCCAGTCACTAGAGCTGCGTCAGCTAGTGAACCAGGGGTTGGAGCAGGTGCAGCTTGTTGCGGCAGGCGTAGGGCTGTCAAGTTTAGGCGGGAAATCCCTGTTGGCGTAGGGCTTCAAAGAGGGCAATGGCGACTGCATTGCTGAGGTTAAGACTGCGCACTGGCCCGCTCAAGGGGATGTGCACGCTGGGATAGGTTTCCAAGAACATGGGATCCAAGCCCCGGCTTTCGCTGCCAAACACCAGCCAGTCTCCGGGTTGATAGGACACCTCGGTGTAGAGGGCCTTGCCGCGCACGCTAAAGCACCAAAATCTTGCCTCAGGGTGGGCTTGCACCAAGGCACCCCAAGAGGGGTAGCGATGCAGTTGGACGTGCTCCCAGTAGTCTAGCCCCGCCCGCCTGAGGTAGCGATCCGAGAGGCGAAACCCCAAGGGATCCACGAGGTGGAGGGGTGTGCGGGTAGCGGCACAGGTGCGGGCGATGTTGCCCGTGTTGGCCGGGATCTCCGGAGCCACCAAGACGACGTGGAAAGGCATAGGCTCAGCTCACTTGCTGCCAAAGCCGCGGCTGT
>NZ_JANSHI010000019.1:0-39089 GCF_047461615.1 Synechococcus sp. W65.1 | reverse complement strand
CCGCGGCGGCTTGGGGTGCGCTCACGGTAACCCGCAGCCAGGTGCTCGGTCATCTCTTCTTCCAACACCTGCTCGTTCGCGTAAGCGGTGCGGGGCACTATGACGGCCTTGACCCCTTCCCGGATGCGCCGGCTGATCTCCTCCTTGGTCAACCTCTTAAGCTCCTCTCGGTCCATTCCGCCCTCCATGCTTAACCCACAAAATACGCGACACTACCTTCCACCTGGGGCCTACTGCGCCTTAAGGCAGAAGAGAATGCCCTCAGCCAAGAGGGCAAAAAGCAAGTGGTCAAGGAATCTTTTAGTTGTCTAGAGGAGATCTCTGGCCAAAAAGGAATTGCTAGCTCTAATTATGCAATTGGGAGTTGAAGAGTATCTGGGCCTCACAGGACTGGGTCTGGCTTTAGCTCAGGAGTTTGGCTTTTGGGCCACGGCCATCTACCACGACGTCAAAGGAGGAGAGTAATGGGTGTAGCCATTCCCCTGCAGTCTATCCACCTCCAAGAGGGGAGCCGAGTGGTCATCCATTCGTTGACCTGGCAAGACTGCGAGAACATTCTGGAAGAGCTGGGCGAAGATCGCCATACTCGCATTGCCTACTGCAATGGAACTTTCGAGATTATGTCTCCCTTATCCAAGCATGAACGCCCTCATCGCATCGCTGGAGATATTGTAAAAGCCCTCCTCGATGCTCAGGGGAGAGACTGGGAAGATTTTGGCTCAACAACCCTCAAAAAATCTGGCAGTGCTGGAGTAGAACCAGACACCTGTTTCTATGTCAATCACCTGGAGCAGGTGCGTGGCTGTGAGGGAAGGATCGATGTTGATTTGTTCCCCCCACCCGATCTGGCCATTGAGTCCGATGTTACTTCCCAAACTTTTATCGATGCCTACAAAGCTATTGGCGTGCCAGAAGTTTGGATCTTGGATGGGCGAAGTTTGCGGATATTTATCTTGCAGGAGCAAGACTACGTCGAATCCAGCCGCAGCCAGCTTTTTCCAGACTTCGACATCCCCAAGCTTGTGCCTCAGCTCATTCAACGGGCCTTAGAGATTGGCACCAGCGCCATGCTGCGTGAATTTCGGCAAACTCTTGGCAACTCCTAACCCTTTTTCCCTTTTTTGGAGAAGATCCCATGACTGGTCATCGCTCTGCCCGTCCTGGCAACACTCCCCAGCCGCTTCCTCGTCCTCCCAGGCCAGGGGATCCCAGCCGCCAGCCACCCCAGGAAAATCGACCTAAAGGAGGTAATGGTGGGGGAAACCAGCCGCGCGGTGGAGGTGGTGGCCGAGGGGGAAACAATTCTCAGCCCTCGCCGTGGCTAGGTCACCCCTTGGATCCCACGCCCAACCCCGATCCCACCGCCGGCTTTGTTGAATATTTGCGCTGGATGCGAGCGCCGCTCGATGCTTTTAAAGACGGCACCAAGGCGGAGCTGGCGCACCAAGTGGAAACCAGGATCAACTTTGGAGCTCGCTTGAAGGTTTTGAATGAGCGCACCCAGCGTATTGCCAGCAACACCTTTCAGGTCACCTGTCCCTGGCGAATTCGAGTCGGTGGAGCCAAAGGCCCGGAGAGCATGCTGCTCCCTGCTTTCGATCACTTAGGGATCCCTTACCTTCCCAGCTCCACCTTGCGGGGGGTAGCCCGCGCCCAGGCTATTCGAGAGTTGATGCAGAAGCACAATCTGTCTTGGGAGGAGGCAGATAAAGCAGTGGCACCCTGGCTTGGGCATCTAGAAGCTGAGGATAAAGATAGTGCTGGCAAGGTGATCTTTTTGGATGCCTACCCTGTGCCGACCAAGACTCAAAAACAAGGGGATCCCGATAACTCCAGGTCGGGAGGCTTGGCTGTTGATATTGCCAATAACGTTTGGAGATGGAATGGCAACAGCTTGGAATATAAAGCAAATCCCAATGTCTTTTTCTCTCTCAAACAGGCCACGTTTTTAATCGGGATCCGCAAAGGCCCAGGCTGCACCGACGAGATGTTAGCCCAAGTGAAAGAATGGCTTATCCGCGGGCTGGAGCAAGGAGTGGGATCCCAAGTCAATACCGGCTACGGTCGGCTGATTCAAACTGGCAAAACTCTATCTCAATACAAGGGAGAATTCTTGCGGCTGCCTTTTGAGCTGGAGGGTCAGTTGATCCACGGGCGGCAAGTGGTCAACTGGAGACCTGATAAGAACCGGTATGACAACAAATCAATTGCCGAAGTCCGACCGGTAGCCTTTAAGAACATGCTGCGCTACTGGTTTCGAACCTTTGCCCTGGGTGTTTTGCCCGTGAAGCAGGTGCAGGAATGGGAGGGGCAACTTTTTGGGGCCATCACTCCCCAGCAAAAACACGGCTGGATCCATGTGGATTTGCTGAACGGCAAAGTCTCTCGGCCGGAGCCCAATCAGCGAGGAGAAGCCGCAGGCCAACAGGAAGGGATCCTTGTCTTGAGTTTTTCTAGCGAGTGCCAAAATTACGCTTCCCAAGCAGAGCAGGAGGCGGTGAAAAGGCTCTTTACTAACCTCACCTGGATGATGTTCCATCTGGGGGGTGTGGGCCAAGGTGCTAGAAGACCCTGCTACTCCCGCCAGGATCGCGACCGGCCTCCCTGGTGGCGCGGCTCTACCCTAATTCCCAAGTCAGAGAGTCCCTTCTGGGAGCTGCCAGGATCGGTGGTCGAGTTTCAGAAGCTTTTCCAAAAGCGACTGGGCAGCTTCTTTGAGGCTCTCAAGACTCTAACCCAGCAAGCCATTAACCCCAACAGCCCACAAAGTTTTGGCCGAGTTGACAGGGATAAATGGCCGGAAGCAGTGGATGCCAACCGCAAGATCGTGGTCTGTAGCGGCAGGGAAGATTCCGACAAGCCCTATGCCCTGGCAACTTTGCATCGCTTGGGTCGGCGGGGGGAAGGCCAGTACGACCGATTTTTGTGCGGGGGTGTCCAGGGTGGTGCTGTGCCTTCTCCGGTTTGGATTGCCGATTTGGATGATTACCAAGTGGTTACTGTTTTTGGGGCAACGGTGGATCCTAGGAGAAAGTATCTCGACGAGCTCAAGAGAGGTGCTGATGACTTTCAAGTCATCTGGCCCTTGAGATAGAAGAAACCTTTTCTACCCCGTCTTGCACCACAAGGCTTTCAGGCCCCAAAGCTCCCTCGCCGGAGCCCTTTTTGCCCACTTTTTTCCGGATCCCTCGCAAATGGGCCTTGCATTCCTTGCGCTGCTTGGGTTTAATGGGGCTAAAGTTCCCCCTTCGGGGGGATCCCTAGAAGTTGGAAACAAAACCAACAACTTTCGCCTCCATATCAACCTCCAAACAAAGCGTTCCCCCTTCAGGGGGATCCCTAGAACTTGGAAACTTCAACTCGACATCTTCCAGTCGCACAAAACCTATGATTAGTTCCCCCTTCGGGGGGATCCCTGGAAATTGGAAACATCTGCCAGAATCCCTACCAGCTACAAGCTCAAGTCCCCCCTTTGGGGGGAAAAGAAAATGGGGAAAAACCTCACCCTCTGGCATCGGCTAGCGCGCCGCTATGGGCTTAGGCTTCTGGAGGCTGCCGATATAGCTGTCAACGGCTCGCGGCCCTGGGATCTGCAAGTCCACGACGAGCGGCTATATCTGCGCTGCCTGCTCTATGGATCCCTGGGCTTTGGCGAGGCCTACATGGAGGGCTGGTGGGATTGCGAGGCCATTGATGAGTTAGTTTGTCGTCTCCTAACTGCCCAGGCACCGCAGCAGGTGGGTTGGCTAATTCAGCCTCTAGTGGCTTTGGACAGTTACTTTGTCAACCGCCAGCGGGGCAAGGGGGCATTTGTGGTTGGCCAGCGCCACTACGACATTGGCAACGATCTCTATGAGGCCATGCTGGATCGCCGCATGATCTACAGCTGTGCCTATTGGGATGGGGGCGCGCAAACTCTGGATGAAGCCCAAGAAGCTAAGCTTGACCTCATTGCCCGCAAGCTGGAACTCCAACCCGGCATGCGGGTGCTCGACATCGGCTGTGGCTGGGGCGGCACAGCCCAGTACCTGGCCGAACGCTACGGGGTGCAGGTTGTGGGGATTACTGTTTCCAAAGAGCAAGCCAAACTGGCCAGCGAACGCTGCCGGGGCCTACCGGTGGAGATTCGGCTGGAAGACTATCGCCAGACCCAGGGAAAGTTCGATCGGATTCTTTCGGTGGGCATGTTCGAGCATGTGGGCTACCGCAACTACCGAACGTTTATGCAGGTAGCCCGTCGCCTCCTGACCGACGATGGTTTGTTGCTTCTGCACACCATCGGCACCAATGTCGCCTACCAAGGTCGGGATCCGTGGACTGAGCGCTACATTTTTCCCAACTCGATGCTGCCCTCGCCTCTTCAAATAACCGCGGCCTTCGAGGGCCTGTTCGTGTTGGAAGACTGGCACAACTTTGGCATCAACTACGTGACCACCCTAAAAGCTTGGCACGCCAATTTTGAGCAGGCATGGCCAAAATTAGCCGACCGCTACGATGAGCGCTTTCGCCGCATGTGGCGGCTCTATCTCCTGATGAGTGCCGGTAGCTTCAAGGCCCGGGCTAGCCAGCTCTGGCAACTGGTCCTCTCCCCGAGGGGAGTAAAAGGCGGCTATCGCTCGGTGCGGTAGCAAGGTCTAGGATACCCGCCAAGCGCTGGCTGACCTAGGCTGCCCCTGACAGCGTCGGCAGGCGCTGAGGCAGCGTGCTACGATTTTGATTATCATTCTCATTCAGCCAGTGGGTTGATGCCCGAAGCTCTGCGGCAGATTGTAGGTCGCTTTCAAAAGGCCAAAACCCCTCGTCAGAAGTACGAGTTGCTCTTGGCCTATGCCAAGCGCCTGCCCCCTTTTCCCGAGTCGCAGCGGACGGAGGAGAATCTGGTGCGGGGTTGCGCTTCGCGGGTGTGGCTAGCCACCGAATTGAGGGACGGCAAGGTCTACATCCAGGGAGATGCCGATGCCCAGTTGGTCAAGGGCTTGGTGGCCATTCTGGTGGAGGGGCTAAGTGGCCTAGCGCCGGAGGAAATTTTGGGGGTTTCCCTGAATTTCGTGCGGGAGATGGGTCTTAACTTCAGCCTTAGCCCTTCCCGCAGCAACGGCCTGGTGAGCATGTTTGCCCTGCTCCAGCAGCGGGCCTTGACTTTCCAGCAGTTAGGCGCTTCCGACGCTGCCGCCTCTGTTGTCTCGTGAGGTGTTGGGGCCCATGACCAATAGGACTAACTCTCCGCGTTTGGCTCAACCTGTGCGGTCGCTGGTCTTGCTGGTGGCCGCTCTCTCAGTTGGGATCCTGGGCTGCTCACAGACACGCCGGGAAGAGCCCCAGGCCCAGCAGGGATCCGACCCCCCGAAGGTGGTGACCACCATCCTGCCGGTAACGCAATTTACCCGCGCCGTGGCGGGAGAGCGGGCGGAGGTGAGGCCTCTAATCCCTCCCCAGATGGGGCCCCACAGCTTTCAGGCTCGGCCCGAAGATGCGCGTCTGCTGGCCCAGGCAGATGTGCTGGTGATCAATGGGTTGGGAATGGAGACCTTCCTGGAGGGATTGATCGCCAACGCTGGAAACCCCAAGCTGCGCCTCATTGACAGCAGCCAAGGGATCCCGACTCTGCAGACGGAGGAGCCAAAGCATGGCCACGGCCATGGGCATTCCCACGGCCACAGCCATGGACACTCCCACAGTCACCCTCATGAGCACAGCCACGGCGAGTTAACCCCCCACATCTGGCTGGATCCGCGGCGGGCCATCCGGCAGGTGGAAAACATCCGCGACGGCCTCATGGCTGCGGATCCCGAGGGGGCAGAGATTTACCGCACCAACGCGGCTGCCTTTATCGAGAAGCTCAAGGCTTTGGACGAGGAAATTGAGCGGCGCCTAGCCCCCTTTGCAGGGAAAAAGTTTGTGGTCTTCCACAACTTTGCCCCCTACTTTGCCGAGCGTTACAACCTCAAGGCCGAGTTCTTGGTGGAGATCCCGGAAGCCAATCCCTCTCCGGAAGATGTGCGGCGGGTCATGGAGACGGTACGGCAGTCGGGCTTAAAGACCATCCTAGTGGAGCCTCAAGTGGGCAAAGACAACCCCTTTGAGGTTTTGGCCAGAGACCTAGGGATCCAAGTTCGCGTTTTCGATCCCATCGAAACGGCTGGCCCAGAGGGTCTGGAGCCGGAGTACTACCTAACCGTCATGCGGCAAAACGTGGAGAACCTGGTCTCCGCCTTTGAGAAGGAAAAGGCCTGGGTTCCCCTGCAGTTGCCCGTGGTGGGCCAAGCTGCCCTCGAACACCTGCTGGCGAGGGGGCGATGACCTCCCACTTGGGCGAAGTTGTCCTTTGGGTGGAGGGGCTGACGGTCTATCGGGGATCCCAGTTGGCCGTGCAGAATGTGTCGTTTGCGCTGGAGGCGGGATCCCATACCGCCATTGTCGGCCCCAATGGTGCCGGCAAGAGCACGTTGGTGCAGGCCATCCTGGGCATCCTGCCGCGGCAGTGTGGCTCGATTTGCATTCTGGGAGAGCCGCTGCGCCTGTCGGGGTACTTGCCCCAGAAAGTGCGGCAGCAGATTGCCTACGTGCCCCAGCGGTTGCAGTTCAACCCCGCCATTCCCCTGACCGTGGCCGAGTTTGTTGCCCTGGGCTGGGGATCCCTCAAACCTCGCTGGCCCTGGCAGCAGCAAGCTGCTCGGCAGGAAGCCGTCCAGAAAGCCTTGCAACGGGCCGAGGCTCTACACCTGGCCTCTAAACTCCTGGGTCAACTAAGCGGCGGCGAGCTGAAGCGGGTGCTGTTGGCCTATTGCCTAGTCTGGCCGCGGCGGCTGCTGGTGCTGGACGAGGCCCCCGCCGGCTTGGATAGCCCCAGCGAAGGGGAGTTCTATCGGATGTTGGAAGAGCTGCGCCGATCCCTGGGCTGGACCATCCTACAAGTCTCCCACGACCTGGAAGTGGTGTCCCGCCATTGCGACCGCGTGTTGTGCCTCAATCGCTCCCTGATCTGCCAGGGATCCCCCGAGGTGGCCTTGGCCCCAGAGATGCTGAGCTGCGTCTACGGCCCCGAGTTTGCCCGCTACATCCACCATCACTGAGGAGGGGAAATGCCGGAGACCTGGGTGCGGGTGGTGGAATTGCTGCAGTTGCCCTTCATGCAGCGGGCCCTCCTAGGCGGGGTCCTCACAGGGGTGACGGGGGGACTGCTGGGCAGTTTTGTCATCTTTCGGCAGTTGGCGTTTTTCAGCGATGCCCTGGGGCATTCGGCGCTCTTGGGTATTGTCGCGGGAGTAGCCCTGGGGCTGAATCCTACGGCGGTGCTGATGGGGTTTGGGGTGGTGTT
The DNA here is from genome assembly GCF_047461615.1 of Synechococcus sp. W65.1. NCBI lineage: Bacteria > Bacillati > Cyanobacteriota > Cyanophyceae > Synechococcales > Synechococcaceae > Synechococcus > Synechococcus sp. W65.1. Next base: position 31,771 of record NZ_JANSHI010000019.1, on the reverse strand, counting down.
TGCCCTGGGCGTGACCTTTATCCTGGAACGCACCCAGCTTTCGCCGGATACGGTGCTAAACATCATCTACTCTTCCTCCCTGGCCCTAGCCATCCTCGGCTTGAGCTTGATCCCTGGCTACCGCGGCAACCTCAACCAACTGCTCTTCGGGGATATCTTGGGCATTGGCCTGCCAGCTTTGTGGATGAGCAGCCTGCTCCTGTTACTTGCCCTAGGGTACATCGCCCTGACCTTGCCTGCTCAGATGCTGCTTACCCTGGACGAGTCGCTGGCGCGGGCGCGAGGGGTGGAAGTGGGCTGGCAGCGGCTAGCCTTTGTGGTGCTGCTGGCTTTGGTGGTGGCGCTGTCGATCCGCTCGGTGGGGGTGCTGTTGGTGAGCGCCTTTGTGGTCATCCCCGCCTCGACGGCGCGGCTTTTGGGATCCAGCTTTACAACCTATGTGCTGCTAGCCATGGCCTTGGGAGGCTTGAGCGCCGTGCTGGGGATCCTCCTTTCGGCAGCCTTTAATCTGCCCTCCGGACCCAGCATTGTTGCCACCCAGTTGCTCTTTTTTCTCCTAGCAATGGCACTAAAGGGGGTATGGCAACTCCTACGCCTCTAGCTGCCGGCAACCCCAAAAGCCCTCTGAAACGGCCTTTCCCCCCAGACCTGGCCAAAGAGGCGGCGGTAGCTTTCCGGGAAGACCTGGCCCATGAGGGTAGGCTGCTCGTAAACCCGCTTTAGGGTGTTGAGATCCCGTTTGGTGATGGTGGGCACCCGCAGCAGGCGGCGATTGCCAGTGGCCTCGGCGTGGTGGCCGCCGTACATCAGATCCCGCGGGTTGGGACTATGGCCCCACAGCCCCAGCCCATGGCCAATCTCGTGCCGAGCCACTGCCGTAACTTCTGCCAGCCCCTGGCCTTCGATGATAACAATGCGCACCCGCTGCTGCAGCGAACCATCGGCGGCGAAGAAAAACTCTGGGCGGGCTGCCCCCGCTATTCCCTTGCCAATGGGAGGAACGCGGTAGATGCTCATCCCGTAGAAGGCCTCCTCTTCTTTGGCTACCACCTTGAGCGGGATATAGGCCGACCACTCCTTCACCGCCCGCTCCACAAAGGCTTTCCACTGGGGGTGATCCCCCTGGATGTAGACGGGGATGGGGTAGAAGGCCCACTGGGCATAAGCTCCGCCTGGCAGCAGCGGCTCGATCTCTTCGAAGTAGTCTCCCGCCGACTTGTCGTAGGCGTAGCGGGCTAGGCCTGGGGGCAGCTTGAGGCGAACCGGCTGCGGCAGCTCTTCCAGGGGTCTCTGCGCCTGAGCCAGGGATCCCACTCCGCCTACCGCCAGGGCAAGGAGCATTGCGCAGGCAATAACCCCAAGCTGAAGGATGGAACGCCGCCAGACCATACCTTGGGTCTCTCCCTTTCTGATTAAAGGCTATTGACTGGAAAGGCCCATATCCCCTGGCCCAGAAGTGGCGGAATTGGCTACACTGAGAGTCTGCTGTCCCTAGCTTGGCCAAAGGTTTCCCATGCAGCTTCGTCTTGGCGAGCCACCTCTAACGCAGGCCGAATGTGCCCTGGTCTACTGCTTTGCCCCCAGCGGCGAAAACGCCACCTTCCCGCTGCCTGCTGAGATCGCTTCCCTGGACGAGAAGGTATGGTCGGGGCTGGTGGCGGAAGCGGTTCAAGAACAGAAGTTTCAGGGCAAGCCCAACAGCAGCCTCGCCCTGCGCCTGCCAGGGCCTATCCGCAAGCTGGTGCTGGTGGGGCTGGGGGATCCGGCGGCACTAACCCTGGAAGGACTGCGGCGGGCTACTGCCAACGGCCTGCGCCAAGCCCACAGCCTTAAAGCCAAGCAGGTAGTGCTGTCTTTGCCGGAAACTGGCTTGGATCAGGGGCGAGCAGTGCAGGCGGTAGTTGAAGCCAGCCTCCTAGTGGCCCACCAGGATAACCGCTTCAAATCTCCCCCCAAGCCCGACGAAGAGCGCGGCTTTGCCGTTGAAGAAGTCACGCTCTTGGTGCCGGGACTGGCCCAGGCCCGCCAAGACTGTGAGAACGCCCTTCAGCGGGCCACCGAGATGGCTGCCGGGACGATCCTGGCCCGCGAACTGGTGGCTGCTCCCGCCAACGTCGTCACGCCCCCTGCCCTGGCTGACACTGCCCGGCAACTGGCCCAAGACTACGGCCTAGAGGTGGAGATCCTGGGGCGGGAAGAGTGCAAAGCCCTAGGCATGGGGGCTTTCCTAGGCGTGGCCCAAGCCTCGGATCTGCCGCCTCAGTTTATCCACCTCACCTACAAGCCCAAGGAAGGGGAGCCTGTTGCCAAGTTGGCCTTGGTGGGCAAGGGCCTCACCTTCGACTCCGGCGGCCTCAACATCAAAACCGACTCCCGCAGCATTGCCATGATGAAAACCGACATGGGCGGGGCGGCAGCCGTCTTGGGAGCGGCCCGTGCGCTAGCTGCCCTCAAGCCGCGGGTAGAGGTGCATTTTATCGTGGCCGCCACGGAAAACATGATTAGCGGTCGGGCCCTGCACCCGGGAGACATCCTCACCGCTTCCAACGGCAAGACCATCGAGGTCAACAACACCGATGCCGAGGGCCGTCTCACCCTGGCCGATGCCCTAGTGTTTGCCGAGAAACTAGGGGTGGACGCCATTGTTGACCTAGCGACCTTGACCGGCGCCTGCGTCATTGCCCTAGGAGAGGAAATCGCCGGCCTCTTCACCCCCGACGAGAAGCTGGCCCAGGAGCTGCAGCAGGCAGCCAACCTCTCGGGCGAGAAGATTTGGCGCTTACCCCTGGAAGAGAGCTATTTCGAGGGCCTCAGCTCCACCGTAGCCGACATGAAAAACACCGGTCCTCGCTCTGGCGGCTCCATCACTGCTGCCCTCTTCCTTAAGCAGTTTGTGGAGAAAACCCCCTGGGCCCACTTAGACATAGCTGGTCCCGTCTGGGCCGAAAAAGACTCGGGCTACACCAACAAAGGCGCTACTGGCTACGGCGTGCGCACCTTGGTGGAATGGGTCCTGGCACGGGAGATGGCAGCCGCCTCCTCCTAGCATGGTTCACCACTCCCGAAGCTCTGCCTGTTGCGTAGGCGGGTCTTGAACGATCCCCAGAGTAAGGCTTTGTCTCTCCAGAAAAGGAGGGCTCTGCTGGAGGGCTTGCAGGGTCACCAGCCGCGGACTTTCTTCCTCTTGAGGTAAGGCGCTGCTATGCTAGGTCCGCTGCAAGAGAGGCTGCTACAGACCTGCCCTCCGACGATTGATGGAGTGGGAGCCAACCCAGAAAGTTGGCTCTGCAAAGGAACTGACACGATATGTGCTACTCGACTTTGACCGCTGCAAACTTCTGAGCTGCAATTGGGGGAGTCGAAGAGTTAGTAACCGTTACCAGTGCAGCAAAAGAAAAGCCGATTGGGTGTAGCTCAACAGTCTCACCCAAGATGGTCTTGGACATTCATACAAGCCAGGCATGTATCGTCTACTTAACTGTAATGTTCACACGTGCCTGCGCCGAGATAGGAGGACTAGAAGAGTCCGTAACAGTCACCAATGTCAAGAGAGTAGAGCCAATGGGAGGAGTGTCTTTGGTGGCTGGACACTGCACCTTGATTGCCCCCGTTGGCCTGTCAAACGAAAAGCCATCTGGCGGTGGAGGTTCAGGCTCTGCCTTGAAAGTTAGGGGTCTAAGGACTCTACCTTGGATGGTAATTTTTGGACTTACGATGACTAGCTTACCAAGGCTGTTGGTGCAATCTACTGATACTGAATCCCCATATTCAAGCTGGATAGAACCTACAGCTGATTTCACAGGAATCACAAAGTTAATACCACTGGTCAGGAAGTTGCTGGCAGTAGTTAAGGATGGGTTAAGCTTAATAGTGATGGAGCCAGTGAATACCCCTTCCGTTAGTCGAATAACTCCGAATTCTTGAGGCCCTTTGCTACCTTCCTTAAAGAGGAGAGTAGAGGTCGAAACAGTGAACGGAGCGCCCGCCCCAAAGGGGTTAGGAGTTCCGCTGACATCCAAAACAACCTGCCCACCAATCGGAGGGGCTGCGAGTTCGACCCTGACAACCTTGGTAGCCCCAACTATGTCATTATCGAGAAACTCTATCGTCGAAGGGGTAACCGTAATGGTAGGCGGCGCTTTCTGCAATACCTTAACCGGCACAAGAACATTCACACTGCCCACCGGGTAATTGACAGCTGTTGTGGCAGGGTCGCGGGTAACTATTATGGTGGCATTGCCTTCCTGAGTGGCCGGGATCAAACGGGTTAATGTAACTGTGGGCTTATCCTCGGATCCCGGTGGAATGACAACAGTTACGAAAGAGGCAGCTGTTGTAGAAACACCCACCACCTGTGGGTTATTGCTTTCCACCTTCAACACCAAACTGCCATTAGCAGGAGCTTTGGAAGGCGTAAGGGTTATAGTTTCGGTAGAACCAACAGTTGTGCCTTCCGCAAACACAACTTTTTCCGGCGTAACGCTAACTTTCTCAACAGGGAACGGCGTCGGGGGAGGGAAAGGGGTAGAAGGAACAGGGATCTCCGCCTTAATGGTGGGAACAGGAGCAGGAGAGGGAATCGGAGGAATGGTTGGGGCTGGGAGAGGAGGTTGGATAGCAATGGTAGGAGTTGGTAAAGGGATCCCTGGGGCTATAGGAGGTAAACCCACCTCAGTGCCTCCGGTAGGTACGCTGGGCGTTTGCGGCGGAATGATCGGCCCAGGAACAAAGCTAGTGGCGCTTTTGTCGTTGGATTGCTGACAGCCGATCAAGCTTGCCGTAGTGAAGAAAACAGCCCCCGCGCTGCCTAAAGCCCGCAACCAACTTCTTTCAGTCTTGAACTTTTGCACCTTCATTTCCTGCCACCTTCGCTTACAAAACGGAAGTCCTCTCCAAAGCCGCATCACCATTGGCTGCTAGTTAGCTACTAGAGTGATGGGAGGAGCTGCACTGGGTAGAGTCTGATTGTTCGGCACAAATAGCAGCGGCAATGTGTAGATCCCAGGAGCCGTTGCTTGAATGGAGACGTTCACCTCGCAAGTAGCACCTGCTGCTAGAACTCCGCCCGAAAGGTTGATGATCCCTGTTCCCGGTATTGCGCCCAAAGTGCCCCCGCAGGTATTTGGATTGGCAATGCCGGCAGGTGTGGGAGGATTGGCCACGACTAGCCCCTCTGGCAAGACTGCCTGGAAGCTGAGACCACTCAAGGGAATAGCGCCAGCCAGTCGGTTATCGACCACAAAGGTGAGGGTAACAGGTGTATTGACCGGCGCTGGATTGGGCAGTAGGAAGCGAGCAAACAGGGGCGAGGGTCCCACTCTCACAGGAACCGGCGTTGGCACAGGAGTGGGGCCTGAGGTAGGCGTAGGTACAGGCGGCAGAGGAGTAGGAGTTGGCTGAGGAAGGTTGCCACAGGGTGGAATTGCAGAGCCGCGAACCTCGCTTCGAGTTTCCCCTGGATTGAAAATTGAGTCATCAACCCGCAAAACTTGTCCAAAAGCATCTCTAATAGTTAGGACAAAAACAATGTCATCTCCTGTCAGTATTTCTCGGTTCTCGATCCTCCTAATTCCCTTTGAAAAAATCCTCAAGTCATCGAAAAACCTAGGATCCGTTGGAAACGTGTAGCTAAAGTTGAAGCCGTTAGCGTCGGCAAATGTGTTGCCTCTCCCAACTAGCAAGTTTCTGAACTGACTTATGGCCTCAGGCCGGATCACGCCAGTAACATCTGTTCCACAAGTGATGTTCAGAACCTGGATGTCTACGCTTGCTATCCCTCCTCGAACAATTAGGTTGGTTAAATCCACCCTGTAAGAGAGCGATGCAAACGGCTGGTCGACGTTGAAGCCGCCCCCTGGCCCAAATTGAGGCGGATCCGGCAGATCGGGTTGAACTGGCGGCGGGGTGATGGGGGCAAAGTCCGGCCCGGGGCGGAAGGTGATGGGCGTGAGGTTGGGTGAAATGGTGGGAGCCACGGCCACGGGGGGAGGTGTAGACCCATCGGCAGTCAAGAGAGGCGGCAGCCCGCTGGTAGTCTCGCTGCTGCAACCAGCGGCCAGGGCCAGCGAAGCCCAAGTCACCAGAAGGGAAAGGCCACCACGGCCAAGGGCTGAACCAGAACGTCGTTTCATCAGGGAAGTCTCCACTCACTCACACCACAGCAAGTTCTTCCAACTGCGTCCAGCCGAGATCCACTGAATCTGCCCATGTGCATTGGCAAGATTACGTGGAGATCCCGTTTCAAGGGGGAATGTCTGCCGTTAGTTCTACTGCATCTCAGAGCGTTGTCAAGCCAGCGGCAGAGCAAATGCAAGAAATTGTTCTGGAAATGGCCCATCCCCTAGATATGGGGTATCATAGCCTCGAGCAGGGGCAACCAGCCTACCTGTAGCGTTGGGGGTTGGGTGCCTTCCCCTCCATTTTGTGTGTGAATTTCCCCAGATTAGGGTGTGTGAGGCAGTGCCGTATGAACTTCAAAGGTCGATCATTGGCAGTGTTGTGTGGGGTTTTGCTCTTAGGGGGCTGCGGCGAGGTCAATGAGGCGCCAACCCTACCTGGGCCTGTCCAGGTGGATCCCACAGCGTTTGTCTCGGCCCAGGAGTATCGCTTTACCCCCGGCTCGGTGCTGGAGACCACCAGCCTCCGCTTGGACTATGTCAATCCGAGGTTTGACAACGGGATCCCTGTGCGCACCAACCCCCTCCAAGGCAGCGGTGAAGCTCGCATCGCCAATGTTGAAGCCCGCATCTTGCCTGTGAACGAGATCCCAGCCAGTGAGCTGACGATTGACTCAACTCTTCGCTCCAGCACCCTGGCCATCCAAATTGGGCAAACCACACCGCTGGTGAATCTTATTGCCTTCGGCCCCAACGACGGTAGGCTGTCTACGCAATTCAATATCGCCGGGCTGGTTGCAATTTCGACAAACCCCAACGACCAGCGCATCCGAGTGAACACCACCTTCAGAGCTGTCCGAGATGACAAAACCGTTTTAACGCTCACTGTGCGTCGCATTCTGGTGAACAGAAATGGCAGTCAGGTCGTTCTCGAGGGGGACTCTTCTCTCATTGTCCCTACCACAGGGGTACTCTATGAAGATCCTGGCCCCAACGGCAACCCACCAGCAGGAAGCTTTGTCAACCCTCCTCCACCTCAAGGTCCTGTAGTCGCTATTCTCCAAACGGGCAATTTCTCCGCCAGCTTTGTGGTGCGGCAGCGAGGTGTTGCAGGTGATGGCACTCCTGAAGATGCCTTGGCTCTCTATGCCCGCCTGAACTTCCGCCCCAACCAGGCGGAGATCGTTTACCGTCCCGCCCAGGTGGGTACCCAGTCAGTGCTGTTTGCTCCGGATCCGAGTCGACCGAACATCTTGCCCAATCAGTTGGTTCGCATCCGGCGCCTGTTGAACGGTCGTGTTCAGGCGGAGTTTGATCCGGCCAACACCAGCACAGTCCTCAACTTTGTCCAGGTCAGCCCGCCACCGCGACCTTTCCCCACACCGATTCCCCAGTTACCTGTCCCTGGGCGTCCAGATGCTCCTACAGCCTTTGATTACTTTTTCTCATTGCGCACAGAGCGCTCTACAGGTACCCTGCCCGGCTCGCCTGTGGAAGGAACCAACCTTGAGCCCGTTATCCTTCAGGGCATTGTGCCCACCACAGGAGATTTCGTCTTCCGCACCCTGGCTGGAGCACAATTAGCGGGGCCGTTTAACCGGCTTGACGTAGGGGGTGGCGTTCAAAGGGGAAACCTGAACCTTATCTTTGACTCAACCACTTCTGCAGATCGAATTTCTGGCCAATGGTTTCTAGAACAAGAGTTCCCCACCGGCAACGTTGAAGGCGGTACGGCGGATGAACCAGGAAATGCTCCTAGCCAGGAAGGGGCCATTTTGATCATCCGTGGGTTCTTTGAGGGAACTGAGGTGCGGCTATAGCCCCAACAGCTTGTTTTGAACCCCTCCAGCCAGAGCACAAAGCAGCTAGGTCTCGTCGGCTTTCGAAGAGGCAGAGCCGCTTGCTGCTTCGCGCCATTGCTGGAGGAAAATGCCTAGGTTGCGGCGGAACTCACTAACCCCCAGCAGGGATCCGGGCTCTGGATCCCAAGAGGCCGAGAAGACACCGTAGCTGATGCCCAAAAAGCCAAGGCCAAAAAAGGCCAGCGACTCCACCAAAGTAAAGTAGGGGGGCAGGGCTATCACATGGTTGGTTAGAAGGTAGTAGTTGACAACAAAGCTACTTAGGCCAAGCGTAGAAGGGATCCCAGAAAAAATTAGGATCCGCCGCACCATGCGCTGGCTTACCTCAGGGGGAATGACAGCAGCCCGCTCTCCTTTGGCTGGCTTTTTCTCCCCCTGGCCAGCAGACTGACTGGGGCGGCCTTGAGAAGCTTTGGAATGGCGGCTAGATTTGCCCACGGAGGTAGCTCCTCGGCTGTGCTTTGACTAGCTAGCTACTTCTTCACCCGAATGTTTAACCGTTCAACCAGCTCCCGGAAGCGCTCGGGATGATGCTTAGCGATGTAGTTGAGCAGTCGCTTGCGGCGACCAATCATCATCAGCAAGCCGCGGCGGGAGTTGAAGTCCTTGGGGTTTCTCTGAAGGTGCTGCGAGAGTTGGTTGATGCGGCTGGTTAGCAAGGCAACTTGCACATCGGCAGAGCCAGTATCAGTGTCATGCAGTCGATATCTCTCGATAATCTCCTGCTTTTCTTTCTGCAATAAGGCCATAGGACCGAAAGACGGCACACACTGCTTCAGAATGATAACACTGAGTTTTCCTTCTTTGCTACAGCCAGAGAAAGCTACGGAGGGAAAGAACTATGACAACAACTGCTGGGGATCCGCCTTCACTGACAGCCTTGCTGCAGCTGTTGAACTCTCAGGATTTGGGAGAGCGGCTGCGCGCTATTAACAAGGCCAGAGAGCTCTCCCCGCCGGAAAGCTTGACGCTGTTGCAGCAGGCAGTAGCCGACGAAAATGCCCGCGTCCGCTACGCTGCCATCAGCCAACTGGGCACCCTGGCCGCAAAAGGGATCGATCCAGCCATCCTTTTGCCAATTCTGCAGCGGTCTTTGCGGGAGGATCCCGAGTTCGACGTGCGAGCTGCCGCTGCTGCTGCTCTGGGGGATCTCAAGCAGCCGCAGGCCCTGGCCGATCTCCTAGAGGCCTATCAGCGGGAGACGGAGTGGCTGGTGCGCTTTAGCATCGTTGCCGCCCTCGGCGAGCTAGGCAACCCCGCCGCCTTCGACACGCTGGTGCAGGCTCTCCAGGAAGGAAATGAACTGCTAATCACCGCCGCTGCTGCAGCTTTAGGGGATCTGGGGGATCCGCGGGCCATCCCCTACCTGGAGCCCCTCATCGCTTCTGAGGATTGGCAACTGCGCTACCGCGTCTGCATTGCCCTAAGTAAGTTAGGGACGGAAGCTGCCCAAGCTGGTCTTGCCCGGCTTGCCCAGGATCCCCAGGAACAGGTAGCCGCCTGCGCCCGTGCGGCCCTAGCCTCCCTTTCCTCCAAGGGCAGCTAGCTCAGGGCATTGATGATGTAGTCAAAGTAGGGAGCGGCCTCGGCAGCCGAATCGGGATCCAACAAGCTGAGGGCTGCTTCCTTCAAAAAGACCATCGCATCGATCATGCCGGCAATGGGTACGTTGAGGCTGTTGTACATTTCCCGCACCCCTATCAGGCCAATGGACTCGATTGGCTCCTTGCTGCCAGCGACGATGCCGTAGGTTACCAAACGCAAGTACCAGTCGTAGTCCCGCAGGCACTGGTTGTAGCGCTTTTCCCCATAGGCGTTGCCACCAGGTTGTCGGTATTCAGGTCGCTTGGCAAATAGCTGTTTCTGGGCCTGATCGATAATCCGCTTTCTATTCTCAGTTAACACCTGAGCAATCTGCAGCCGTCTTTCCCCGCTGCTCATGTAGTCTTGGATAGCTTGCAGCTCGCTAACTGAGAGATAGCGCAGCTGGTTATCTGCAGTTTCGATGAGCTGGTTGATCACGCTCACGGTAGAGATTCTCCTGTTTTCTAACTTGCTTTCACCACCAACCTATCCCCCTAGCCAAAGCTTGGCTGAGGAGATAAGCATGCCCGTTGCTCTCAGTCTAGGATAAGGCAAGCCTTCCCTCAAGCACCTGTCCTGCCTATATCCGGCCCCGCAGCCACTGGGCCATCTCGTTGCGCCGCGGAGCTGCCTCCAGGCACACCTCCGCCGTAATCCGCCCCTCCTGATAGAGCCGAAACAGCGACTGGTTCATGGTACACATGCCCTCGTAGGAGCCGTCGGCAATGAGCTCCTCGATCTCGTCCACCGCTCCCCGCTTGATGTAGTCGCGAATGGCATCGGTGTTGCGCATGATCTCGTGGGCTGCCGTGCGCTTGCCGTCGGTGGTGCGCACCAGCGTCTGAGCAATGATGGCCACCAGGGTTTCCGCCAGCTGCAGGCGCATCGGCTCCTGCTCTTCCGGCTTGTAGATCCCTAGCAGACGCTCGATGGTGCGAACAGCGCTGTTGGTGTGCAGGGTTCCAAACACGAGGTGGCCTGTCTGGCCAGCCTTGAGGGCGATATCTACGGTTTCCCGATCCCGCATCTCCCCAATGAGGATGATGTCCGGATCTTCCCGCAGGGAGGCTTTCAGAGCGTTAGCAAACTCCAGGGTATGGATCCCAACCTCCCGCTGCCGAATCAGGGATTTCTTGCTCTGGTGAACAAACTCGATGGGATCCTCGATAGAAATGATGTGCTTGGCAAAGTTGGAGTTGATATAGTCCACCATTGCCGCCAGCGTCGTGGACTTACCGGAGCCAGTTGGGCCAGTCACCAGCACGAGGCCCTTGGGCTCCTCGGCAATGCGCTTGAGCACTTCCGGCGCCCGCAACTGCTCCAGCGTCAAAATCTTGAGCGGGATGAGGCGCAGCACCATGGCTGGCCCAAGGAGGGAGACGAAGCAGTTGACCCGGCAGCGCACCAAGCCCTCGTACTGGATGGCGGTATCCAGCTCTAAGCACTCTTCAAACTGGCGGATTTGGTTTTCCGGCAGGCTTTCCCGCAGCCAGCTATAGAACATCTCAGTGGTGGTAACGGGGTGGTTGCTGATCACAATTTCCCCCCGATCCCGAAAGCGGGGTACTTCTCCCACCCCCAGGTGAATGTCCGAGTAGCCTTTTTCGTAGGCTTCCTGCACCAGTTGGCGCAGCGTCGGGCCAGAGGGGGCAGACTTAGGAGCAGCAGCCAGCGGGACCTGACCAACAGCCGTCGGACGAGCCGGCGGGACAAAAGGCGGAGCTGCTGGCTTGGGAGGCGAGGCCTGAAGCCGAGCTGCAGCAGTGGGCAGAGATCCCTGCGGAGGAGCCACAGAGCCCGGCATGGGCACTGGCGTCTGGGGAGGGGCGACAGCCACCTCTGGCGGGACGGGCCGGCCCAGGATAGGCTTGGGAGCGCTGGCGGAAGGACGCGAGCCGATCCCTGGCGCGAGAGGGGTAGTCCTGTTCACCAACGGATCCAGCTGAGTTGGGGGTTCCGCTGATGGCGTTTGGGCAGCCGCCCGTGGGGAGCGTTGGACGCCAGGCGGGGTTGGCGGCTTCCAACCAGCGTCTTTTTCGGGGCTGACCTCGCTCATGACAGGCCTCGCTGCTGGCAGAGTTTGCATCAATCTTAGGCTAGTATTCCCCACTTAGGTAGGGGATTAATCTCCTTGCCGGCAAAACTCTGCGGGAGCCTTAAAGGTTGGACGGGTGGCGAATAAGGCTCAAGAACTCCTCGCGCGTGCGGGGATCCTCCCGGAACACCCCCACCATCGAGCTGGTAACCGTCCAGGAGCCTGGCTTTTGCACTCCGCGCATCACCATGCACATGTGGGTAGCCTCGATAACCACTCCAACCCCATAAGGATCCAACACCTCCATCAAGGCTTCCGCAATTTGCCGGGTCAGGCGTTCCTGAACCTGCAGGCGGCGGGAGTACATCTCCACAATACGGGCAATTTTGCTCAAGCCCACTACCCTTTGCTTAGGAATGTAGGCCACATGGGCCTTGCCGATGAAGGGCAAGAGGTGGTGCTCGCAGAGGCTAAACACAGTGATGTCCCGCAGCAGCACCATCTCATCGTGGCCTTCGTCGAAGATGGCCCCATTGATGAGCTCTTCCAAAGACTGTCGATAGCCGCTGGTCAAAAACTTCAGCGCCGCCACCACTCGCTCCGGGGTTTTCTTGAGGCCCTCCCGCTCGGGATCCTCGCCAATTCCCCGTAGCAACGTCTCCACTGCCGCCACCATTGCCGGATCTAGGCTTTCTGAAGTCTCTGGCTCTGTCGAAGGGGACAGATCGCGGAGAACCCGAGACTTGAGGTTGGCTTTGTCGCTCAGGCGAAACTCGGCACTCAATCCAGGCTTGGCAAGAGTCATAGCAAGATATCCCTTGAGTTGAAACGAGGAGTTGAAGAAATTTGTCAGGAGAGACGCTGCCGCGAGATGGTCGGCTCAAAAGCCGGGCTGACAAGCATTGCTTTCGGAAGGGTCAGAGCTGGCCCCACCTACAAGGCCCCGGCTGCTGGCATGAGGGTTAGGTCCTCCACTACAGCACCCCTGGGCAGGCGGACGAGATAGGCCACCACATCCGCTACCCACTCCGGCGAGAGCATCTGGGAGCGGTCAAAATCAACCTCCACCCTATCCCAGAGGGGCGTGTTCACCGCTCCAGGGCAGAGGCTAGTTACCCGGATACCGTGCTGCCGTTCTTCCTCAGCCAAGGCTTGGGAAAAGCCGAGTAGGCCGAACTTGCTGGCACAGTAGGCCCCCCAATTGGGAAAAGCTCGCTTGCCTGCAATCGAGACCACGTTGACAATCACGCCGAAGCGCTGCTGGCGCATTCCCGGAAGGACGGCTTGGGCACAGAGGAAGGCTGCTGTTAAGTTTAAGTCGATCACCCGTTGCCACTCAGATAGCGAGAGAGTGGCCAAAGGCCCAACGCGGGCTATGCCGGCATTATTCACCAAAACATCACAACCGCCAAATCGATCCAGAAGAGCTTGCAGCCGCTGCGGTAAAGCGGTCAAATCGGCCAGGTCGATGGGAAAAACCTCTGCCTTTCCCCCTTTTGCCTGGATCTCCGCCTGCACTGCCAGCAAATCAGGTTGAGAACGAGCCACTAGCGCAACTGTCAGCCCCTGCTGGGCTAGGGCCAGGGCCACAGCTTTGCCGATCCCTCGACTGGCCCCTGTAACCAGAGCACGTTCCGGCAACTTGGTCTCAAAACTCATCCACAAGAAAACCCGACACGCGCCGTCGGGAACAAGCGCCGCCAGAGCCTGAGAAACTTTGTTAACTCAGTGTAACACGAGTTCCTGCTTGCCCCTTCTGTTCCCGCTGCCCCTTATCTAACCGGCAGCAGGCCGGGGAGGGCCGGAGGTGTGGTAGCATGGTAAGGGTAGTGAAAATCTCTTGCAACAATTGTCATGGCCGAGTTCTTGGCTTTCTCGATGTCCAACGCTGGCCAGGCGGACTCTTCCTACATTCTTGAGGTTGAGGGCCTCAGCAAGGGTTTTCCTGGTCAGCGGCAATTGGTTTTGCAGGAAGTGGCGTTTCGCCTGCCCCAAGGGGATATCCTGGGGATCGTCGGTCCGTCGGGCTGTGGGAAAACCACCTTATTGCGCATCATTGCTGGCTTTGAGCAGCCGGACAGCGGCCGGATCCGAATAGGGGGTCAGGTGGTGGCGGGGGAGGGGCAGTGGGTTCCGCCAGAGCGGCGGGGAGTGGGGCTGGTGTTTCAGGACTTTGCCCTGTTTCCCCACCTGAACGTGTTGGCAAATGTTATGTTCGGCCTTCAATCTCCTGCGGTGGCCAGCAAGAGGCAAGCTTACCACCAACAGGCGCGGGAACGCGCCTACGAGGTGTTGCGGCTAGTGGGCCTAGAAGACTATGTCCACCGCTATCCCCATGAACTTTCGGGTGGACAACAGCAGCGGGTGGCGCTGGCCCGAGCCTTGGCCCCCAAGCCTAGCCTAATCCTGTTGGATGAGCCGCTGAGTAACTTGGATGTGCAGACGCGCTACTACCTACGGGAGGAAATTCGCAAGATCCTCAAGCAAACTCGGACTTCGGCCATTTTCGTTACCCACGACCAAGAAGAGGCTCTCTCTCTTTCCGACTGGGTGGCGGTGATGCGGGGAGGCCGTATTGAGCAATGGGGATCGCCAGAGGAGGTCTACCGAGAGCCGGCTACTCGTTTTGTGGCCGAGTTCATTACCCAGGCCAACTTTCTCCGCTGTGAGCTGCGCGAGTGGGGCTGGAAAGTTGAGGGGCTGCTGCACCTTCCCTTCCATGCGGTCGGGGATCAGCCCGACTCCAATCTGCAGTGGGCAGAGTTGATGGTTCTGCAGGAGGAGCTCCGCCTGCATCCCGATCCCCAAGGAAAGGCAATCATTCGGGATCGCCAGTTTTTGGGGCGGGAGTATCGCTATTGCCTAGCCACGGAGACGGGCAAGGAGTTGCATGCCCTAGCGCGGGAGGCATTGCCAGTGGGCACGCGAGTTCGAGTTACCGTCGAGCAATGCCGCCTGTTTCGTCCTGAGGAATCCCTGGCACCTGATCTCAAGCAAAACCACTCCAAAAGCAAGGGCTTTGCCTGAAGTTGGGATGAGGATTCACGGTTTGCCCTGAGATCTGCATCTAGGGTGGTTCGATTTCCTTCGACCCCGTATATAGTAGGGGGTATGCGGGATCCCCACCCAAATCAGGAGCCTTACCCCTCGACAGGGCTTAACAAATGCTTTAACTTGACCTCTAGGGTGGCCTAGGAGCTCTTGCCAGGAGGGCACCAAGAACAAGGCGCGACGTTGGGAGTAGATGATGGAAATGATGCACAGCAAGGCAGCGCCACCTTTGCGATTCTCTTGCCGCTCTGCAGCGCAGGCCGGCAGACGGGCAGCAATGGCGTTAGCCCTCCGTAGCACTCTGCTGCTGGGGCTGGTGGGGATCCCCGTATTGGCTCAGGGGAGCTTCTGGCCGGCTCAGGTAGTGGCAGCCCCCCTGAGTCGTCAGGAGGTAGCCGAGCGGCTCAATCTGGTGCCGGTTTTTGCCATTGTCTCGCAGAACGGCACCCCTGTGGTTGCCAACGTGGAGCGGGAGGGTCGCACCATTCAGGTGGCTTCTCTTTGGCTAGATCAAAACCAAGCCCAGCAAGCCCTAGAGCAGGTGAAAGCCAAAAACCCCGAGATAGGCAAGCAAGCCCGAGTGGTGCCCATCCCCCTAGGCTATGCCTATGAGAAATCGGAAGAAGAGCGAGCTAAAAATAGCAATCTGTACTTTGAGGTGGTGCCCCGCCCTGGCGATGTAGAGGCAGCCAAGCAGGTGCTCAAAGAAACGGGGCAAAAGGTGCCCCCAGAGGCCATTGGCGTGCCTCTGTTCTATGGCCGCTCCCCCGAGGGGCTGCTGACCATCGAGCAGAATGGCCAGGAAGTGGTGCCTTTCTTTTTTGACCGCAACGACCTAAAGAAAGCTCTGGAGCGGGCGGCGGCGCAAAACCCCAGCGTGGTTGGCAAAACCCAGATTGAGGTCACTTCCCTAGCCATTGTGGTGGAGCGCATGTTGGCACCTGATGCCCAAGAGGATGTGCAAAAGATTGCCTTCATCCCACCGCGTGCCTCGCTGGAGTACGTGCAGTCGTGGATACGCTCCGCAACTCCCCAGGCCAGTCCCTCGGCCACGCCTCAACCTCAGCGCCGTTGAACCAAGCTGCAGGGGGATCCCGCTCGGCGCTGGTGGAAGAGTTGCTGGCATGGCGGGCGCAGGCTCTCCAGGCAGCACGGGCTGCTGGCATTTCCCCGCAGGAAGTGGATCTCTTGCTTAGGGAGCATCTGGGCTGGGGGCCATTGGAACGGCTGCTGGGTCGGCCGCCAGTAGGGAAGGGGGATCCGCTGGCCGAGGTGGAGGCGCTGTGGCGGCGTCGGCTAGAGGAGCGCATCCCTCTGCAATACCTGCTGGGCAAGGTAGAGTGGGCAGGGCTGAGCTTGCAGGTAACGCCAGCAGTGCTGATCCCACGCCCCGAGACTGAGCTGCTGGTGGAGCAAGCCTTCCTGTGGCTGCAGGCCAACCCTCTGCCCCCGGGCTCCCCTTTTGCTGACTTGGGTACCGGCAGCGGCGCCATCGCCATTGCCTTGGCCCACAGGCACCCCCAGCTGCAGCTTCTGGCCGTGGACGTGAGCCCGGCAGCCCTGGCAGTGGCGGCAGCCAACGTGACCGATCACGGGCTGCAGGAGCGGGTGCATCTGCTTGAGGGATCCTGGTTTACGCCTTTGGATCCCTGGCGGGGTCGGCTGCGCGGCCTTGTCTCCAACCCTCCCTACATCCCTACAAGGGAGCTAGATCACCTCATGCCTGAGGTGCGGCTGCACGAGCCGCGAGAGGCCCTGGACGGCGGGGAAGATGGGCTGGTTCATCTGCGGGTGTTGATTGAGGGCGCGCCGGATTATCTAGCCCCCAACTCCTTCTGGGCAGTGGAGGTGATGCAGGGCCAGGCACCTTGGGTGGCCGAGCAGTTGCGAGCGCAGGGGTGTTACCAGCAGATCCAGGTGCACCGGGATCTGGCCGGGATTGAGCGGGTAGTCAGCGCCTGCTTTGTCGGGTAAAAAAATGGTGAGCAGCGTTGCCAGCCCAGAGAGGGGCCAAGAGCTGCTGCCGCCAATGACGGGTTGCCTTTCCAGTTGAGCAAAGCCTTGCCTGCCACCCCCCCCGATCCTCCCTCTTTCCCGCCTGCCCCTGCCGCAGACCAGGAGGGGATGGACTGGCAGTTTGCCTTTGAGCGCTCTGAGGTGATGCGCGCTTTTCAGCAGGAGCTTCTGGTGAGTATCGGCCACGAGCTGCGCAATCCCCTCAGCAGCCAGATGGGAGCCCTGCAGTTGGTGTTGTCCAATCTGTGCGACTCTCGAGAGGAGGAGCGAGAGTGCCTGCAGAGCGCCAAGGAGGCGGTGGAGCGCCTGCTCAAGCTGCTGGAAGAATACACTCGCCTGGCTCGCCACGACCTGCCCATTCAGCCGCTGCGGCCAAGGCCAACGCGCCTGCGTCCTCTTTTGCAAGAGATCCACAGCCTCACTCGGCTCCAGGCCCAGGATCGGAGCATCCGCTACGACTGGACCGCTCTTCAGTCCTCTTGGCTTCCCGACAGCCTCACTGTCTGGGCGGATCCCCATGGCTTGGTGCAGGCGCTGCTGGGCGTGTGTCGCTGGGGCATTCGCACCCTCCGCTACGGCTCAATGGCTCTGAGCGCCTATCCTGGCGGGGAGGAGCACTTCTGTCTGGAGTGGGACCTGGAAGGGCGGTGCTGCCTGCCCATCCAGCCACAAGACAGCGCCGCCTGGCGGGTTAGCGAGCGGCTCCTAAGGGAAATGGGAGGCCAGCTGGAGCTTTGGGAGAGCGGACTCCACCGCGTTGGCATTAGAGCAACGCTGCGCCTTGCCTAAAGCTTAACCCTCACGGCGTAAGGCCATCTCTGCCCGATCCAGTTGCATCAGCACCCGCTCTAGCTTTTCTGGCTCCAGCGGTCGATCCGAGGTGCGGTAGTGGGAGGCCACGGTGTTGAACACCGTGCGCAGGGTCGTGAAGGATGGCAACTTGTTGTAGCGAGGGCCATGGTAGCGCCCTACAAATTCTTGCATGGCCTCCATGACCTCCGCCCGTGCCTCCTCCGGCTTGAGGACAGGATCCCCCTCCAAGAGAGCCGTGCGCAGCGTTTGGATGATGGTCATGCTGTCTTCGTAATACTTGCCAGTGAGACGGGCTGCTTGCGCGCCTGGGATCGCCCAGCCCAGGATAAGGGCTATCGCCAGGAGCAGGCCGACAAGACGTAGGAAGAGAGTCTTCTGCATGGGGAGTCGAATGTAACTTATCTTTAAGCTAAGCATAGGTCACGGCAACCGCGAAAGAGGATGTCACCCCCCCTTTTTAGCCACTGGCTGCCAGGGCTGGCCCCCTACCGCTCCCATGCCATCATGCTGGGCATGATCTTGGGATTTGCCTGCGCCCACAGTGGACTAGCCTACTTGCGCCCCTGGGGAGAAGCGTGGCTGGGAGCGCGTCTGTACCGCCTTTTCTTTGTCCTGGTCAGTCTTAGCTTGGCGCCGCTGTTGCTCATCTACTTTTCTAACCACTGCTACGACGGCGTAATCCTTTGGAATCTGCAGGCTGTTCCCGGGATCCACACCACTGTCGTCCTTTTGTCTGCGCTCTCGTTTTTCTTCCTGTATCCGGCCACCTTTAACGTGCTGGAGATTGTCGCCCTTCGCCAGCCGGAGATCCACTTGTTTACAACTGGGATCATCCGCCTCACCCGCCATCCCCAGCTAGTCGGTCAGCTCATCTGGTGTGTGGCCCATTCCCTGTGGATTGGCTCCAGTTTTATGCTGGTCACCTCGCTGGGGCTGGTGGCCTACCACCTATTTGCCGTTTGGCACGGGGATTACCGCCTGGAGCGCAAGTACGGCCACGCCTTCCGCGATCTCAAGGCCCGCACCTCCGTGATCCCCGGCTTAGCCATTCTGCAAGGGCGCCAGCAACTGTACCCGCGCGAGTTTCTCCGCTGGGCCTATCTGGGGGTGTTGAGCTTTGTTGTGATTCTTTATGCTTTCCATCCGCAACTGGTTTCTGCAGCCAGCAGAGTTGCCTGGTAGCATGATCCCAAACAACTGCTTTAGTTTGGGAGCAATGATCTCGCCAGTTGCTTTAGAGGCTTTTAATCAAGAACTTTTGACAAGCGATGGGTTGGTGTTACTAGAGTTTGGCGCGCCTTGGTGCGGTTTGTGTCGCTTCGTTCAACCGCTTATCGACCGCCTGGCCTCCGAAGGGGAGAGATCCGTTGAGGTGGTGCGGGTGAATGTGGATAACAATTTTTGGCTGCCGCGCCGCTATCGGGTGCGCTCGCTGCCGACCTTAATTTTGTTTGAGAAAGGTCAACAAGTGCAAAGGCTGGAGCACTTTACCAGCCGCGAGGACGTGCTCCGCCGCTGCGAGCAGTTGTTGCTTGCCCATCTGGGCTACCCAACCTCCCGCGCCTGCCCCTCGCTGGAGCCCCAGGCGCCGCCGCCGGGGGTGTAGAGGGTCACCACATCGCCAGCTTTCAGGGGGCGGCTAATCTTGCTGGGCAGGGGTTCCCCGTTGACAAGGTTGATCCCCACCTGGCCGGCTCCGCCGCCCTCTTCTCCCTGGGGGGCGTAGTAGCGGCGGTCGGTGAGAAGGGAAAGGGTGCAGTCTTGTAACACCTGGAGGGAGCGGATCAGCCCCCAGCCGCCCCGCTGCTGCCCAATGCCCCCAGAATCTTGGCGCAGCTCGTAGCGCAACACCCGCAGGGGATACTCCAGCTCTAGGGCTTCGATGGGGGTGTTGAGGGTATTGCTCAGGCCCACATGCACCCCATCCAGGCCTGGCCGCTGGCGACTGGCCCCTTGGCCGCCCCCCAGGGTTTCGTAGTAGGTAAAGTGGCGGTTGCCCAGGACACAGTTGTTCATGGTGCCCTGCCCTTGGGCCATGCTCCGCGATCCAGCCACCGGCGCCAGGGCTTTGAACACCACATCGGCAATGCGCTGCGAGGTTTCCACATTGCCGGCCACCACCGCCGCCGGAAATTGGGCGTTGACCAGGCAGCCGGGTGGGGCCACGATCTCGATGGGCTCCTCTAGCCCGGCATTGCTGGGAGCGGTGGGATCCAAAAGGCAGCGCAGGGCAAAGAGCACCGCCGAGCGGGTCACGGCCAGGGGGGCGTTTAGGTTGCCCGCCGTGGCTGGCGCCGTGCCGCTGAAGTCCACCCGCAACCTCTCCCCCTGCACTTCAATCTGCACTTTGATGCGGAGCGGCTTGGGCGGATCCCCCTCCCCTTCCAACCAATCTGCAGCCCTGTAAATCCCATCGGGCAGCGCGCGGATCTGGGCCTGCATCCGCCGTCGACTATAGGCAATCACTTCCGCAATGAGCTGCCAAGCCTCCTCCTCGCCAAAGCGGGCTAGCAGCTGGCGAAACCGGCTTGCCCCTACCACGTTGGCTCCCACTTGGGCCTGCAGGTCTCCGCGGCGCTGCTCAGGATTGCGCACATTGGCCAGAATAAGGCGCAGCAGATCTTCCTGCCAGCGCAACTCTCCTTCCAGAGAAAACCTGGCCAGCCGTACGGGTGGGATCACCAAACCCTCCTGCCAGATCTCGCTGGAATCAGCGGGCATGGAGCCGGGGCGCATCCCCCCGACGTCGGCATGGTGGGCGCGGTTTACCGCATAGGCACAGACCTGGCTGGGATCCCGCAGGCCGGGAATGGCCGCTACCACGGTGATATCCGGCAGATGGGATCCCCCTTGATAGGGATCGTTGAGGACAAACACCTCTCCCGGCTGGGGGCCAGCTGCCACCACTGCCTGCACGGCTTGGGAAAGAGCGCCTAGGTGAACCGGGATGTGGGCTGCCTGGGCAATACAAGCCCCTTGGGCGTCAAACAAAGCCGTGGAGCAATCCCGCCGTTCCTTGATGTTGGCAGAGTAGGAGCCGCGAATGAGACGTGCCCCCATCTCCTCGGCAATCCCGGCCAGAGCGTTGGCCATGACCTGCAAGCGGATGGGGTTGGGTAGGGAGGAGCAGCTATCCATAGAGCCTTTGTTGCAGCCAAAGCGCTAGCCGGCGGATCCCCTGCCAGAACTGGAGCCGGCGCCGCCAGCGGCCAAGGGTGGTGCGATTGGCTTGCAGGCGAGCCCGTAGGTGGAGAAGCTCAGCCGAGGTAAGGGCCAAAGCCGGCTTTGCTGCTCTTTGCCAGTTGTCCAGGGCCCGCTCCGTAACCCAAAGCGCTGTGCGCAAGCGCAAGATTGGGCGAACTAAAGCAAGCAGGCCAAGAGCCAGCAAGCCGTTGAGGCCGCAGACCACCCAGACCGTCTCTGCTAGGCCTACCTCAGCGGTCACCCGCTTACCGCTGCTGCAGCATCAGAGGGCGCAACACGCGGCCATCGCCCACCACCACCACTGTGGATAGAACCTGCCCGCCGCGCCGGAAGGTAATCGGTAGCCGCTGGCCCACAGGGGTGTTTTGGATGAGCTGCTGAACCTGCTGCACCGAGGTGACCCGCTGTCCGTCGACCCCGAGGAGAATGTCGCCCTGCGCCAGACCTGCTTGGTGGGCCGGTCCATTCTGGAGGAGGCCAACGACCCGTATCCCTTGCAGGCGAGGGGCAGGGCCAAACAGGCGGCGGCTAATGGCGCCTTGAGGTGCCTGTTCATCTACCGTTTCAATAGCCACCCCAATGAAGCCGTTACCTGCAAAGGAGGAGGCAGGCAACACTTCGAAGCTGTCAACCTCAACCGTGGGGCTGGAGAAGTTGTAGGCTTCAGCCCCAACCCAGTTACAGGGGTAGGCCAGAGCAGCCTCTGCCAGCAGGAGGGAGGCGGGCAGGGCGAGGGCAAGCCTGGAAAGAAGGGTTGATTTCTGCATAGGTTGACCCTGGAAACGGCAAAGAAAACACAGTTGCCTCCGCCGCGCGCTGGGGTCGAGCCACTAGCCCAGGGTAGGTAGCGGAAGGCTTAGGTGGGCAGCTTGCACCACCCTCCCCTCAGTGATAAACCCAAAATCGGCAACTGTCGATAGGCCAGGTCGTTAACCTCTGCAAAATCTGCCCCGTGCTTCGAGCTCTCGGCTAGGTCTAGAATCCAGCGCCTGGGTGGTTTCCCACCAAGAGGCTAGGAGGAGCTGCGTTCT
This sequence comes from Synechococcus sp. W65.1, assembly GCF_047461615.1. Lineage (NCBI taxonomy): Bacteria > Bacillati > Cyanobacteriota > Cyanophyceae > Synechococcales > Synechococcaceae > Synechococcus > Synechococcus sp. W65.1. The sequence continues at coordinate 10,059 of NZ_JANSHI010000019.1, read as the reverse complement.
CGCATGGCCTCCACAAGGAGCTGGGCCACTTCGGGGCGGGAGAACTCCGGCGGCGGCACTTCGCCACGGCGCAGCATTTCCCGCACCTTGGTGCCCGAGAGGTGAATGCGCTGGTGGGGCTGGCTGGGACTGGTCTTGACCGTGGCCATGGTGCCCGTGACGGTGCAGTAGAAGGCGTGTTCAAACTTGAGGGGGATGATGCCCAGCTCCTCGGGCCGGAACTCGTCGAAAATGTGCTGGGCGTCATAGGGGCCGTAGTAGTTGCCTACCCCAGCGTGATCCCGGCCCACAATGAAATGGGTGCAGCCGTAGTTTTTGCGAACAAGGGCGTGGAAGATGGCTTCCCGCGGTCCTGCATAGCGCATGGCTGCAGGGTTAATGGCCAAGATCACCCGCTCTTTGGGGTAGTACTTTTCAATCAACACCTCATAGCAGCGCATGCGCACCTCGGCGGGAATGTCGTCGCTTTTGGTGGCTCCCACCAGCGGGTGGAGAAACAGGCCGTCCACAATTTCCAGAGCGCACTTCTGGATATACTCGTGGGCGCGATGGATGGGGTTGCGAGTCTGAAAACCGACAATCGTCTTCCACCCTCTTTCCCGAAACAGTTGCCGCGACTGAGCTGGATCAATCTGGTAGGCCGGAAAAAGGGGATGCGGATCCCGCTGCAGGAGCGTGACAGGGCCGGCTAGGTAAACGGATCCCTGTTCGTAGAGCACCTTCACCCCTGGGTGTTGTTCATCCGTAGTGCGGTAGACCTGCTGCGCCTCGCGGGTTTTGTCGTAGGTAAATTTCTCGGTCAGTTCCAACACGCCCAAAAGCTTGCCCTCAGCATTGGCTAGGGCCACGGTTTGCCCTTCCTTGAGCCCGGCAGCTATTTCCTCCGAAACTGGCAGCGTAATCGGCAGCGACCATGCCAGGCCGTTGGCCAAGTGCATTGTCTCCAAAACCGAATGGTAATCTTCCCGCCCCATAAAGCCCGTCAGCGGGCTGTAGCCCCCGATGGCAATCATCTCGAGATCCGATTGAGCCCGCTCGTCGAGGCGGATAACAGGGCAGTGTTGGGCCTTGGAGCGGAGCTCCTCCGCCTCCTCAGGCGAGGCAATGCGGTTAATTAGAGTACCTCCGTGGGGTGGAATGGCATCGCCAGAAACCGTCATCTTTGCCTGGGACGCAGTCATAGCGTAAAGACAGGGATCCCTAACCATACACCTCCCTTCCCCTGGGTGCAATACTCAACTGTTTGGGCAGGGGATCCCAGCTTGGCCTAGTCCAGCATGTAGGGGGGCATGTCTTCGTCGGTGGGGGACACATTGTCAAAGATAGGCCGATTGAGGATCTTCTTGGGTGCCTGCAGGGGGGAGGCAGAGGTTTGGGGCTTAACCGGCAGCGTGGCCTGCCCTTGGCGGCTTTGCAGTTCCTGGATGGTTTTGGCCCGCTCATCTGCCACTGCCTGGAGTTGGGCCAGTGCCTTTTGCAATTCGTCGCGGTGGGCTGTGACTTGCTCGAGTTGAGCCTGTAGGCTGGAGATTTTGTTTTGGTATTCCTGAAGCTGCCGTTGGGCCTCCGCCAACTGGCCTTTGAGGGCTTCGAGTTCCGACGTTTCTGCGGTAGACATTGCCGTTTCCTCACGTCCAGGGGTGGAGGGGGAGTCTGACTTTACTTTGCGCCGGGCGGGGCGGCGGGGGGCTCCTCCCGCACGAGAAAACAAGCTACGCTCAGACCCAGTCACAGGAGCACCTCACGTTCAACAAACTGCAGCAGGCGCCCACACACGGCCGCCCCGGGCCGATAGTCCATGACCGTCAGGCCATAATCAAAAGCTGTGCGCAAGTCGCTACTATCTGGAATGGTAACGGGTGAGAGCACATCCGCAAAAATCTGTTGCGCTTGCACGTACAACTGTCCAGTGTGAGATCCCGACCAAATGCCGCCGGGCAGGTAGCGGTCGTCCAACATGGTCAGGACAGCGCGGGCCTGGCTCAGCTCGCCCTTGAGGGTCTCGATATAGCGCAGGGTCTCTTCTGTGCAGGAGAAGTCGGCGCGGTTGAGCCGTGTCGGGATCAACACCCGCTGGGCTGCCCGCAAAGCATTGGCGGTGAGGGCATTCAGCTCCCCTGGCGTGTCGAGAAAGATAAAGTCGTACTCCGACAGCAAGGGATCCAGTTGACGCTGGAGGAGGTTTTGGCCCGCCTCCCCGGAAGCCGCTAGCTGGGCTGCCACTTCGGCCATGGTGCGGTGGGAGGGCGCCACATCCACTCCCTTGTCGGTGCAATAGATGACTTCCTCCAGAGGCCGCTGGTGGTGAGGGTGGAGGCTAGCCCAAACGGTCTCCTCTGGGGGAAGGGATCCGGCCTCTTCGAGGTAAAAGCTGCTGGCGGTGGTTTGGGAGGTGAGATCGACTAGCAGAACGGCATGGCCCCGCTGGGCCGTCAACTGGGCCGCGTGGACGCAGAGGGTGGACTTGCCAGTGCCGCCCTTGTTGTTGGTAAAGGCCAGGATGCGTGCCATCAGCTTCCCCAGGGCCGTTGCAGCCGCTTCCCCTCGCCGCGGTCTATGCTATTGGGTGTAACCTGGTGGAGAACCACCATGCGCGATGTACTGGCAATTATCCTAGGCGGTGGGCGGGGCACCCGCCTCTATCCTCTAACCAAGCGCCGCGCCAAGCCGGCTGTACCTCTAGCAGGCAAGTATCGCCTTATCGACGTTCCGGTTAGCAACTGTATCAATTCCGATATCGATAAGATCTACGTCCTCACGCAGTTCAACTCCGCCTCGCTAAACCGCCACATCATCAATACCTACCGCATGTCTCCCTTCACCGGCGGCTTTGTAGATATCCTAGCGGCCCAGCAAACCCCCGATAACCCCGACTGGTTCCAGGGCACGGCTGACGCCGTTCGCCAATATCTCTGGCTGATGGACTCCTGGAAGCCGCGTGACTTCCTCATCCTCTCCGGGGATCACCTCTACCGCATGGACTACCGCCCCTTTATTCATTATCACCGGCAAACTGGAGCGGATGTGACGCTGGCGGTGCTCCCCTGTGAAGAAAAAGTGGCCTCCAGCTTTGGCTTGCTCAAGATTGACGCCGAGGGGCGTGTGATCGATTTCAAGGAAAAGCCGCAAGGGGAGCTGCTAGAAGCCTGCCGAGTCGATACCCAAGTCCTCGGCCTCAGCCCAGAAGAGGCGAAAGCCAAGCCTTACATCGCTTCTATGGGCATTTATGTGTTCAAGCGGGAAGCTTTGATCGAGATGCTGCAAGTGAAGGAGCACACCGACTTCGGCAAAGAAGTGCTGCCGGCAGCCATCGGCAAGTACCACCTGCAGGCCTACCCCTTCAAGGGCTACTGGGAGGACATCGGCACCATCGAGGCCTTCTATCGGGCCAACCTGGCCTTGGTGCAGCAGCCCAACCCGCCCTTCAGCTTCTTCGACAGGGACATGCCCATCTACACCCGCCCGCGCTTTTTGCCTCCCAACAAGATCCTCGACTCCCACATTGTCAACTCCATGATTGCCGACGGCTGCATCATCAAAAACGCCCAAATTCGCAACTCCATCATCGGCATTCGCAGCCGCATAGAGGCCAATGCCGTTATCGAAAACACCCTGGTCATGGGGGCCGACTACTACGAGTCGGCAGAAGAGCGGCAGGCCAAGCTGGAGGCCGGGATCCCGCCGGTGGGCATCGGGCCCAACTCCTACATTGCCAACGCCATTGTGGACAAGAACGCCCGCATTGGCCGCAACGTCCGCATCATCAACAAAGATCACGTCACCGAAGCCCAGCGGGAAGAGGAAGGAATCTGGATTAGCAACGGCATTGTCACCATCATCAAGGACTCGGTGATCCCGGACAACACCGTCATCTAAGCCAGGTCGTGGCTGCAGCGGGCCGAAGCTAAAGGAGGTGCTGTTAAAGAAAGTGAAGAAAAATCAGGTAACTTTTGCCATTACGATAGGTATTGCTCGTTTAAGACGACTGTGAGATCCCTGGAGCGTGCCTAACCAGATTGTCTCTGTTGCTGACCTAGAAGTTTACGATCCGCAGGTGATTGCCCGTTACTACCGCTGGCGTCTGCCCCAAGTGGTGGCGCGGGCACTGGCCATCCTTGGCCCTCTCTTGTGGTTTGTTCTCTGCCTGCGCTGGGATCAGCTCTGGGGGCAGGGCAATCGCAAGGTGCCCCAGCGTGCGGCGCAGCTGCGCAAACTGCTCACCGACCTGGGGCCGACGTTCATCAAGGTAGGGCAGGCCCTCTCCACCCGGCCCGACTTGGTGCGCAAAGACTACTTGGAGGAGCTGACCAAGCTGCAGGATCAACTGCCCAGCTTTCCTTCAGAGGAGGCGTTTGCCTGCATTGAGGCGGAGCTGGGCCGTCCAATTACCGAGATTTACGCCCAGATCTCGCCCGAGCCGGTGGCTGCGGCCAGCCTGGGCCAGGTTTACAAGGCGCAGTTGCACAGCGGCGAATGGGTGGCGGTCAAGGTGCAGCGGCCTCACCTGCGGGAGCGGCTGAGCCTGGATCTCTACCTCATCCGCTGGGCCTCCACCTGGCTGGGCCCTTGGTTGCCCCTCAACCTGGGCAACACCTTGACAGCGGTGGTGGATGAGTTTGGCCGCAAGCTCTTTGAGGAGATTGACTACCTCCAGGAAGGACGGAACTGCGAGCGCTTTGCTGAATACTTTCGCGACGATCCCGATGTGTATGTGCCGCGCATCTTCTGGGCCTACAGCACCCGCCGCGTGTTGACCCTGGAGTGGATTGACGGCATCAAGCTCACCGATGTGGAGCGCATTCGGGCCGCCAACTTGGAGGTGAAACGATTGGTGCGCATCGGTGTGGTAGCCGGCCTAAAGCAGTTGCTCGAATACGGCTTTTTCCACGCCGATCCCCACCCGGGCAACCTGTTTGCCCTGCCGGATGGCCGCCTGGCCTACATCGACTTCGGCATGATGGACCAGCTCACCGACCAGATGAAGGAGTACCTGGTGGATGCGCTGGTCCACCTGGTGGATCGCGACTACAACGCCCTGATTGACGATTTCATTCACCTGGGCTTTTTACAGCCGGATGTAGATCGGCAAGAGCTGCTCCCTGCTCTAGAAACGGTGTTGGCGGATGTGCTGAGGCAGGAGGTGGCTAACTTCAACTTCAAAACCGCCACCGACCAGTTCTCCGATTTGATGTACCGCTACCCCTTCCAGGTGCCCTCCCACTTTGCCTTGGTGATCCGCTCTTTGGTTACCCAGGAGGGGGTGGCCCTCAGTCTCTATCCGCAGTTTCGCATCGTCGGCGTGGCCTATCCCTACGTGGCCAAGCGCCTGCTGACCGATGAATCCCCTCGTATTCGCCAGCGGCTGTTGCAAGTGCTGATTAAGGATGGCAAGTTCCGCTGGAACCGCCTGGAGAACCTGCTTCAAGTTGCCCGCAGCGATGGTGGGCTGGATTGGATCCCTGCTGCCCGCATGGGCTTGCGCTATCTCATGTCGGAGGAAGCACGGGAGCTACGCCGCCAGCTAATCCTTTCGCTTACAGAAGATGATCGCCTGCACTTCGAGGAGTTGCAGCGGCTGTGGCGGGTAGTCAGCCCTGACTTGTCACTAGCTCACCTTTGGCAAGCGGCTCTGGCCTCCTTGCCCTTGACCAACAGACTGGAGGCCATCTTGGCCGGGTTGAGGGAGCAGGTGCAAGATTACCTGGAAAATTTGAGCCAATGGCGACTCCCCCAGCTCTGGCCTCGTTTGCTGGCAGGGGCGGGGCAAGAGAGCTAGAACGGAAGAAGGGAGACTCAATTGACTGGGACGCAAGCGTGGCAGATCGGCAGAGTGATTTCATTGCTGGTGTGGTAACGGGGGCTGTGGTGGGAGGGATCCTCGGCGGGATCCTTGGGCTTGTGCTCGCCTCCAGAGTAGGTAAGGAATCCGCTGAAGGTCAAGGCCGGGATCCCGAGCGCCTTGACGGCACCGCCACTAGCCCTGAATGCCCCCGCTCTCGAGGGCTGGGGAAAGCAACGGAGTCCAGCTTGAGGAGCTGGAGGGAGTGGGAGCAGGAGGCAGAACGGATTGCCCAGGTTCGCCGCACCCTCGAAGCCAAAATTGCCGAGCTCAACGAGGCCATTCAGGCCACGCGGGCCCAATTGCTCATCAAGGAAACCTCCTCCCAAGCTGTGGAGGAAAAGTCTTGAGCAAAGGATCCCTGCCCATGCCAAACTAGAGGCGGCAGAGGTTCTGCCGGCGCTACCCTAAGCCGACTGCTCTGCCGATAAGCTGTGGATGAGTCCTTTCCCCCTTTTCCAGTCATATGCTTAGCCACGTGTTGTCCTCTCTTGCTGGCCTAGACGACCTCCCTCTGGGGTCGGTCTACAGCGGTGCAGTCTCTTTGCTGTTTCGCTCCCTTTACCAGTTCATCGTCATCTACAACGCCCTGCTGATCGTGCGGATTTTGCTAAGCTGGTTCCCGCAACTGAACTGGTCTAACCCTATCCTGTCGGTGCTTAGCCAGCTTACGGATCCCTATCTCAACCTCTTCCGCGGCATTATTCCCCCCATCGGCGGCTTGGACTTCTCCCCCTGGTTGGCCTTCCTCTTGCTGAGTTTTGCCCTACAGGTGGTGGGCCAGTTTGCCTAGTTGCTGGGCCAGCAAGGCGCTGGGCTTTCTCGGGCTTATCCAGTTCTTGCATTTCCCGCCCGATAGGTGCCAGCACGTTCGAGGTTGCCGACGCCCATGGGCAGGCCAGTCATTCCCAGATTAAGGTGAGATCGGCAACGAAGCCGGGGAGGACGGGATCCCCTTCTAGGGAGGTGAGCCGCTCTAGAACCTGAACAGGCTGGCCTGGACGGTAGACGTAGACCCTTTGGCTTTCCGGGTCAATCAGCCAGCCCAGTTGGGAGCCGTTTTCGAGGTACTCCTGCAGCTTGGCCTGCAAAGTGGCCAGGTCATCACTCGGGGAGCGCAGTTCCAGGACAAAGTCTGGACAAAGGGGTGCAAAGCGGCGCCGCTGCTCTGGAGTCAGCTGCTGCCAGCGCTCCCTGGCAACCCAGGCGGCATCGGGAGAGCGAATGGCCCCGTTGGGCAGGGCAAAACCCGTGGAGGAGTCGAATACAAGTCCCAAGTTTGTGCGTCGGTTCCACTGCCAGAGCTGGCCCAGCAGGTCGGCACTGCGAAGTCCGCTCTCACTGCCGACGGGGGCCATGGCCACTAGCTCCCCTTGGGCAGTCCGCTCCAAGCGCAGCTCAGGATTCTGCCGACAGAGCTGTTCAAAAACTTCATCCGTCAACTCCAGGCTGGGTCGCAGGTTAAGGGCAATCATAAGCGGTTAGGAACTATTCCCAGACGAGGTTGAGATCGGCAACGAAGCCGGGGAGGACGGGATCCCCTTCTAGGGAGGTGAGCCGCTCTAGAACCTGAACAGGCTGGCCTGGACGGTAGACGTAGACCCTTTGGCTTTCCGGGTCAATCAGCCAGCCCAGTTGGGAGCCGTTTTCGAGGTACTCCTGCAGCTTGGCCTGCAAAGTGGCCAGGTCATCACTCGGGGAGCGCAGTTCCAGGACAAAGTCTGGACAAAGGGGTGCAAAGCGGCGCCGCTGCTCTGGAGTCAGCTGCTGCCAGCGCTCCCTGGCAACCCAGGCGGCATCAGGAGAGCGAATGGCCCCGTTGGGCAGGGCAAAGCCGGCAGAAGCATCGAAGGCTACGCCAAGCTGAGTTTGGTGGTTCCATTGCCAGAGTTGGGCGCTGAGGCTCAAGTTTTGGCGACTGCTTTCACTGCCGACGGGGGCCATGGCCACTAGCTCCCCTTGGGCAGTGCGCTCCAAGCGCAGCTCTGGATTTTGCCGACAGAGCTGTTCAAAAACTTCATCTGTTAGCTCCAGGCTGGGCCGCAAGTTGAGGGAGATCATCCCGTCCCACTAGCGCGAACAGAAGATTTGAGGAGGCGCTGGCGCTATTGTAACTAAACGCGGCGAGGAAGCCAGAGGAAAAGCTGGCAGCTAGGGAACGGCGGGGATGGCTAAGAAGAAGGCTTGCCTCCTACCCCTGCAAGCCGCTATGCTACCGCCCAGGTTGAGGCATCCTCCGGTGGCAAGTCAGCAACTGCGGGTTTACGTCCCTCCTCACCCGCTCATCAAGCACTGGCTAGCCGTGGCCCGCGATAGGGAGACCCCCATGCCTCTTTTTCGCACGGCTTTGGTGGAGCTGGGCCGCTGGCTGACCTACGAGGCGATGCGGGAGTGGATCCCGACCCAAGCGGTGCAGGTGCAAACTCCTCTGGAAGCTGCGGCAGCAGAAGTTATCGCCCCCAACACGCCGCTAGCCATCGTGCCCATTTTGCGGGCTGGCCTGGCCATGCTGGAAGGCTGTCAGGCCCTCTTGCCCCAAGCACGGATTTTTCATGTGGGCTTGGTGCGGGACGAGGAGACGCTGCAGGTGAGTTGTTACCTCAACCGCCTGCCGGAGCGGATTCCAGATCAGATGCGCATTCTCATCCCTGAGCCAATGTTGGCCACGGGGGGTACCTTGCTGTGGGTTTTGGATGAGCTGAAAAAACGGGGAGCGGATCCCAGCTTGGTGAGGATTGTCAGCGTCTTGGCCGCGCCGCCAGGGCTGCAGCGACTGGGATCCCATTACCCAATGGTGCAAGTTTTCTGCGCCATGATCGACGAGCGGCTAAACGACCGGGGGTTTATCCTGCCCGGGCTAGGGGATGCTGGGGATCGCGCTTTTGGCACTTGAGTTCCGTTGCTGCTTGCCCAAGAGGTTCCGATTTGGGGACTGAACAGCTCCGGAGTTGGCAGCGGCCACGGGGATCCCTTTGTGAAGAACCAGAACGGGCCAACAGCGTGAGTACAGCGAGATTTTTAGCTATTTCGGGGATCTAGCCACCCTAAAGGCAGCCCTTGCCCACCAGGAGGCCCCAGCCAGCCCTTCGCACTGGTATCTCAATCTGGCCTTTTTGCGCTGGATCGAGTGGAAAGTCGTGCTTCCCAGTCCAATTGCGGATAGTCTCTGGAGTGAGGCCGTTGCCTCGGTGGGCCCGGGATCCAGTTCGCTTCCTTTCCCGGCCGTGAGGGGTGGAACAAGTGGTGTTGAGGTGGCTGGAGGAAACCGATCATGGTGATGAATAGGCAACAAACCGGTGGACAGGCTGCTCCCTGGGGCCTGAGTTCAGTAGTATGCCTGCTGGGTTTGGCGGTGGGCCTGCCTGCCTATGCGCAGCCGCCTATGAATTTGCTCACCGGCGAGCCAACGGTGGCCCAACTCAAGGAAGATGCAGCTCGTTACCTGCAGATGGGCTTTTACACCTTAGCCATCAACGCCTACCGGGCCGCCCTTGAACTAGAAGACAAAGCCCAAGTGCTTCCCAGGGAGCGGGATCCTGACGTGCCCTTTAACCTCGGCTTGATCTACGCCCGCCAAGGCAAGCTGGCAGAGGCACGAGCCGCCTTTCAACGCTCAGTGGAGGTGGATCCCACTAGCTTTAAGGCACGCTACCAGTTGGCGCTGGTGGATCTTAAGTTAGGGAACCTGGTGGCGGCCAAGGAGCAGCTTACCCTCTTGGCCCATGCTGCCCGCAGCAACCCCGAAACCTACAGCCACATTCAATCCCTGCTGGCCCCCTTGGAGTCGATCCCTCTGCCTGGCCAACAGACCAACGACCTCCCTTCTCCTCTAGCCGTCGATTCGGAAGCAGGCAAACTTTCGCCCGAACCCGAGAAAAACAAAACAGCTCCTCTGCCGGTAGCAACCCCAGAAAAGCAGTCGGAAGAGGAGAAGCCTCTTTCTGCCCTGCAGCGGCTGCGCCGGGAGGAGAGGGACTAGATCCCTTTCTGTCAGCAAGCGGTTGGGGACAGAAAGCTACGGCCTGGGAAGAAGAGCCAGCCATACTCAGAGAGCTGTTGGGACGGCAGCTTTCTCCAGTGTGGCTGATACTTAGGACGGGGTTAAAGCAGCAATAGAATCCCCCTGGCATTGATCCTAGGCCGGCAGGAGGAGCAAAATCTTGGAGTCCTGATCCTCAGACGAGCTTTTTGGCGGCAAAACCAGATCTTGCCATTCCCGG
>NZ_JANSHI010000018.1:20391-44585 GCF_047461615.1 Synechococcus sp. W65.1 | reverse complement strand
TCAGGGGAAACCTTGGATAAAATGCTGCGCCTTACATCCCCACCTTCAAAGGCGGGGCCTTACGGCGCTTTTTGGTAAAGTTCTAACAACACCACTTTGCTCCCAGCGCAAAAGCCGGCCCGCTTTGCTAGGAGCTGCGCAGCCGCCAGTATGACCAGAGCCATTCCATCGGATCCAGGAGCCCAGTTTAAACCGGTTGCAGGTGCCGTAACCGCCCCCCGTGGCTTCCGCGCTGCCGGCGTAGCCGCTGGCCTCAAGCCCTCTGGCGCCGCCGATTTGGCCCTGATTGTTTCCGACAGCGAGGCGGTAGGGGCTGGCGTTTTCACCACCAACCAGGTTAAGGCCGCCTGCGTCACCTACAACCAGAGCATCCTCGCCCAAGGCCAGCCGGTGCGGGCCATCCTCTGCACTGCCGGCCAGGCCAACGCCTGTACAGGCGAAGAGGGGGAGCGCAACAATGCCCAACTGGCCTGCTGGGTGGCAGAGCGGCTGGGGATCCCCGCCCACCAGGTGCTCACCGCCTCCACAGGGGTCATTGGACAACAACTGGAAATGGCCAAAATCAAGGCGGCCCTGCCCCACCTTATCGACCGCCTCTCGCCGGCAGGAGGAGAGAGCGCTGCCCGCGCCATCCTCACCACTGATCTAGTTCCCAAGAGCACGGCTCTGGAGGCTAACATCGAGGGCTACACCGTCAGGGTAGGAGGCATCGCCAAGGGATCCGGCATGATCCACCCCAACTTGGCGACGATGCTGGCTTTCTTAACCTCCGATGCGGCTGTGGATCCCCCACTCTGGCAGCAGATCCTCAAAGAGGCTGTTGACCTCAGCTTTAACCAAATCACCGTGGATGGGGATACCAGCACCAACGACATGGTACTGGCTCTAGCCAACGGCCAAAGCGGGATCCCCACGGTGCAAGCGGGTACAAAAGCTGCCCAAGCCCTAGCCGAGATGGTTGCCCAGGTTTGCATTCACCTAGCTAAGGCCATTGCCCGCGACGGGGAGGGAGCCACCAAGTTGCTGGAGATCCGGGTGCAGGGCGCCCCCGACGACCGGTCGGCTCGGCAGATAGCCCGCGTCATTGCCAGCTCTCCCTTGGTCAAGGCAGCAGCCTTTGGGGGCGACCCCAACTGGGGACGGGTGGCCGCTGCCGCTGGGCGAGCAGGGATCCCTTTTGACAGCCGCCTTCTGGAGATCCGGCTGGGAGATTTTCTGCTTCTAGAGAAGGGAATGCCCCTCCCCTTTGAACGCCAGGCTGCTTGCAAGTACCTCAAGGGGGATCCCGTCGTCTTCACGGTGGATCTCCACCAGGGGCCCGGTCAGGGCGTGGCCTGGGGCTGCGATCTCAGCTACGACTATGTGCGCATCAACGCCGAGTACACCACCTAGGCCGCTTGGCAAGCCCAAACTAGAAGCTGAGGCTTTCCCAGGAGACGTTGATGTCTTCCAGCAGCAGCGACTTGTTGTAAATCTCCAGGAGGATCAGCATGAAGATGCCAAACAGCACCATGAAGACTGCCATTAGAGGCGTGGTGCCCCAGCCGGGGGCTACTTTGCCGTATTCCGAGTTCAGCGGACGCAGCAGATCGCCCAGTCGGGTACGAATGGCCATAGTTCTCGCCGTAGGTTAAGAAGGAACAAAGCTGGCGGCGGATCCTCTAAAGACTCAATGCCGCAAGAACAGCCATCTTTAGATCACGCTACCAGAATCTGACCCCACCCCTTTGCCGATAGCAATGAATCTTGACATCCCTTGTCCTTGCCAGGCAGAGGATTCCGTGCATGTCGCCGCTGAGGCGCAATGTTTTGTAAACTTGTGTAATACTCTAGAGAGACTCTCTCGGGATCCCAGCGATGGAAGCTAGCCTCTCCCTCATCGTGGCTATTGTGGCCACTACTATTGTCATTACCGCCTTTGCCATCTACACCGCCTTCGGACCTCCTTCCAAGAACTTGAAGGATCCCTTCGAAATGCACGAGGATTGAAGCCCGTTGTCTTGTTGCACTGCATGGCCGCCCGGCTGCCCCCCCATCTCACCTTCCACAAGTACCAGGGGTTGGGAAACGATTTCATCTTGGTGGACAATCGCCACCAGCCCCAGCCCTGTCTGACACCAGAAGAGGCCATTGCCCTCTGCGACCGCCGCTTTGGCGTGGGGGCGGATGGGGTCATTTTCCTGCTGCCGGGGCAGGAGGGGGCTGATTTCAGCATGCGCCTGTTCAACAGCGACGGCTCAGAAGCGGAGATGTGCGGCAACGGCATCCGCTGCCTGGCTCGCTTTTTGCAGGATCTGGGGATCCCCGCCCAGGATGGCGCCTACCAGATCCACACCTTGGCAGGGCGGATTGTGCCGCGGGTGCAGCCCGATGGCTTGGTAACAGTGGACATGGGGATCCCTCGCCTTTTGGCCCAGCAGATTCCCACCACGCTAGTCGGGCCAGAGGAAAAGGTGGTGCGGCAACCGCTCCCAGTGGCCGGGCGGGAGTGGTGGGTGACGGCAGTGAGCATGGGCAACCCCCATTGCGTGGTCTTTCTGGAGGAGGAGGGATCCTTGGAGAAACTGGACTTGGAAAGGGTGGGTCCCCTGTTTGAGCATCACCCCGCCTTTCCCGAGCGCACCAACACCGAATTTGTGCAGGTACTCAGCCCTAACCGCCTGCGGCTGCGGGTTTGGGAGCGAGGGGCAGGGGCGACGCTGGCCTGTGGAACAGGGGCTTGTGCCGCCCTAGTGGCTGCCGTCTTGGAAGAGCGGGCCGAGCCCCAGGCCACGGTGGAGCTGCCGGGAGGAAACCTGGAGATTCGCTGGGATCTTGACACCCAACACGTGTGGATGACAGGGCCGGCCCTGCCCGTTTTCCGCGGCACCACTGCCGAGTGAGCGCTTTCAGGATCCCAACCCCACTAGGAGAAGGGCCAGCAAGGTGAGAATCCCGTGGGCAGGGCTCCAGCCCTGGTGCCAGATCATCAGCACTGCCAGGCCCAGCCAGATCAGCCCCAGCCCTAGGCCGAGGCGTAGGAACAGAGGGGGAGCCCCCTGGTTGAGGGAGCGTTTGAGCCAAGGGAAGATCACCCCCAAGCCAAAGGCCAGCCCCACGGGGATCCAGTCCATCCAGCCCGTCCGCTCCCAGCCCAGCAGGTAGAAGCCACCCAGGCAAAGGCCAAAGCCAAAAAGCAGCACCCGCATGGCAGGATAGTCTTGCCGGTAGCTGGAGGCGCGGCTCCAAGCTCCCTCAGGCTTGCTTGGGCTCAACGGCTCGACCACAAAGCTTTCGCTCCACTCCGGCGCCGCTTCAGTTTGGCCACGGCACCAAAGGTAAACGTTGACTTTGCGCAGCCCCTGCAGCAGCGAGGCCTCTACAGCGCTACGCACCACCTCCATCACCTGCTGTGTGTCCACCCCATCGCCGGGCAGCCGTTCCAGCAGCACATTCAGCACCTGACCCTTCAGCTCGGCGCGGCCAAACAGCCGCAGATCGGCTAGCTTGTAGTCGAGGATTTGGTTTAGGGTCTTGAGCTGGCGGCGCATGGATCTCGGCACCCAGCCGTCTCGACTAGAACCAGTTTAGCGGTCGGGGAAGAGGCAGGGGAAAAGCGGGATCCAAGGCATTGACATTCTCCCTGCTCTAAAGGGCAGGGATTCTTTACTCAGACAGCAGGATGGCTCCTGCCGGCTGAGCTACACAGAGCATGAGGCTGAAACCTCAGCCCTATGGGGGATGCCATAACCCCAACTACTGGGCCCAAGCCCAGATACGTTCTGCGAAGGTTGACTGCCCCCGCCCCGTCCCGATGGAACCTAAACCCGCACGTACACCTGTACACACGGCCTTGAGGACTCCGTCCCGCTGACGCGAACGGCTTGTTCCTCTGGTTGCAAGCAGGACAGGTTTGAGAGCTGTACCGCTCATCCAGCAGCACAACTTTCATTCCCAGCCGTTCGGCCTTGTGGCTGCCGGGTTTGGCCATGCAACATTTGGTGGAGCTTTTGATTCGCCTTCTTGCCGTAAAAGGACTCCGTCCCGCTAACGCGAGCGGCAGACACCCTGATATTCCGAATGTCCCCAATTACAACGGTCTGGACGCCCCTTGCATACAGCGTCGAGACAAGTCTTGTAGTTTGCTTGTGCAAAATATCTCGAATCTGGTCATTTAACCTCGCCAGCTGCTTTCGCCCAGAAGCTAAAACTCTCCTGTAACGCCTTGAGCCACGCCTCTTTCTGGCAAGCAGCCTTGACAGAGTAGATTTCAGCTTGTTCTGGTAGCGGCGCTTGGATCGCAGCAGTCTACCGTTGGCAATGTAAGTCTGTTCCCCATCGTGGGCAACGGCCAGGTGAACCTCACCCAGATCCACACCGGCAACACCGCCTTTTTCCCTCTCTTCCTTGGGCCGCGCATCGCTCAATTTGTAGCAAGCCCTTAGCTCATACTGCTTGCCGTCCCAGCCGATTTCTACCCAGACAGGCGTATCCCAAGCCCAAGGGATCACCAACGGCTCGTTGCCTTTCCCGTTCGACAAGCGCAACTTTCCATTTACGACTTTGATGGCTGAAGCTTTCCATTGGATTTTGTAATAGTACCGTCGGCGTCGAGGTGGACGAGCGTTGGGATCCGTTTTGCGGCGTTCCCTCCAGGACTTCAGATGAGGAAAAGAAGCTTTGCACTACCGCGTCTGCGCTATGGGCATGCAGCCGGTTTTCAGGGTCATTTGGAAACCAACGCATGAGGGTGGCAGGCTTCAACCACAGCCCTTTCTTGCGGACGACCCGCCAAAAACTGACGAGTGTCTTGGAGTACAGCTTGCCTGCGGCTCTGCTCAAAAGTTGCAGTTGGTCTGAAACTCCCAGCTTGAGCTTGCGGACAAAGTACATGCAAAGTTGTCCTTCTGCTATCTAGAGCATCATACAAAAAGCTGCTCTCAACGGCAGGGCTTGAAACCCAGTTTTCTTGGTCAAATGCGCGTACGAATGCACTGGCGAATGCGGAGATTGGACTGGTCCAGGTTGGCAAACCCACTTAGAAGCGTGCCCCGACCGTCTAAAAGCAGCAGGGCGGCCTGGCGGCGAAAATCGATCCCGGGTAGCACTTCGGCGGCGATCTCCTGCAGCTTCTGGATGGCTGCCCCCTCGAAATCAACCGAGACATGGACAAACGGAGAAGCCAAGCGGGGATCTGTCGGCACGCTCTCGCGGATGGCCTGCAGAACCAGGTCTCGCACCAGCTGCAGCCCTCTGCCATCGATCAACACAACCTGGCGCAGCCGAGGGTTGTGCCCAAACTCCAGAGCCAAACTTGTCGAGAGGGCCTCTGCTTGGGAGCGGGTTTGGCGGTTGGTTAAGATCAGCGCTTGCAGGCCGTGGTAGCTGCCTAGGTCAAGGGGATCCCCGGAAATGCTTTCCAGCTTGAGGTCAAGGGATACGTTGGGACTGCCGTTGCTGGGGCAGTTGCCAGCCTGAGCTGGAGCCAACGGGCCCAAGAAGAGGAGAGCAAAGGTAGCAACCCCACAAGCGACAAGTCTTTTTGGAAAAGCAAGCAGGCAGCCGCAGCCAAGCAAAACTCGTTTCATAGCAGCAAGTTCTGGGGTGGGCTGGCCAAATCTTAACCAATCTTCATCTTTGGTCCTGGCGCTCCTGGTTGGGCTTCCCACCCCCGTTGGGTTGCCAGCCTGAGCCCATAATGGAAAGCAGTCTCTCGGGGGCGGCAATAAAAAATATGGCTTCTAGCTCCTTGTTGGATGGCCTCAATCCCTCACAACGCCAAGCGGCGCAGCACTTTTGTGGCCCTTTGCTGGTGGTGGCGGGGGCAGGTTCCGGCAAGACACGCACCCTCACCCACCGCATTGCCTACCTCATCCGCCACTATCGGGTAAATCCAGAGGAGATTTTGGCCGTTACCTTCACCAACAAGGCCGCTCGCGAAATGAAGGAGCGCATCGAGCAGCTTTTTGCCGAGCAGGAGGCGCAGGAACAATTTGGGATCCCTTTGGCGCAACTGGAGCCTGCTCGGGCCACCCGGCTGAAATCCAGTGTTTACCACCGTTGGATTAAACCCCTTTGGATCGGCACGTTTCACAGCCTATTTGCCCGGATTCTGCGCCTGGAGATTGAAAAATATCGGGATCTCAAGGGACGCAGGTGGACTCGCCACTTCTCAATCTTTGACGAGTCTGACGCCTACTCTTTGATTAAAGAAATTGTGATCAATCGGCTTAACTTGGATGAGCGCCAGTTTGATCCCAAGTTGGTGCGCCATGCCATCAGCAAGGCCAAAAATCAGGGCTGGACTCCTGCGGATCTGGAACGCCACCAGCCCAATTTCCGCGGCCGCGTCCTAGCTCAGGTTTACGAGCTCTACGAAGATCAACTGGCGGCCAATAATGCCCTCGACTTCGACAACTTAATTTGGATCCCGGTGCAGCTTTTCCGCCAAAACGAGCAGGTTTTGGCCTACTGGCACCAGCGCTTTCGGCACATCTTGGTGGACGAATACCAAGATACCAACCGCACCCAGTACGAACTCATCCGGCTGCTAGTTACCAATGGGGAGAGCTGCCGCTCCAAGTGGGACTGGACCAATCGCTCCATCTTTGTGGTGGGCGATGCAGATCAAAGTATCTATCGCTTTCGCGGGGCAGATTTTACCATTTTGCTCGAGTTTCAAGAGACCTTTGGCGATGGCCTTCCAGACGACGACACCCGCACCATGGTGAAGCTGGAGGAAAACTATCGCTCTACAGCTACTATTTTGCAGGCAGCCAACGTCTTGATCGAGAAAAACACGGAGCGCATCGATAAAATTCTCCGGCCAACTCGCCCTCCAGGCCATCCTATCGTTTGCTACCAGGCGGAGGACGAGATGGCAGAGGCTGAGTTTGTGGTCAACACCATTCGCAAGTTACACAGCCAAAATCCCAACTCTTCCTGGGGAGATTTTGCCATCCTCTACCGCACCAACGTCCAATCTCGCCCTTTTGAGGAGGTTTTGCTGCGGTGGGGGATCCCCTACACAGTGGTGGGCGGGCTGCGATTTTACGAGCGCAAGGAAATTAAAGATGTGCTGGCCTATTTGCGGGCCGTGCTCAACCCTGCCGACTCCTTTAGCCTGTTGCGCATTATCAATGTGCCGCGGCGGGGTATTGGCAAATCCACTTTGGACAAACTAACCGAAGCAGCAACTGCCCTCAATGTGCCTCTATGGGCCATCCTCTGCGACGAGGCTGCTGTAACCAAGCTGGTGGGGCGCTCCGCCAAGCCGGTTATCCAGTTTGCCCAGTTCATCGAACATTGGCACAAACAAGTAGCGCAGGTTTCCGCTGCTACCCTTTTGCAAGAATTGCTGCGGGATTCTGGGTATCTAGCAGATCTCAAGGCCCAGGGCACGCCAGAGGCTGAGGAGAGAATTGCCAACGTGATGGAGCTCTACAACGCCGCTTGTCAATTTGAGGAAGAAGAGGAGGATCCCAGCCTCGAGGCTTTCTTGAGCGCTGTCTCTTTGGCTGCGGATTTGGACAATCTGGAGGAAGGGGCCGAGAAAGTTGCCTTGATGACGTTGCACACTTCCAAAGGACTTGAGTTCCCCGTGGTCTTTTTGGTGGGGTTGGAACAGGGTCTGTTTCCCAATTTCCGCACCCTGGAGGATCCGGCTGCTTTGGAAGAAGAACGGCGCCTTTGCTACGTAGGCATTACCCGCGCCCGCGAGCAATTGTTTCTCTGCTACGCCAGCAAAAGACGCCTCTACGGCAACTGCGAGCCTGCCATCCCCTCTCTATTTTTGAGTGAGCTGCCGCACAACCTGATCCAGTGGCAGAGAGGCGGCCTGCTGCAACCTCGCAGGGTAGCTCAACCCAGAAAGGCGGCTACTGGCTGGGAGGGATCCCAGCGCTGGGCGGTGGGAGATCGTTTGCAACACCCCAAATTTGGCCAGGGGCAAATTACTCACATCTTTGGCAGCGGCGACCAGGTTACCTTAGCTGTGAGATTTCCCGCGGTGGGCCAAAAAATTTTGGATCCGCGCATCGCGCCCATCCAAAAGCTCAGCTAGCGCTCTGGTCCAAAACGACTTTGGCAGCTTAACTGGCCAGAGCGTCTTTGAATCTGACCTGGGGGCATTGGCCGATGCAGGACTTGGGATCTGGCAAATAACTTCATAGACTAGAGCAAAGGGCTCATCGCCATGGTTTTGCTGCAACCAAAGCCGCCCCTGTGATCCCGGTTCGCCTGACCTTACGCAACTTTCTCTGCTACTCTCAGGCGGTTTTGGATCTGCGCGGGATCCACACCGCTTGCATTTGTGGTCCCAACGGGGCGGGCAAATCGGCTTTGCTTGATGCCCTTACCTGGGGCCTCTGGGGCCAGAGCCGGGCCAGCAACGACAGCGATCTCATCCGCAAAGGAGCTAGCGAAACCTGGGTGGAGGTGATCTACCGCTCGCGCGGACAGACCTACCGCGTCCTGCGCAGCCGCCACCTCTCGGGGGAGGGATCCCTGGAGTGGCAAATCCAGATTGGAGAAAGCGAGGGCCAAGCCCGTTGGCGCAGTCTTACCCGCCGGGGCCTGCGCGCCACTCAAGAGGCAATTGAAAGTCAGCTTGGCCTTGACTACGACACCTTTCTCCACTCCGCCTACTTGCGCCAGGGACAGGCCGATGCCTTTACCCTAAAGCGCCCCGGCGAGCGCAAGCAGGTCTTGGCGGACATGCTCAAGCTGGGCCAGTACGACTTGCTGGCCGAGCGCTGCCGCGAACAGGCCCGCAGCGCCAAGCTCAGAGCCGACCTACTCCAAGAGCGCCTGCGCAAGCTGGAGCAACACCCCACCGACCTCGAGCAAATCCAAGCGCAACTGGAGCAGCTTCAGCAACGGCAAACCCATCTGCAACAGCTCTTGGTGCAGCAGCAGCAGGAGTTGCAGGCTCTAGAGCGCGCCTACGAACATCGCCGCACCCTCCAGGAGCGGTACCAGCAGCTTGCCCACCATGTGCACAAGCTCAGCGCCAACCTGCACCACACCGAGCAGCAGTGGCGAGCGCAGCGGCAGCAGCTTTTGCAGTTGGAAGAGCTGGTTGCCAAAAGCGAAGAGATCCAGGCCGGCTACGAACGCTATCAAGCCCTGATGGCGCAGGATCGCCATCTCCACCATCTCTTCCAGCAGCAACAACAGCTGGTGCAGGAACGCCAAAAGCTGCAGGCCCAACAGGCCGAGCAACAGCAGCAATACCTGCAGAGGATGCAACAGCTGCAACAGGAATTGGCTGCCTGCCAGGTCCAGGCTCAGGCCGATGCCCAACTCCTGGCCGAACAGGAGCGCATTGAAAACGCCCTGTACCACTACCGGCAGGCCTATGAGCGGCTGCAGAGCTTGAACGAGGCTCAGGCTCAAGCGGCCACCCTCCTAGAGCAACAACGGCACTGGCAGGAGGAGATCCGCCGCGAGCGGGAACGCCTGCAAGCCCGCCTCCAGTTCCTCAAGCAGCATCTGCAAAGCCAGGAGAGCCTGGCCCAACAGCAGCAGCAACTGGCCGAGAAAATTGCCGCCGGAGCAGCGGCCCTGGCCGAGCTGGAACGGCAGCGCCTCTACCAGCAGCAGGTGCTGGAAAAAATCCAAGAGCGCCGCCTCTTTGTGCAGAAGCTGCAGGAGCGGCAGCGGGTTCTCCAGCAGCAGTGGCAACAGGAGGAGGAGCACTGCCGCCTGCTAGAGGATCCCTGGGAAACTTTCCCCCTCCAGAAGGATCCGAATTGCCCAGGCGCTGACCCTCCTGAACCCGGAGAGCCCTACTCTGTCCCTGCTTTGGCGGGGGTGAAGGCCGTGGCAGACAAAGCCATCCCCGAAGCAGCCTTCTCGGAGCAGCCTGCTGCGCCCGCACCGCCCGCCCCAGGGCTGGCCACGCCAGGATCCCAGCTCTGGGTTTGCCCCCTCTGCGCTCGCCCCCTTAGCCCGCCTTTGAGGGCGGTGGTGCTGCAAAAACACCGCCAGCGCCAAGAGGAGATTGCCGGCGAGCTCTTTGTCATTCGCGAGCAACTGGCGGTGGCCGACCGGGAGATCGGGCTGTTGCAAGAAGAAGCTCAGCGTCTTGGCCAGGAATTGGCCACCTGGGACGAGCGACTGCACCTCCAGGGGCGCCTGCAACAGCAGTGGGAGGCCGAGCAGGAGCGTCGTCGGCAGCTGGAGGCCTGGCGACTAGAAGCGGCAGAACTGGAGCAGCTCCTCAGCCAAGAAGCCTACGCCCAAGAGGCACGGCAGCAGCTTGCCCAGATCCAGCAGTCCCTGCAGCAGCTGGGCTACGACGAGCGGGAACACGCCCTGCAACGAGCAGAGCTGGAGCGCTGGCGCTGGGCCCTGGGCCGCTCCCAGGAACTGCGCAAAGCCCAAGAGCGCCGCCCTCGCCTGGCCGAGCAAATCGCCTCCCTGCAAGCGCAGCTGGAAGCCCTGCGGCAGACAGCCTCCTCTGCTGCTCTGGCGGAACGGCTGGCCCAGATCGAGCAGGCGCTGGACCACCTTGGCTACGACGGATCCCTGCACCAGCAAGTAAAAGCAGAGCTGGCCCAGGCGCAACTGTGGCCGGCCCGCCTGCAAGCCCTCCAGATGGCCTGCCAGGAGCTGCCAGAAGCAAGAGCCCGCAGCCAGGTCTTGGCCCAACGCCTACAGGAAAGCCGCCAGCAGCTTGCCCAGGCCACCCAAGAGCTGGAAGCGCTACAGCGACAGCTAGCGGAGCAGCCCGAGGTCTCACCTGCTCACCTGGAAGGGATCCGCCAAGCCCTGCAGGAGCACCGGCAAGAGCTAGATCAGGTGCTCTCTCAGCTTGGAGCGGCCCAACAGCGGTTGCAGCAAGCCCTTGAGCGACAAGCGGAGCAAGCCGAGCTGGAGCAGCAACTGCAGCAAGCCCGCCGCCAGCAGCAGGTGTACCAAGAGCTGGCCAACGCCTACGGCCGCAACGGCATTCCTGCCCTGATCATCGAAAACGTCCTGCCGGAGCTAGAAGCCCAGGCCAACCAGATCCTGGGCCGCCTCACCCAGCACCGCCTGCAACTCCGCTTTGTAACCCAGCGCTCGGGGCGACGTTCGGACAAGCTAATCGAAACCCTCGACATCCTCATCGCTGATCCCCGCGGCACCCGCCCCTACGAGACTTATTCCGGGGGAGAAGCCTTCCGCATCAACTTCGCCATTCGCCTAGCGTTGTCTCGCCTGCTCACCCAGCGCGCCGGCTCTGACCTGCAAACCTTGATCATCGACGAGGGGTTTGGATCCCAGGACGCCACCGGGCGGGCCCAGCTGCTGGCGGCCATCAACGCCATTGCCTCCGAGTTTGCCTGCATCCTGGTCATTACCCACATCCCGAGCCTGCAAGATGCCTTTCCCTGCCGCATTGAGGTGCAGCCTTCTCCCCAGGGATCCCGCCTCTCCATTCGCAGCTAGTCGGCTGAGGATCCGCCAGCCTGCCTCTGCAGCCAGGGGCAGCTAAGGCTCTCCTGCTTGGGCTTTTGCGCAGGGGTCGGCAGCCCCCCTGTCGCTTTCAATCCTCGTCAGGGGATCCAGAGTAAAGATCCTCCAGGCGGCTGCGGGCTTCCTCTAGGCTGGTTGCGCGAATAACCAACAAAGGCTCTTCCGTCAGGTTGCCATCCGCATCCAAGAGCTCCGGGTGGGGCGCCTGTCGGCGAGCGCGACGCGGCGAGGCCTTGGGCTCTTCTTTGCTTAGAGTTACTACGTTAACCACCAGGTTGCGCAGCGCCACGAAGGCAATGGCGACAAAAGCAATGAGGTAGAGGATCTGCAGCATCACGAGTCAGAGGAGTCAGAAGAGGGGTGAAGTTGGCGAAAGCGGCGGCCCAGCTCGGCGCACTCCATCAGCAGGCGATGCCATTTTGCCATCAGGGCCGGGTCAATGCCAACTTCATTGTCCGATAACCGATAGAGAGCTTCCGCTGCTTGTAACTCCGCTTGGGCAGCCAAGACCCGCTCCAAGAGGGACTGCTGCACTTCTGGGCTGATGAAGTCCAGGGTTTCTTCTTGCAAAAAGCGACGGCAGCGCTCAAACCAGTAGTGGTAGTCTTCTAGCAGCGGCCCCAGAATCTGCCGCAACAGCTTGGCTTTGCTCATGTCTGGGATCTCTTTGGATGAGAAGAATCTTAGCCGAACTTAACGTTCTCCCGCTAGGGATCCCTGGCTGGCCTCTAGCTGGGCTTCCATCTCTAGCATGAGGGCTTCGATCTGAGGCAGCAATTCCTGGGCTTGCTCTTGCCAGTAGCCCCGCTGGTGGGCCTCCAGCAACCGCTCGCTCATATCCCGCAAGGCCCAGGGGTTGTGGCTTCGCAAAAACTGCTGCACCTGGGGATCCAGCAGGTAGGCGCGGGCCACCCCGGCGTACATGAAGTCTGGCACGGCGTGGGTGGTGACATCGTAGGCAAAGAGATAGTCCAGCGTGGCGGCCATCTCAAAGGCGCCCTTGTAGCCGTGGCGCATCACGCCGGCAATCCACTTGGGGTTGACGACGCGGGCGCGATAGACGCGGTCGATCTCTTCGGCCAGGGTGCGGATCTTGGGGTTGTGGGGACGGGCGTGATCCCCGAAGTAGATCTGGGGGTTGCGGCCCTGGAGCGTTCGCACGGCCGCCACCATGCCCCCCTGAAACTGGTAGTAGTCGTCCGAGTCGAGGAGATCGTGCTCGCGGTTGTCTTGGTTGTGCAGGACAACTTGCAGACGGGCCAGTTGCCGCCGCAGCGCTTCGGGGGCTGGCTCTCCCTCCCCCTCGGCCCAGTAGGCGTAGCCGCTCCAGTTGAGGTAGGCGCGGGCCAGATCCGCTTCCGTTTCCCAGTTTTGCGCCTCGATCAGCCCCTGCAGACCGGCCCCGTAGGCCCCCGGCTTGGAGCCAAAGATGCGCAGCCGCGCTCGCCTGGCCGCTTCTGAGGGGGGGATCCCTTGCTCCTGCCAGTACTGGGTATCGGCTAGCACCTGAGCCCGCAGGGGGTTGTCGCTTTCCGGCTCCTCCAGAGCGGCCACGGCCTGCACGGCCCGGTCGAAGAGGGCAATCAGGTTGGGAAAGGCATCCCGAAAAAACCCAGAAATGCGCAGAGTTACATCCACGCGGGGACGCCCCAAAACCGCTACAGGCAGGATCTCGATATCCACCACCCGTCCCCCATCCCAGCGGGGCCTGACCCCCAAAAGCGCCAGCGCCTCGGCCCAGTCCTCGCCACCGGTTCTCAGGGTGGAAGTTCCCCACACGGATAGGCCCAGATGGCGGGGATATTCCCCCTGCTCTTGCACGTAGCGCTCCACCAGCCGCTCGGCAGCCAGCGAGCCAACTTGCCAGGCTGTCGGGGTGGGGATGGCGCGGATGTCCACCGAGTAGAAGTTGCGCCCAGTGGGCAACACCTCCACCCGGCCCCGCGTGGGAGCGCCGGAAGGGCCGCTGGGCACATAGCCGCCATTGAGACCGCGCAGGAGGTTTTCCAGCTCCTGGGGAGTTTGCTGCAGGCGAGGGAGCAAGTCCCTCTCTATCCACTGCAGCACCTGGCTGGCTGCCGGCCCCGGCGGCGGATCGTAGGGGATCCCCTGCAGCCGTTGGGCAATCCAGCGGCGGGCTTGAGCTTCTAGGGCAGCTACCCCATCTCCGATGCGGCGGAAGTTCTCGCCCATGGAGCTAATTCCTCAAGTAAACGGCTGCCCCTAGGCCAACCAGCATTTCTTCGGGGGTAATTTTGCCATCTTGGTTGGTGTCGAGGGCATCGAAGACGCGATCTGCCCCCATCCACTCCTCGCGGGTGATGAAGCCGTCCCCATCCAGATCGTAGAGGCGGAAGACATCCTGGGCGGCGTGGGTAATCGTTTCCTTGGCGCCCTCCAGCTTCTGCAGCCGCTCGGCGAGCAGTTTTTCCAGCACCTCCAGCGCCTTGGAGAAGCCCTGGATCCCTTCCTCCAGCTTTTCCGAGGCCATGCGGTTTTCCCGGTGCATCTGATCGAAGGTGGCTCGGTCCATCACCAGGCGGGGAATGTCCATTTTCTTGGCTTTTTCCGGATCCAGCTTGCGCTCCAGGTGGCCTTCGGTGTTTTGCAGCTCCGCTAGCAGAGGCGGCGAGATGGTGAGCAGGTCGCAGCCGGCCAGCTCGAGGATTTCCCCGATGTTGCGGAAGCTGGCGCCCATCACCTCTGTTGGGTAGTCGTATTTGCGCAGATAGTTGTAGATCTGGGTTACCGACTGCACGCCTGGGTCTTCGGCGGGCGGGTAGCTCTCCCGGCCGGTGTGTTTCTTGTACCAGTCGAGGATGCGACCCACGAAAGGCGAGATGAGGGTTACCCCCGCCTCGGCACAGGCAATGGCCTGGTGCAGGCCAAACATCAGGGTAAGGTTGCAGTGGATCCCTTCTTTTTCCAGGATCTCGGCAGCCCGGATCCCTTCCCAGGTGGCGGCAATTTTAATCAACACCCGCTCGGGATCCGCCCCTGCTGCCTTGTAGAGCTCGATGAGATGGCGGGCCTTGGCAACCGTAGCTGCCGTGTCGTAGGAGAGGCGGGCATCTACCTCGGTAGAGACGCGGCCAGGAATAATGGACAAAATGCGCACGCCAAAGGCCACCGCCAGTTGGTCGACGGCGTGGGCTACCACAGTTTTGAGGTCGGCTTTGGATCCCAGGTCTTGGCGAGCCTTGAGCAAAGTTTCATCGACAATGCCCTGGTACTGGGGCATTTGGGCGGCCGCTGTGATTAAAGAGGGATTGGTGGTGGCATCCCGCGGCTTAAAGGTCTCGATGGCATTGATATCCCCCGTGTCGGCCACCACGACGGTGATCTCTCGCAACTGCTCCAGCAGGCTCCTGCTCATACTCCCCTCCTTGGGCCTCGCGCTCCGCGGCACTTTGGCAACCTAGTCCCAGTGTCACCTATCTCAGTAGGGGATCCCGCTAGCCGTGAGATTGTCTTAATTCTCTTCCGCTCCCCCTCACGGCTCTTGCCGAGAAGGCTAAAATTCCATTAAGGCTTTTTCCCCTTTCTGCCCCTTTTTTTGCAGGTGTACGTCTTGCCTTGCTGTAAGGAGGGATCGTCGTGGCTACGGAGACCCTGGTTAAGCCTTCTGTAACCCCAAAGCACATGCCCATGTACCGGGTGTTGCTGCACAACGACGATGTCAACACCATGGAGTACGTGGTGCAGGTGTTGCTGAAGGTGATCCCGTCCCTGCTGCCGCAGCAAGCCACCGAAATCATGCTGGAAGCCCACAACAACGGCGTTGCCGTGGTTATCGTGGTGCCGCGGGAACCTGCGGAGTTTTATTGTGAGCAGTTGCGCCAGCACGGCCTCACCAGCTCGATTGAGCCGGAACGCTAGTTAGGAGCAGCGTGGGTGGGCCTGCTGATTGCGAAACTCAAGGTTTTTCCCTTTCCGCTACGCCTGTGGCTGTTTTTGGGAATCCCCCTCTTGGCCTGGCTGCCGTGGGTCGGGCTAGGGGGGGTTCTCTTTGGGCAAGACTACCTTTGGTTGCCGCTGTATGCCCTGCTGCTCCTTTGGCTGTGGCAGTGGGGATCCGGGTTTGCCGCCTATGGCTTGGACAGTAGTTGGACTTGTTGGGCTGGGATCCTCTGGGGCTTGGGGATCGGTGCCGGGGGGCTTTTCCTGCTGTTTGGCCTGGAGGGGGCCCTGGGCTGGCTGAGCTGGAAGCCAGTGGAAGGGGGATCCCTGCTCGGCTATGGCTTGCTCGGGCTGGGGGTGGGCCTGGCAGTGGCGCTGGTGGAAGAGCTGTTGTTCCGCGGCTGGCTAGTGCAGGAAATGGCGTTGGACTACGGCTGGACAAGGGCGCTATGGGGATCCAGCTTTCTCTTTGCTTTGGCCCATTTCTTGAAGCCGCCAGCGGAGGTTCTTGCCACCTGGCCTCAGTTTCCAGGGCTGTGGCTGATGGGCCTGCTGCTGGCTCAAGCAAAAGTGTGGAACCAAAACAAACTAGGCCTCAGCCTGGGGCTGCACGCCGGCTGGGTGTGGGGCGTTACCTGGGTCAACAACTTGGCCTGGATCGAGTACACCGGCAGGGCGCCAGCGTGGCTCACCGGGATCGGCAACAACCCTCTGGCTGGGCTGATGGGCCTGCTCTTTCTAGGCGGCACCTTCCTGGTTCTCAAGGGGTTGGCTGGCGGCAGAAGCTGAGCAACCTTCCTCTGCCCAAGGGCCGTTCTCATAGTAGGCGGCTACCCTCTCCTGGTCAGGCTGAGTCAGCAAGCTCACCCCCACCAGCACCGCTGTGCCGATGACCACCGCCGGGATCACCGGCAGCCAGCCCCCTGTCCAAGCCTTGGGCAACAGGCCCGAAAGCCACCCCAAGGTGAGGCCGCTGGAGACCAAAGCCCCGGCCACAGCTCCAGCGCGAGTTGCCCGCTTCCAGTACAGGCCGGCCATCAGGATGGGAAAGAGCATGGCATAGCCCTGAAAGCTCCAGGTGGCAATCTGGGCAATGAGCCCTGGCGGCCTGACGGCAATGGCAAAGGAAACTAGCCCAATCCCCAACACTACCCCGCGGCCCAACAGCTCCTCCTGGTGAGGGGAAAGCGGGCGCTTGAGAAAAGTAACCACCAGATCCCGCGTAACCAGGGAGCTGGTTGTAAGCAGTTGCGAGTCCGCCGTGGACATCAAAGCTGCTAGCGCTGCTGTAATCACCACCGCCGCCACGCCGCTAGGCAGGGTCTGCAACATCAGCGGCATGACCTGATCCGGCTGCTGCAGATCAGGAAAAGCCAGCCGGCCCCAGACGCCAATGAGGGCTGCCGGGAAAAACACCAGCAGAATAAGGAGCGGCCAGACCACCATCAGGGTTTGGAAGGGACGGGCACTTTTGGCCATGTAGAAGCGCTGGAAAAACTGGGGAAAAAGGGGCGTGGCCATGAAAAACAGCAGCTGGTTGCCAAGCAGCGTTTGCCAGCTCCAGCGCCCCTGCGGGCCGGGCAAGCTCAGCCAGGGATCCAACTGGCTGCCAGCCTCCTGGCCCCACCTCAAAGCCACTGCCACAAAAGCCACCCCCATCCCCAAAACCAAGATGATCCCCTGCACCACGTCCGTCCAGACCACCGCCTGGGATCCGCCGAAGAGGACATAGGCCAAGATCACCAAGGCCACTACCACCGCCAGAGGCCAATAGGGGATCCCCTCCCCCAAGACTGCAGCCAGCGTGCGCGCCCCACCGATAATCTGGATGCTGATGTAGGGAGCAGTAAACGTCAGGGCGCTCAGGCAATAAAGTAGGGCCAGGAGAGGGCTATTGAAGCGGTGGCCAAAAAACTCGGAAGGGGTAATAAAGCCGAAGTGGCGCGCTGCCAGCCACACCCGGTAGCCCACCCACAAAAACAGCCCCGAAATGAAGGCGGTGGTCACTCCCACCCCCAGGAAGATCCCTAGGCCGTGGGTATAGGCATCCGCTGGCACCCCAATGAAGGTAAAGGCACTGATCAGCGTCGCCAGCGTCGTCAAGGTTAGAGCCAGGGATCCCAGCCCTCGCCCCGCCAGGAAATAGCTGACCGGATCCTGGCCGCTATGGCGATAGCTCCAGAAGCCAATGGCCGCCAGCAGCAGCAAGTATGCCCCCACCACACCCAGACTCAAAACCGTGTTACTCATCTCCGCCTCTCGGCCAGCAAACGCGCACAATGTAGAAGTTAAGAGGTACCAACAGCAGGACAGCCAACCCCGCCAGCCAATACCAGGCCGGGATCCCCCAAAGCTGCGGCTGGGCAGAGCGGGATCCCACCCAGGTCAACAGCCACAGCAGGGGGTAAGCCCCCCACACCCAAGCCTGGCGCACCTGTCCAAACCGCAGTGGCCTGGCTTCCTGAGAGCCACCCGCGGAATCTAACCCTGACATTTGTCCATCTCCTGATTTTTTGCCGATTATTAAGATACAGCCACTGGTGCAGACAATTGTCCTTCTCCAGTTCTCCTTCACCTCTCGCCCTCAAGAGGGAGCCTTGGCCAAGCCGCGGAGAAAGGGAGCGGCCCTATTGGCTCGCTTGGGCGCGGATTAGAGGGATCGGCCCCCACCGCCTCAAGCGGCTGGCGGAGTTTTTTGGATCCTTGGAACAGGCCTGGCAGGCGGACGCCCTAGCCCTGCAGCAGGTGGAGGGCATTGGCCCCACCCTGGCAGAGGCGATCCTCTCCGCCCGTCCTGCCCTCGACCCTGGGGAGATCCTGGAGCAAGCTCAAAAGCCGGGGATCCCCTTCCTAACCCCTGCGGATCCCGGCTATCCCCCGCTGCTGTGGGAGCTGCCGGATCCGCCGCCTATTCTCTACGTCCTGGGAGAATGTCCTGACTGGCAGCAGCCGGCCATTGCCGTTGTCGGCACCCGCGCCCCCACCGCCTACGGTCGGCAGTGGACCCAGAAAGTCAGCGCCGCCCTAGCGCAAGCCGGCTGTGTGGTGGTGTCGGGATTGGCCACTGGGATCGACGGCATCGCCCACCAGGCCTGTCTGGAGGCAGGGGGCAAGACGGTGGCTGTGCTGGGAACGGGGGTGGATCAGGTTTACCCCGCCCATCATCGCCCCCTCTACCAACGCATCCTGGAGCAAGGGGCCGTCCTCAGCGAGTATCCCCCTGGCACGCCGCCGGCCAAGGAGCACTTTCCCCAGCGCAACCGCATCATTGCCGGCCTCTGCCGCGCCACCTTGGTGATGGAGGCCCCAGAGCGTTCAGGAGCGCTGATTACTGCTCAGCTCGCCAACCACTACGGTCGGGAAGTGTACGCCCTGCCAGGGAATATCGACACGGCGGCAGCCCGTGGCTGTCTGCAGCTCATCCGCCATGGGGCAGGCATGATCCTGGGGATCGAGGATCTGCTCAAAGAGTTGGGCTTGGTTCCAGGATCCCCGCCCCCAGAACAGCCTGCGTCCCCTGGCCCCAGCGATCCCCAGCAGCAACTCCTCTGGCAGATCCTGGGCAATGAGGTCCTCAGCCTCGACGCCCTAGCCCAAGCCACCCAGATGGACATGGCCACCCTTTCCAGCACCCTGCTCCTCATGGAACTGGAGGGGTGGCTGGTGCAACTGCCGGGGATGCGCTACCGGCGGGCTCGCTGAGGTTGGATCCCTGCACCGCTTTCCCGATGGGAGCACGGCAAGTGGGATCCTCGTGGCGAGGGTTGTTCACATGGGTGCTGACGGGGTAGGCGGCCATGGCCTCTGCCGGGTAGGGGCGGAGTAGGGGCAACAGCCGCTTGGGATCCTGCACCTGGGGATCCAGCCAGAGCTCGTAGTCGCTTTCTGGCAAAATGGCCGGCATCCGCTCGTGGAAAAGCCCCATCAGCCGATTGGCCGGCGTGTTGAGGATGGCGCAGGTTTCTATCTCCACCCCTTGTGGGCTGCGCCAGCGCTCCCAAATGCCGGCAAAGGCAAACACCGGTCGATCCACCAGGTAAAACCAGTAGGGTTGTCGCTTGGCCGTGCCCTGGTCGGCCCACTCGTAGAAGCCATCGGCCGGGATCAGGCAGCGGCGGCGGCGGAAAGCCTCGCGGAAAGAGGGCTTCTCAGCCACCGTCTCAGAACGGGCATTGATCCAGCTAGCCTGGGGAGCTCGGCTCCACCTGGGGATCAGGCCCCAGCGGAACTGGGTTGCCTTCCGTCCCAGCTCCGTTGAGGCCACCACTGCCAGCACCGGCTGAGAAGGGGCGATGTTGTAGCGGGGCTGGAGCGCTGGCCATGACTCCATCTCGATTTGAAAATGCTGCTGCAGCAGTTCGGGGGCCGCCGCCAGGCTAAACCGTCCGCACATCCAGAATCCTCAGACCTTGGTGGAAATGCCTAGCAATTGTAGGATCCCGCGCAGAGGGATCTCCACGTACTCGGGGCGGTGGTTGAGCTCATAGCCCAGCTCGTCAATAGCTTTCTCCAGCAGATAGGCATCCAACAACACTTCCAGCTCCTGCGGGCTGCGGGGCAGA
The DNA here is from genome assembly GCF_047461615.1 of Synechococcus sp. W65.1. Taxonomy (NCBI): domain Bacteria; kingdom Bacillati; phylum Cyanobacteriota; class Cyanophyceae; order Synechococcales; family Synechococcaceae; genus Synechococcus; species Synechococcus sp. W65.1. The sequence continues at coordinate 24,684 of NZ_JANSHI010000018.1, read as the reverse complement.
AAAGCCCCTTGGGAAGCCACCTGCAGATATTCGGCCAAGAAAGCAGCACAAACCCAGCGGTACCAAAACTGGGCCCAGCGCCCCATGTCAGGGCACTTGTCTCCGCAGACCAGGCCGCTTTCCAGTTGCTGGCGCAAGGCGGTGTGAACAGCGTAGTGGAAAGAGCGCAGCATCGCCACCACATCCCGCAGGGGGCAGCGTTTGAGGCGGCGCTCCCCCAGGGATCGTCGCGGATCGCCCTCAAAGTCGATGATGAAAAAGTCCTTGCCGGTAAATAGCACCTGGCCCAGGTGGTAATCCCCGTGGCAGCGGGTGCGCAAAGCCGTGATCTTCCGCTCCAGGATCAGGCGGAAGCGGCTCATGATCTCCCTCTCTTGGTCGTAAACCGTCCGGGCTAGCTTGGCCTCCAGCTCTGGCAGGTTGGGGATCTGCTTGGCTAAGACGGGAAACACCTGGCCCACCAAGTTGCGCAGGGATTGGTAGATGGAGCGCTGGTAAAGGCTGGAGAAAGGCTCCGGCGCAAAGTCTTTGTTCTCGGTGTCAGCGGCCAGGGCAAGGTGGAGTTCGGCGGTGCGCTTGGCTAAGATCCGCACCGACTCCAGGTAGCTGCCAATGGTGGCATAGGCCAGCTCCGGCAGGGGAAGCTGCGCAAGCTCTAGGAAGGAGCCCTGAGGCACCGGCACCGCTTCCACCGCGGCGTGGTGGACAAGCACGGTTTCGAAGAACTGTTCCAAAGTGTCTAGGGTGTAGTGCCAGGCATCTCCCTCGTTGGGGATGTACTCCTGCAAAATGGCCAAGGTAATCTCAGAGCCTCGCGTCCCGCGGCGACGACGATACTCCAGGGATCCCAACAGCCGCGGCACCCGCACCTGGGGATGGTGCTCTAGCAGGTAGCGGCCAACCTCCAGCTCCGGGTTTACCCCCTCAGCCACCCGGCGGTAGAGCTTGAGGAGGTACTGGTTGCCGTAGACCACCGAGGTGTGGCTCTGCTCCGCCTTGAGGAGGCGGGGCTCCAAGCTGGGGTCGTACTCAAGCGTGGCAAAGCTAGTGGCCCAAAGCTCTCCCCGACCGTGGCGCAGACGGCTCTGCTGCACAATCATCTGTAGCAGACCCAACAAGAAGGTCTTATCAGCCAGAGCGTCGAAGATCACTTCCGTTGGCTCTCCGGCCACTTGCACAGGGAGGATGACTGCCTGGGGCGCCTCTACGCGCAGGTGTACGGCTGCTTCTTGAGTGGCATAGCCCACGGGTAAAGAGTAGAGCTCTGTGTCTCCCTCGAGGAACTCGGCCTGGAGAAGCAAGATCTGGCTTCGCAGCAAGGGATCCCCTTCTCGACGGCAAGGGATGGCCTGCAAAATGTGGATTGACTGGAGCTGGCGGTTTTTGGAGCTGAACCACTGACAACGGTAGAGGTAGTCTCCCAAGACGGCCTCCACCTGCTTCTGGTTTTCCCCTTGAAAGAGGCTCTCCCAACTACCATCTTGAACAACCAGCGTGGCCGGGCGAGCCTGCTCCTCTGGCCTGCTAGGGCTGAGGTGAATTTGCTTCGTTTTGGTCTCGAGGGAGAACCAGTAAAAAGAGTGGGGGCCCAGCGTTAGGAAATAGGGCAGCCGCCCAATGGGGGGAAACTCGGTGCGCCCAAAGATCTCCACTGGGATCAACCCTTCCCACGGGGACAGATCCAGCCCCACCCACTGGGCGTAGCGCGAGAGATTGGCCACCACCAGGATGCGCTCGTCGCCGTAGGCCCGCACAAAGGCCAGCACCTTGCGGTTTTCCGGGTGCAGCACCTCAAAAGAGCCGCGGCCAAAGGCCTGGAAGCGCTTGCGCACGGCAATCATCCGCTTCATCGTCCACCAGAGGGAATGGGGGTTATTCCGCTGCGCTTCCACGTTGACGGCTTCGTAGTGGTACTCGGCGTCGATGATGACGGGCAGGTAGAGCTTCTGGGGGTTGGCCCGCGAAAAGCCAGCGTTGCGGTCAGCGCTCCACTGCATGGGGGTGCGCACGCTGTTGCGATCCCCTAGGTAGATGTTGTCTCCCATGCCAATCTCGTCGCCGTAGTAGATCACCGGCGTCCCCGGCAGGGAAAACAGGAGGCTGCTCATCAGCTCAATGCGGCGGCGGCTGTTGCCCAAGAGAGGAGCCAAGCGGCGGCGGATGCCCAGGTTGATCCGCGCCTTGGGATCCTTGGCGTAGACCTGGTACATGTAGTCCCGCTCCTCGTCAGTGACCATCTCCAGGGTGAGCTCGTCGTGGTTGCGCAGGAAAATGGCCCACTGGCAGGTTTCGGGAATGGGAGGGGTTTGTTGCAGGATGTCAACGATGGGGAAGCGATCCTCCATCTGGAGGGCCATAAAGAGCCGTGGCATGAGGGGGAAGTGGAACTCCATGTGGCACTCGTCCCCATCGCCGAAGTAGGCTACGGCATCTTCCGGCCACTGGTTGGCCTCAGCCAGCAGCATGCGGTCGGGGTACCTCTGGTCGATGTGTCGGCGCAGAGCCTTGAGAAAGGCATGGGTTTCCGGCAGACTCTCGCAGGAGGTGCCTTCCCGCTCGTAGAGATAGGGCACGGCGTCCAGCCGCATGCCATCTACCCCCATGCTCAGCCAAAAGTCCACCACCTCGAACATGGCTTTTTGCACGGCGGGGTTGTCGTAGTTGAGATCTGGCTGGTGGGAGTAGAAGCGGTGCCAGTAGTAGGCTTTGGCCACCGGATCCCAGGTCCAGTTGGAGGTTTCAAAGTCCTGAAAGATGATGCGGGCCTCTTTGTACTTTTCGGGGGTATCGCTCCAAACGTAGAAGTCGCGCTCGGGGGTGCCGGGAGCAGCTCGTCGGGCCCGCTGAAACCAGGGGTGCTGATCCGAGGTGTGGTTGAGGATAAGCTCGATGATGACGCGAATCCCGCGTTGATGGGCAGCATCCAGAAAGATCTTGAAGTCTTCTAGAGTGCCCAGCTCGGGGTTAACGTTGGTAAAGTCGGAAACGTCGTAGCCGTCATCCTTTAGAGGAGAAGGAAAAAACGGCAGCAGCCAGACGGCTGTAATCCCCAGTTCTTGCAAATAGTCCAGCTTTTCGGTCAAGCCCTGGAAGTCGCCCACGCCATCGCCGTCACTGTCAAAAAAGGCGCGCACCGGTAGCTCGTAGATGATCGCGTCTTTGTACCAGAGGGGGTTGGAGGTTAGGGGAGAGACGATGCTGCGCAGAAGAGCTTGGCTCATCATATCGGCAACAGAGACAGGATTTAGACACCGCTCTGAAAGGATCTACGAAACGCTAGCAAACATTCCCGTTTGCAGCAGGGCAGTTTTGCCGTGTTTCTGCTTTCTTCCTGCTCCCACGACCCGTAGCTAGTAGTAGGTAAGGACTCCGTCCCGCATACGCGAACAACACCTACCACCCCGCCAGAGGGATCTCCCCAGGCGTGACTTCCCGTCGAGCTGACGGTAGTTGCTTCTTGCTCTTGCTCGAGCACACAGGCTAAGGACGGAGCCAACTTTAGCCTAGGCAGAGTGCTTACCAGAAAAGATGCACTTGCAGGTCTACTAGCGCAGCTAATCCTCGCTATGCTACAGGGTGGCGGCTTGTCCCGTGAATAGAGAGCCCCTGCTCCGCTTCCTCCAAGGGAAACTCCCCGTAGACCTCGCTGCTGTTGTTGGGGCTTTCCTGCAGGCGGACGCGGTGCAGGCGCACCCCTAGCTCCCGCAGGGGCAGAGTCAGCAGCCGCTGGATGTAGAGGGCGATGTTTTCCGCAGTGGGCACCACCTGGGCAAAGTAGGGAATGTCTTTGTTTAAGAAGGTGTGATCCAGGGGTTTGACCACTTGCTCCTCGATCACCCGCTGCAGAGCCGCCAAGTCTACGATCATCCCCGTGCGCGGGTCGATGGATCCCTTGACGGTGATCTCCAGGCCGTAGTTGTGGCCGTGGCCATGGGGGCGGGCGCAGAGGCCGTAGAGGGCAGTGTTCTCCTCCAAACTTAGGTGATCCAAGGCCAAGCGATGGGCGGCGCTAAAGTGGGTGGCAACGGTTAGGTAAGCTTCCATGGCTTCTCCTCGGTATTCGGCCCAAAGGTGGGGATCCTCGTAGAGGCGCACGCTGGCTAGCGGCAGAGCATCGGCCAGGCGCTGCCAGATGGCGTAGGCAATGAACTCGGTGGTGGGCAGGGTCTGGGCAAACTCTGGCCAAGCTTCGTTGAGGTAGGCCAAGTTCAGCTCCCGAATTACCCGCTCCTGAATCACCCGCTTCACCTGCGAGAGGTTGAGCACCATGCCGTACTCGTCTACCTCCCCCGT
>NZ_JANSHI010000018.1:9343-20291 GCF_047461615.1 Synechococcus sp. W65.1 | reverse complement strand
GGGCTGTCTCGACGCGCCTCCCTGAAGCGCCTTGGGATAGATGGCTAAAATCTCGTCCTGATGGGACTAGGAGTGTGTCAACCTGGTAAAGGTAGGGAAGTCTTCGGGTCTCAGGGAGCGGCAGACGAGGGAGCGGCTGTGGTCTATCGGGTTGGGCTATTGGGGCTGGGTACTGTCGGCACAGGCGTGGTCGAGATCTTACAGCGCCCCCCTCATCCTCTGTTGCAGGCAGTCGAAATTGCGGCGGTGGGGGTGCGTTCCCTGGACAAGCCGCGGCTGGTGTCGATTCCGCCTGAGCGCCTGACCACTGACCTCGAGCGGATTGTCTCGGATCCAGAGATTGATGTGGTAATTGAGCTCATGGGCGGCCTGGAGCCGGCTCGCAGCCTTATCCTGAAAGCCATTGACCACGGCAAGCCGGTGATCACGGCCAACAAGGCAGTGATTGCCCGCTATGGGATGGAGATCTTTCAGGCTGCCGCCCAGGCCAGGGTGGCCGTGCTCCTGGAGGCAGCGGTGGGGGGTGGGATCCCCATCATCCAGGCTTTGCAGCAGTCGCTGCGGGCCAGCCGCATTCAGGCGGTCTGGGGCATCATCAACGGCACCACCAATTTCATCCTCAGCCAGATGGCCCAGGAGGGCAGCTCCTTTGCCGAAGCGCTGGCCCAGGCCCAGGCTCGCGGCTATGCGGAGGCCGATCCCAGCGCCGATGTGGAAGGATGGGACGCGGCGGATAAGATTGCCATTTTGGCCAGCCTGGCTTTTGGGGTCGCGGTGCCGCGGCAGGCCATCCCCTGCGAAGGGATCGGCAGCATCAGCCCCACCGACCTCCGCTATGCCCGCGAGTGGGGCTATACCTTTAAGCTTTTGGCCATCGCCCAGAGGACTGAGGGGCAGGGAGCGGAAACAACCTTGGACATTCGCGTTCACCCCGCGCTGCTGCCCGTTACCCACCCCCTAGCCAACATCCACGGGGCGGACAACGCCGTCTGGGTGCAAGGGGATCCCTTGGGGCAGGTGGTGCTGGCTGGGCCAGGGGCGGGCCGGGGGCCAACGGCCAGCGCTGTGGTCGGGGATCTGCTCACCCTGCTTGCCCACCTGCAGACAGGGGCCCATCTCCCCAATCCTCTGTGGGGATTGCCTGCCTCTCCCCCTATTGCCTCGCTGCTGCCGCTGGCGGAGGTGCAGTCGGAGTTCTATGTGCGGGTGTTGGCCCAGGATCGGCCAGGGGTGATGGGGGCCATTGGCACCTGCTTTGGCCGCCATGGGGTGAGCCTGGAGAGCATCACCCAAAAGGAATGCCACCAGGAGCTGGCGGAGATTGTAATCCTCACCCACACCGTGCGCGAGGCCGACTGCCGCCAGGCGCTGGCCGAGATCCAACAGCTCCCCCAGGTGGCTGGGATCCCCAGCCTGTTTCGCGTGTTGCGCTAGCAAGTGGAGGAGGACAGACACCGTGGAGGCGGCAGTGGATTTTGCAACCCCCGAACTCCTCAGAGCCGAGGTGGTCGTCCTTGGGGCGGGCATCAGCGGTCTCACCCTGGCCTGGCGCCTGCGGCAGGGTCTATCGGCTAGAAGTAGCTCCGCTCAAGTGCTCTTGGCCGAGGCCAGCTCCCGCGTCGGCGGCTGCATTTCCACCCAGTCCAAAGACGGCTACCGCTGGGAGGAAGGCCCCAACAGCTTTACCCCCACCCCTGCCCTGCTCAACCTCATTGCTGAGGTGGGCCTGACCGACCAACTGGTGCTGGCCGATGCCAAGCTGCCCCGCTACATCTACTGGGAAAGGGAGCTGCTGCCGGTGCCGCTTAGCCCCGCGGCAGCCCTGGGCTCACGGCTGCTCAGTGTGGGCGGCAAGCTGCGGGCTCTGCAGGGCCTGTTGGGGTTTGTCCCGCCGCCGCCAGGGCACGAGGAAACGGTGCGGCAGTTTTTCCAGCGACAACTGGGATCCGAAGTGGCCGAGCGCCTAGTGGAGCCCTTCACCTCAGGAGTCTATGCCGGCGACCCAGATCAACTCAGCGCTGTGGCGGCTTTCCCGCGGGTAGCTGGCCTAGAGGAGCGCTACGGCAGCCTCTTTGCTGGCGCCCTGCAGGCTCTGCGCCAACGACCCCAGCCTTCTCCCGTAGCCATCCAACCCCCGCCCAAACGCGGCCAACTGGGCAATCTGAGGCAGGGGCTGCAGCAGTTGCCAGAGGCCCTAGCCCAAAAGCTGGGCGACAGCCTGCGGCTGGGTTGGCGAGCGGTGCAGCTTAAGCGGGAGGGAGAGCTCTATTGGGTGGGCTTTGAGACGCCAGAGGGATCCCGCTGGGTGGCTGCTCGCCAGGTGGTGCTGGCTCTCCCCGCCTATGAGGCTGCTGCGCTGCTGCAGGGGCTCAACCCCCCAGCCAGCCAACTCTTGGCGGAGATCCCCTATCCGCCGGTAGTGGTGGTGGCTCTGGCCTATCCCCAAGAGGCCCTGCCCCAGCCGCTGCGGGGCTTTGGCCACCTCATCCCTCGCTCCCAGGGCCTGCGCACCCTGGGCACCATCTGGGCTTCCTGCCTTTTTCCCGAGCGCGCTCCCCAGGGCTACCACAGCTTCCTCAGCTTCCTCGGCGGCGCCACCGATGCTGCCTTGGCCCGCCGGCAAGGGATCCCACCCATCCCTACGCTGTCTCCTGAGGAGCGAGCGCAAATTGCCCACGCCGAGCTTAGCCAGGTTCTGCTCACCCGCCGCGTCGAGCCCATCTACCTCGGGGAACGCCTATGGCCCCGCGCCATCCCCCAGTACACCCTCGGCCACCGGCAGCGGATAGCCCAGGTGCAGGCCCACCTGGCCTCCCAGACGCCGGGGATCTGGGTGTGTGCCAACTACCTGGATGGCGTAGCTCTGGGCGATTGCGTGCGGCGAGCTGAGGCCCTGGCGCAGCAGCTTTTGTCCCAGGCCTAGTCCTCCGCTAGTGGCCCATGGGTCGCCCCTACACGGCGCTGCTTTTGGTTCCCACGGGCATCGGCGCCCGCGTGGGTGGCTTTGCCGGCGATGCCCTGCCGGTGGCCCGCGCTTTGGCGGCTGCTGTCGACTGCCTCGTCACCCATCCCAATGTGCTTAACGGCGCCACCCTGTTTTGGCCCCTGAAGAACGTCCTCTATGTGGAAGGGTACGGCCTGGATCGCTTCTGCGCCGGGGAGTGGCACCTCAGGCCAGTGCGGCAAAACCGCGTCGGCGTCATCCTGGATGCCGGGATCCCGGAGGATCTCCGCCAACGCCACCTGCAGGTTTTGCAGGCCGCCCAGGCCACCCTGGGGCTGGACATTGGCCCCTGGCGCTTGACCCCTCGACCCTTAGGCGTTTCCGTCAGCTTCTCCCCCGCCGGCGCCAGCCAGGGATCCCTGGCCCAGCCGGATGCGCTTTTGGAAACTGCCCAAGAGCTCGTCCGCTTGGGAGCTGAGGCCCTTGCCGTGGTGGCCCGCTTCCCGGACGACCTTGACTTTAGCCAGTACGAGCAGGGGCAGGGGGTAGATCCCCTGGCCGGAGCCGAGGCCATCCTCAGCCACCTGGTGGTGCGGGAGCTGGGGATCCCTTGTGCCCACGCTCCTGCTCTCTACCCTGATCCTGACCCTAAGCCGGTTCACCCCCGGGCTGCCGCTGAAGAGGTGGGGTTTACCTTCCTGCCCTCGGTTTTGGCGGGGCTGAGCTACGCCCCCCAGTTTGTTAAAAGGGGGGATCCCCCCCAGCCGGGCGACCTGACGGCCGAGCAGGTGGATAGCGTCATTGCCCCAGCCACCGCCTTTGGCGGCCCCGGCCTGCTTTACCTAGCTAGCCGCCCCCGCCCGCCCCTGTTTATCGCTGTCGCAGAAAACGCCACGGTGATGCAGGTCCACCCTCGCCAGCTGGGGATCCCCCATGTGGCAGTTAGCTCCTACCTAGAGGCCATTGGCGTGGTGGTGGCCCACCGGGCTGGGGTGGCACTATCTTCCCTAAGACTGCAGGTCTAGGCCAGGTTTTGGCCCAGAAACGGCAAGAGACTGATGAGCAGCAGGCCCAGCGTGGCCAGCGACCCGACCAAGAAGGAGAGGGAGCGCCCGATGGGAATGTCGCCAATGTAGAAGAAGTTGTAGAGCAGCCGCGCCAGCAGAAACACGCCGCAGAGCACGGCCACCCCTTCATCGCCGCTGAGGCCAAACAGCCAGGGATCTGGGTGGGGGCCGGTGATGTAGGCTACTAGAGCTGAGGGCGCAAAGGTGCCCAGGGCCTCGAAGCCATTGGCGTGGGCCCAGGTAGCCCGCTGGCCGTAGGGAGGCAGCCGGTCGAACATCGCCCGGGGCGCATGGGGATCGTAGCCGACGCGGGCGCGGGCATAGCCCACCACGCCCATAGGCAGGTACACCAACAGGATGTCCGCTGCGATGGAGAACAGAGGAATGGCTTGCAGGGGGAGGTTGAACACCATAGGCAAAAGCAGCAAGGTGAGGGGGAAAAGCCGCACTGGCACCTTTTCCAGGCTAGCGGCTCTGCCAGGCGCTAGGTGGAGGTTTCTGGCAACATCGGGCTAGAGGAAGCCAGCAGGTAAGCCCCGATGGCCTCTAAGCTGGGTGGGTGCAGAAAAGGGACGGTGACAATGGCCTGCTGGGGAAAGCGCTGGGGCAACTGGGCCAGGATGGCCTGGTGGCGGCGCCGAAGAGCTGCACCAAAGGGGGTGGAATCCTCCGGCCACACGCGGTTGAGAACGGCATAGGGATGAGGGATCCCCAGGGCATCCAGTTCTGCCAGAAGGCGCTCAGTTTCCGCCAGAACTGCCTGTTCGGGGTTGAAGACGGGGATAAAGCTAGCAAACTGGGGATCCCGCAGCCGCTTTTGGAGCTGCCGCACCTGGGCCAAGAGATCCCGCAGCCGCTGCGCCCATTCCGGACGGCCCACCAGGTCGCGGTACTTCAGCCACAGCTTGAGGGCCAGGCTTACCCAGCCCTCCAGGGCCTGCGGCATCTGCAAAAAGCGCAGGAGATGGCCGGTGGGGGCTGTATCCACCACCACCAGGTCGAACTGGCCGCTTGACTCCTGTTGCAGCACCGTCAGCAGGGCCATCACCTCGTCCAGGCCCGGTGGAGCCATGTGCAAAAGCTGCCGCCAAGCCTGTGGGTCGTACTGGATTTCTACGCCTGCCATCCCCTCTCCTGCCAAGATGGCCGCCACCTCTTCCAGGTACGCCTGCCGGAAGCGCTCCAGCACCGCCGCCGCCTCGATCTCCTGGCCCAGCAGGTTGGGCAAGAGAGGGAGCGGCTCCTGTCCCAAGGTCACTTGGAACAGATCTCCCAAGGAGTGGGCCGGGTCGATAGAGACCAGCAAGAGCTGCTTGTCGGGATGGCGTTTGGCCAAGTTCCAGGCCAGGGCCCCAGCCACCGTGGTCTTGCCCACCCCGCCCTTGCCCCCTACCAAGAGCAGGCGGATCCCTTGGGCCAAAAAATCCGGAAGGCCCAAAGCCTGGCTCTGCCCAGAGGCCATCCCAAGGACTCTGTCCTGCTGGGGCGAAGGGGAGAGTTCTCCCGGGGCAGGGATCCCTTCCAACCGCGGCAGCACCTCCTGCAAGGGACGAAGCTGCTGCACCAGTTTGTCCAGCGCCGCCGGCCCAATCGGCTCTTCCAGTTGATAGGGACAGACCCAGATGGGGTAGCCAGCCAACTCCTCTTGGAGCGTTTTTAGCCAGAGCCGCTGCTCCTGCTGGCGGGCCAGGTAGATCCCTTCCAGGAGAACCTGGTTGACCAATAGGCCGCCAATGGGCACTCGGCGGTTCAGCAACTGGCAACAGAAGCGGCGGGTCTCCGCCACGCTCAACAGCTCCGGGATCAGCACCAGCCAGGCGACGGTACTCTCCGGGTCGGTCAGTCTGGCTTTGCCCCCCTCCAGCTCGCTTTGCAAACGGGCCAGGAAGGCATCGGCCTCATCGGGTCGATAGGTGCCTGTTAGGGATCGGACGACCTCGCGGTGCTTGGCCTGGAAGGTGGCAAACACCGCCAGCAACTGGTCGAGAAAGTCGGGCAGTTCCAAGAGCCGCAGGGTGTGGCCAGTGGGGGCCGTGTCCAGGATCACCGTATCCACCTCTTGGCCTGCCAGCAGGCGATTGACCTCCAGGATGGCCATCAGCTCGTCCACCCCCGGCCAGCTTAGATCCCACAGGGGCAGGAGATCTTCCCTGCCCAGCCAACTACCCCGCTCGGCAATGAGCTCCAGAGCCAGGCCGTAGGTCCGCTTAAAATCCTGCAGCAACACCTCAGCGTGCAAGGCGCGCACCTGCAAGTTGGGCCAATCCGGCAGGGGTTGGGGAACGTCCGCCACCGGGATCCCCAGCACATCCCCCAGGGAGTGAGCCGGGTCGGTGGACAGCAACAGCAGACGTCGCTCTGGTTGTGTCTGGGCCAGGTGACCGGCCAGGGCACAGGTGAGGGTGGTTTTGCCCACCCCTCCCTTGCCGCTAAACAGCAGCAAGCGACAGGCAGCAGGGAGGCGAGCAAAAGGGAAGTTGGCAAGTTGAGGAGGCGGCAAAGGGATCCCTCTTGGTTGGGCAGGTCACCCGTATTGTGGCCTGGATCCCGTTCAGAGAGCCTAGCGGAAAAGCATCTCGGCCACCGCGTCAAAGCCAGCGTCCAACAGGCGATCCAACACCGACTGGGCCTGGCTGCGGCTGTCGTAGAGGCCGGCCTGCAGCACGGTTCTGCCGTTGAACACCGTTTCCACCGCCTCGGGGACCAGCTGCCGCAGGCGATTGAGGTCGTCGCTGCCCTTGGGGGTCACCAAGACGCGAAAGCGGGTGGGCGAAGCTGGGGCCGAGTTTGAAGGTGCGGCTGGGGTAGTGGGATTTTCTCTGGCTTGGCGGCGGGCCGGCGGCGGCAGCAGGGTGGTGATGTCAGTGAGGGGAGCTGCAGAGGCCCGGCGGGCAGGAGCGACAGCAGCAGGCTCAACCGGCTGGGCGGGGGTGGTGGAGCCATCGGGGGTGAAGGGAACGGCAACAAACTCCTGGGCCTGGGGTTGAGCCCCTGCCGGCTGGCTGGGGGCACTGGGCAGAATCCGCCCTCCCGATACCGTTGGAGGAGGGGGAAGGGGGGCAGTCGATTGGGGTACCGTCACCACCGGAAGGGTGGGAGAGGCCGCCGCCGGCTGGGGATCCCTGCTGGAAGCTGGAGGCTTGGCCTGGGGAGCGCTGGGCAGCGTCAAGCCATTTGCAGCAATGGGTGGAGGAGCGTTGCTGGGCAAGGCAGCCACGGTAGTCTGGCCAGCCAGATCCAGTTCCCCTTTGGTTGTGCCTGCCAGTTGGTTGCCGTTGGCGTTGAGGCGCAGACCGCGGGTGGCGTTGAGGATGTCGTACTGGCCGTTGCCCTCAAAAATGTTGTTGCCCGGATCTAAGGCCGTGCCCAAGTCTGGCTGGGCGTTGGTGATGGCCGTGAGACCGGTTTCTAAGTTGCGGGCGATGAGATTGTTGCGCAGGATGGGACGGGCGCTGCCGCCGACAACAACGCCTGTGCGGTTTTGCAGGATGCGGTTGTGGCGGACAATAGGGGCCGAGCGCTGGTCGATGGTGAGGCCAAAGCCAGTTTCTTGGAAGAGGTTGTTGACAATGGTGGGCTGGGAGGTGCCCAAGACGGAGATGCCGTTGGCCCCATTTTTGTAGAAGCGGTTGCCCTCTATCCAGGGGTTGGAGGCGCCGGCAATGAAAATGCCGTCGTGGATGCTGCCCACAAAGCTGTTGTTGAGAATGCGGGGAGAGGCCGATTCTACCCAGAGGGCATAGCCGCGGCGCCCCTGGTTGCGCAGGGTAACCCCCCGCACCTCTGAGCCGGTCTCTGCCAGCAGGGCAACATTTTGCCGAGCCAAGGTTGGGCTTATGTAGGTGCCGCCGCCATCGATAAGGTAGCCCTCTCCCAGGGTGGACTCATCTCCGCGCAAGATGAGGCCGGCCTTGAGGCGGATGGGGAAGACTTCGCCGCTTTCTGCGCTGTAGACCCCCGGCAGAAGCTGGATAATGCTGCCGGCTGGGGCCCGGCTGATGGCATAGGTGATGGTCTTAAAGGGGTTGCTGCGGGATCCATCCCCTTGGGTATCGCTGCCATTGGCGGCATCCACAAAGATGACCGGGCGATTGTCCGGCAGCGGCGGCGCTTGGGGCAGGGCTTGCTTCTCCAGAAGGCTGGCGTCTAGAGAAGTTTGCGCCCAACTGGGATCCAACTTCGCGGCCACCAGTAAGCTGGTGCTGAGGAGAAAAGAGACCGCTAGCCGCCTCAGGCTTGGAGCACCCTGCTGCCGCCGCAAGGCAGGCAAAGCTGCTATAGATTGGTGTTCGCTGGATTTCTGAGGGTGGATAGACGATAGGCAAGGGATCATAGTGCTCATCCCCACACCAGGCTGCGCTAGAGAAGGAAGGTCGAGGTTATCCTACCAAACCTAACCGGCAAGATCCTGCCTTAGCCCCCACCTCTAGGTACGGATTAACGCCGACTTGGAATACCTGACACTACCCCTAGAGTGTCCCCCTGCCATGACCGACGAAGGCTTGCCCAAAGAGTTGCCCTTGGCAGAAGCCGAAACCCCGCCCTTCGCGGCCTCGCCGTGGCCGCCTCTGCTCAAGCTGCTGCTGTTGGGGATCCCGGCCCTCCTATTGCCCTTGGGCCACTGGACAAGGCAGCCAGCCTTGGGCTGGGGGGCGGTGCTGGCCTGGCTGGGCCTGGCGAGTTGGTGGGGGCGTCCGCTCTGGGTGCAGATTGGGCGCGACCTCTGGCAGTGGCTGACTACTTGGCCCACTCTGGGATGGGCGGTGGCTGCCCTTGGCTTGGCTGGGGTGGGAGGATTGGCTGGGAGTGGGGTCTTCTCGACCCTGGGATCCCTGAGTTGGGAGGCCATTGGGGCCCTGGGCGAGGTGTTCGGGGCTACAGGCCAGATCCTGATCGCCCTTCTAGCTGCCTACATCGCCTGGCGGCAGTATGTTATCTCCCGGGATCTTACCATCCAGCAGAACATCATCACCCAGCAGCAGACCATCGACGCCTACTTCGAGGGCATTTCCAACCTGGTTCTCTCCCCTGACGGGCAGTTGGACGACTGGCCCCTGGAGCGGGCCATTGCGGCTGGGCGCACGGCAGCCATCTTGAACGGGGTGGATCGCTTTGGCAAAGCCAAGATCCTGCGCTTCCTCTCCACCGCCAACTTGCTCAGCCCCCTGCGCCGCGACGAACACCTGGGCCGGCCCATTTTGGACGGCAAAGGCGGCTACCAGCGGGATCGCGTGAATGGCATCCGCGTGGTTAACCTGGGCACGATGCTGGAAGGAGCCGATCTCCATGGCACCTCGTTGCGGGGGGTAGACTTCAGCGATGCCAGCCTAGAAGGAGCTGACCTGCGGGATTGCGATCTTAGCCACACCAACCTCTGCGGGGCCAACCTGCGCAATGCTGACCTCCGTGGGGCCGATCTTTACCGCGCTTTGCTGTTTGTGGGATCCCTCCAGACAGCTTCCCCTGTCCAGCCGGGGCAAAAGCCCGATTTCAAAACGGGAGCTTACGCCGGCGCCATCGTGGCGGGGGCAGACTTTCGCCGGGTGCGTCGCCTTTCCCCCGAACAGAGAGCTTACCTAGCCGCCTGGGGAGCTAAGCTCGATCCCGAGCCTCCGCAGGGAAAAGGGGCGAGGGGTGAGGGCCTGCCAGGGAACCGTTCAAGCTAGCTAGAGATGGCCCGCTTGTTCACCAAGTTTTGGCTGCTGGAGCGCTACCTCTTTGGCCAGATGCTCGCCCCCCTTTTGGCTGGCCTGGCGGGAGGAACCCTGCTGCTTTTGGCGGGCCGGCTCTTTACTCTAGCCGAGCGGCTAGTCGAGGGATCCGTGCCACCCCTAGGGGTGTTGCGCCTTCTCATTTTGGATCTGCCGGAGATGGTGGTCCTGGGCATGCCCATCGCCGCTTTTTTTGCCACCCTACTGACCTTGGGCAAGCTGAGCGGCAACAGTGAAATAACCGCCATGCGGGCGGCGGGGATTCCGTTTACGCGCATTTTTCGACCCCTGCTTCTAGTGGGGCTGCTTTTGAGCCTAGCCGCTTTTGTGATGAGCAACGTGCTCTTGCCAGCTAGCAAGCGGGAAATCCGCCGTATCGACCAGCAGGCACTTCTGACCCAGGCCACCAGTTTGGTGCAATACGACGTCTTTTTCAAAACCGAAGACAACCTCTGGTTTTTTATCCGCCAGGTGGATCCCCGCCTCAACACCATGCAGGATGTCACCATCTTGCGGGTGGATCCCTTGCCGGGGGGCAAGTACCAGTTGGTGGAGGTGACCCTGGCAGCTCAGGCAGTGTGGAATGGCCTGGGCTGGACTCTCAGGGAAGGCGTAACCCACCGCTACGGCCCCGACGGCCTCAGCCTGGCTGAGGAACCCTTCGACTACAAGCCGCTAGAAGTCTCCCAAGATCTGGCCACCCTGATGCAGCCGCCAGTTCCCCCCAACGAGCTGAGCCTGCCGGAGCTGGCGGAGCGCATTGCCCACCTTGCCCGCTCCAACCTCAATACTCAGCCTCTGCGCACCGAGTTCCACATGCGCTTTTCCCTGCCCTTGGCCAGCTTTTTTGCCGTGCTCATTTCCCTCCCCTTAGGCTCCACCACCGCGCGAAGCGTAGGCCGCTACGGGGGCGTCGTCTTGGGGATCCTCTTGGTGTTTGCCTACTACGTGGTGCTGAGCGTGTCTCGCAGCCTTGGGGAAGCAGGAGCTCTTCCCCCCTGGGCAGCAGCCTGGAGCTTCAACCTCCTCTTCGGCGGCCTCGGCCTGCTGCTGTTGGCCCGTTTCTTACGCTAGGGAGGTCGACTTCCACGAGTTTTCAGGAGGCTTTTGCCAGGGAAAAGCTTGGCCTAGGGTTAACCTAGGGCTAGAAGGCACCTATAGGTACAGGGATCCCCCTCCTCCCCCAGGGGGTTTCTCCAGATCCACCTTACTTATGATGGGTATAG
>NZ_JANSHI010000018.1:0-9243 GCF_047461615.1 Synechococcus sp. W65.1 | reverse complement strand
AGGCACCTATAGGTACAGGGATCCCCCTCCTCCCCCAGGGGGTTTCTCCAGATCCACCTTACTTATGATGGGTATAGATACCTATGATGGGTATAGGTAGGAGTATATCGGAGGAACTGGAGAGAGGGTAAGAATGTAGCTTTATTTACAAATCAACTTTTGTATGCAAAACATGTAGCTCTGCAAGGTTGAGCAGAGATCCTTATTCCCAAAAGCAAGCTTTCCGTCGAGAGAGTCAAACTAACTGTAGGAGGGAACAAGCTATCCTATGGCTTCCATATATCTCAAGCCTATAGCTCGTCTAGGCAACTGGCTACAGACCCCTCTGGAGCTTATTCGAGCAGCCATCGATGCTGTAGAAGTGCGGGATCCCCGCCTTGCCCACTTTCTGTGCCGGTGGATTCCCGCCTGCTGCCCCTTTGAGCAAGACATCATCTTGTTTGGCTATAGGGTAATGCACATCCCAGCACTATGCAAGCTCAACCCCTTTTATGAGCAGTTGGTAAGGCTGCGCTCGCGAGCTCTGTCCTTCCTAGCGGAGCGGGGGGACGACATCAGCCACTACCTGTGAGGCGAGAAGAGGGGGCAGGAGTTTGGCGCTTGCAGGTAGAGATCTGGGGCAATTTTCTGCCATAATTTAGTAATGACGGGATGTAGCGCAGCTTGGTAGCGCATCTGCTTTGGGAGCAGAGGGTCGCAGGTTCAAATCCTGTCATCCCGATAAGGCGGCAAAAGGAGGCGCTTGGTCAGACTAGCGGCAGGATTCTCAGCAGGCCAGATCCCAGCCCAGGCAAGCCTGCATCACCTGGCCCAGCAGGTATAGGGATCCACAGACCACCCCGGGTGGCTCGTCGGGATCAGGAGGCTGCTGCAGTTGGGCCCGCAGAGCGTCAAGATCTGGCAGGGCCTGGGCAAGGCAGAGATGGGGCTGGAGGCTTCGAGCTAGGTGGGCCAATTCTTGCGGATCCGTTCCCGCATGGCCGAGGATGGGCAGGGCCAAGAAGCGATCCCCCGGTCGCAGTAGGGTAGCCAGAATACCCTTGACATCCTTGGTAGTGAGGATGCCCATGTACCAGGTGAGGGGTCCGGGCTGGTGCTGGTCAAGGTAGCGGCGCAGAGCTTGGGCAGCCGGCAAGTTATGGGCTCCATCCAGCAGCAGCTGGCGGGATCCAATCTGCACTCTCTGTAGGCGGCCCGGCCAACGGGTGAGAGCAAATCCTTTGGCAACAGCAACATCTGGGATTTGCCAACCTTGTTCCTGAAGAGTTTCCACAACGGCCAGAGCTACCGCCCCATTGACCAGTTGCACCTCACCGGCAAGGGGCAGGGTAAGCACCTGATCCCGCCAGCAAACGGTTTGGGGACCCGACCAGTGCAGAGGCTCCACTACCCGCAGGGGACTGCCCACCTGCTCTGCCTTGGCTTGGATCACGGCCATCACCTCAGGGGGTTGGGGCGCGCACACCGCGGGGATCCCTGGCTTAAGGATGCCGGCCTTTTCGGCGGCAATTTGCTCCAGGCTATTGCCTAGGCGTTGCCAGTGATCCCAGCCGATGGAGGTGATGGCGGTCACCACCGGCTCGATTCCGGCATTGGTGGCATCTAGCCGACCCCCTAAGCCCACTTCCATTACAGCCACCTCCACCTTTTGCTGGCGGAAGTATAGCCAGGCAGTAGCAGTGAGGGCCTCAAACTGCGTCGGAGAGGCCTCGCCAGGAGGGTAGGTTTGTAGACAGTCCCGCACTTGGGCCAACGCTTGGCTCCAGTCGGCGGCGGAAATATACTCCCCATTGAGCCAGATCCGCTCGCGCCAATCCACCAAATGGGGGGAGGTGTAGCGGCCCACCCGGTAGCCCGCCGCCCACAGCACGTGGCTAACCCAGGCGCAGACGGATCCCTTGCCGTTGGTGCCAGCGACGTGGATGGCTGGGATCCCCGCCTGCGGCTGGCCCAGGCGCTGCAGCAGAACCTGCATGCGATCCAGGCTGAGATCGACGCCAAAGTGGCCCAGCGACTCCAGAAACCCAGGCCAATCCCAGGTTGAGATCCCACCCATTGGGCGACAGGTTATTCGGGCTCAAGCTTCACCTCAACTCAGCACTTCCCCACTGGCGCCAAAAGCTGTCAAAGGTTCACTACAAAAGCGTCGCGAATGCCCGGCTGCTTGAGCACCTCTTCTAGGATTCCATCCGGCAGGGGATCATCTAGGCTGAGCACCATCACCGCATCGCCGCGGATGATCTTGCGCCCCACCTGCATGCTGGCGATGTTGACGTTGTAGGCCCCCAGCAGGGTGCCAATCCGCCCGATGATCCCTGGCATATCCCGGTGCAAGGTCATCAGCATGTTGGCCGAAGGCGGCACATTGACCGGGAACTCGTCGATCTGGGTAATGCGCACCTCCCGCTCCCCAATCAGCGCCCCCGAGACGGAACGCACCCCATTGGGGCCGTGGGCAATCAAGGTCAGGGAGCCGGAGTAGTCCTTCACCGAGGGATCCCGCGTTTCCACTACGCGGATGCCCCGCTCCTTGGCCTCAATGGAAGCGTTGACGTAGTTGACCCGCTCCCGCAAGGCCAGCGTCAAAAGCCCCTTGAGGGCGGCGATGACAATTGGCCGGCTGTCTTTCTCTGCCAGGGATCCCTGCAGGCGGATCTCCAACTGGCTAACCCGATCCCCCGCCAACTGACCCACCAGGTTGCCCAGCGTTTCGGCCAACTCGAGGTAGGGCTTGAGGCTTTGCAGCACCTCTGCCTGCAGGCCGGGAATGTTCACAGCCGAGCGAGCGGGCAGCCCCAGCAACACATCGCGGATCTGCTCGGCTACATCGATGGCTACATTGACCTGCGCCTCCTCGGTAGAAGCCCCCAGGTGCGGTGTCAGCAGGAGCTCCTTGCCCAAGGAAAGAAGAGGTGAATCTTTGCTGAGGGGCTCTTCGGCAAAGACGTCCAGGGCCGCCCCGGCAATCTGGCCGGATTTGAGGGCTTCGTAAAGGGCCTGCTCGTCTACTAGGCCGCCACGGGCACAGTTAATCAGGCGGGCGGTCGGCTTCATTAGGCGAAAGGTTTCAGCGTTAAACAGGTTAGTGGTCTCGGGGGTCTTGGGAACATGCAGGGTGATGTAGTCCGATTCCTGCACCAGGGTTGTGAAATCCACCAGGCGCACCCCCAGTTGCTCCGCCCGCTCTACGGAAATGTAGGGATCGTAGGCCAAAAGCCGCATCCCCATCGCTTTGGCAATCTGGGCTACATGGGAGCCAATCCGGCCCAGGCCAACGATACCCAGGGTCTTTTTGTAAACCTCTACCCCCACAAACTCCTCTCGCTTCCACTGGCCTGCTTTCAGGGAGGCATTGGCATCGGCAATGTGGCGCGAGAGGGCCATCATCAGTGCAATAGTGTGCTCGGCGGCAGCAATGGTATTGCCCTCAGGGGAGTTGACCACCAGGATCCCTGCTTTGGTGGCAGCAGCCACGTCGATGTTGTCCACACCTACCCCTGCCCGGCCAATGATTTTCAAGTTCTTCCCGGCCTCAATGACCTCACGGGTAACCCGCGTGCCGGAGCGCACCATAATGGCATCGTAGTTGGGGATAACTGCGATCAGCTCCTCGAGGGTGAGGTTGGTGCGCACATCCACCTGAGCTACCTGGGAGAGGATGTCAATTCCCGCCTGGTCAATGGGATCGGTGACGATAACTCTGGGCATACGCAACGCTAGCCTAAATTGCCAATGCCGCAAGCCAGCCTGACTCCCGCCGCGGCGCTGAATGTTGACCCGACTCCAGCAAGCACCTTTAATCTACCGCGAAAGTCTGCCGGCCCTCTCAAGGCCTGTAGCTTCATCTCAGCGGGATCCCACGGGGGCAAGATATTTGCCGTCGATCAAAAAGAGGCCATTGGCAAACTGTACACAATAAGTGCCCAACATCCGCCGCTGCCGAATCACCCCTTGCTCGTGCAGCCGAATCAGATGGGCCGGGCGCAACATTGGGATTGGATCGGCCGTCTTTAGATAAGGAGGCATCTCCACTACCTCAACCCTTGCCCCCACCGGCAGCAAATCTTGAGGTTCAGCCATAGCAAGAATCCCCCAAGGGGTGACGCGACACCTGCTTTCAGCTTAGCGGAGCTTGCGCTAGCTCCCTGCCGCCAGAAGCGCGGCGCTAAAAACAGCAGCTCCCAGTCAGCTTAAGGAAAGTGCTTCGGCTTCCTAAGCCGCTGTCAATCGCCAGCAGGCTTGCTATTATACTCTGACCTCAGGGCCTTGATTTCCCGTGCTCTGGGTGGCAACCACTCGACCGCATTCCCCTTGCTCACCCTTGGCCTGCTTGCCACCTCTTTGCGCAAACCCTGTAGGAGTGTTAAGAATAGTTACGTCAGCCGGCTACTTTCTCAGTTTTTTCAGCGGTTCTTTTCAGGATTGGAAACGACCATGGTAGATCCCATTCCTCCTCCGGCTTTGGAAGAATACCTCTTGCAAGCGGGCATCATCGACCGCTCGCAACTGAGCTTGGCCAAGAAACTGCAGCGCCGCCAGCAAGGACCGCTGCTGATGATCCTTTTGGAGCTGAGTTTCATTGACCTCGAGCAGCTCAGGCGTCTTCTAGATCTGGGCCGCACCTACGACCATGCTGCAAACGCTGGACAGCCTACAGCCTAACTGGCAAGAGGAGCTGGCCCACTGGTCGGCGGCGGGGCAGGGATCCCTGCTACTGAAAAATTGCGGGAGCAAGGAACTGGCAGAGCTGGATCGTTGTTTACGGCAGGTCTGTGCCCCTGCTCAATCTTTGACGCTGCTGACAGCAGACTTGCAAGTGGTGGCTGGCCCCCTGACGCTGCAAAGCTGGGAGCCTGAAAAAACGGGTGCTTTTGCCCATCTCTACCTGGAGCGCGCCGAGTCTGCCCAGCACCTCAGCCGCCTTGCAGCAATCGTGGCCCAGCTACGTTCCCCCAGGGGTTGTCCTTGGGATCGTGCCCAGACGCCCGAATCCCTCACTCCCTACATCCTTGAAGAAGCCTACGAGACAGTGGCGGCCATTCGATCCGGGGATCCGGCGGCTATTGCCGAAGAGCTGGGGGACTTGTTGTTGCAGGTGGTGTTGCAATCCCAGATTTTTGCTGAGCGCAACCACTTCAACCTGGAAACCGTGGCAGCGCGGATTGCCGACAAGCTCATCCGTCGCCACCCCCATGTGTTTGGGGATAGCCCCCAGCCAGAGAGTTCTGACCTGTCCGAGTTGCACCGCTTTTGGGAAGACATCAAGCAGCAAGAGCAGCCGCAGCAAACTCTGGGTCAAAAACTGCTGCACTACGCTGAAACTTTGCCCCCCCTGCTGGCCGCCTTGAAAATCTCCCAAAAGGTGGTGAGCTCCGGGTTGGAGTGGCCAACAGGAGAAAGGATCTGGGCCAAGATCCGCGAGGAGGAGGCCGAGCTGCGCCAAGAGCTGGAACGAGATCCCCCCGACCGGGCGCGACAGGAAGCTGAGCTGGGGGATCTGCTGTTTGCCCTGGTCGCCTTGGGCTGCTGGTATGGGCTGGATGCTGCCCAGGCTCTGACCCAGACAAACCTGCGCCTTGCTCGCCGCTTTTTGCGCCTGGAAGAGCTGGCGCGGCAACAGGCAGAACAAGACTCCCCTCTCGAAGGCCGCCGCCCTCAAGAGCTAGAGGCGCTTTGGCAGCAAGCAAAGCAAGAACACCCCCATCCTTTAGGGATGGCGCAGCAGATTGAGGACAGGAAGAACTAGCTCTCGCTTAGGCAAAGCCAGGGGCTGGGGAGTCTCGCCCCTCCAAGAGGCAGGTGGCAGAGGGGAAGAAGAAGTTGGCACCTTGCCCACAGGGCGTAGTTGCCAGCGGATGATCTGCTCACCGCGGTAAAAGGTCACCACCAACTGATCCCCTTGGGGTTGGATTTGCCAGGTGCCATCGCCGCTGGTAACCGAAATCTGTTCGCCAGAAAAGGGCGCATCCAAAGCTGGCCCCGACTGGCTCCAAATCCGTCCGCCTCCTGTTTCCAGAACCAGTTGCACCGTTGCTCCCTGTCCTTGGCCGCTCAGGATCTGGCCAGTGCCAATCCAGACTTGGGTCTCTTGAGCCCCAGCAGACTGCCCCAGTTGCAGAGCCAGGAGCAACAGTCCTGTCCAGCTCCCCCAGCTTTGTAGCGCTCTCCCCCAACGCCGAGGGAAAGAGGAACAGCAAGCTAAGAAGGCCATTGCTCCCACGTTGTACTCCACGCTGCGCTAAAGCTAGAACAAGAGCCCACAGCAGCAGCTTTCTCTCACCGAATCCTTTCCCAGTCTATAACCCTGCCCCTGCCTCGAGCCCCAGCCGCCTTGATCCCAATCTAGGCAACCCCTGCCTCCCCCCACTAGGCTGCAACTTGAGTCTCTGGCTACGGGGATCCCTAACAACCGTTTCGCCAATGCGCAGAACCAAGCCCTCCACCCTCTTCGGGGGGAGAGATCCTTTCTTCAGGCGTGAGAACTCCTCGCGAAACCTAGGGGGCTGAAGCGCAGCGCTGCCCAGACAGGAGGCAAAACCGAAGGTAGTCGGCTGGACACGGGGTGATCTGCGGGTCAACCTCCTGCTGCAACCCTGCGCCAGGGCCGGCCATGCTGCAGAAACTGCCTTGAGACCCCTTCCTCCGGGGGCTTCCACTGGGGCACCCCTACTTACGGGGAAGCTTAGGTGTTCCTCTCCTGTTCCAGCTTGGCCATTGCAATCTGGCTTTCTAGGTGGGAAATGCCCTCGCGAAGGGCAACTGCCTGGGCTTCCACCTCCTCTAGGGAGCGGCGAACGATCTCTGCCGCCCTGAGATGTTGGTCTCGCTGCACCAAAGCCTGGCGTGCCAGCTCGTCCTGGTTATGCTGGATAGCCGCTCTGAAAGACTTATACAACCCCGGGTGAAAGCAGACTTTCACTCGGGGTTGAGGCTTTCTTCCTGCTTCCACGACCCGCAGCTAGTAGTAGAGTTCACCTCCACTACCCCGCCAGAGGGATCTCCACAGGCGTGACTTCCCCGCGAGCTGCAGGTAGGTGCTCCTTGCCCCCATAAGGCACACCGGCTAAAGACGGAGCCAACTTTAGCCTAGGCAAAACGCCTACCCAAGAAGATGTACCTGCTAGCCTACTAGCTCAGCCCATCTACGTCAAGGCAGAAGGTTGGTTAGGTCCGGTGAATCAAGGACTAGAGGAGAACCCTTTGGGCTCTGACCAACCAATCCTCGGCCTTTTGCAGGAGTTGAGTGTACTTCCGTTCCAGTTGCTTACGGCTGGCCAGGGTTGTGGTCAGGCTGCGCTGCAGGTGTTTTAGATCCCGCTCCAGCTGCCGGATGCCTACCCCCTGCTGGCTGGACTTTTTCCACAGCAGCTTGCCTAGCCCCACCATCACCACCGCCGTGGCAATACCCACACCTGCTGCTGCGGCTGGGTTTTCCCGCAGGAAAGACCCCTCCAAAGCGTAAGGCCCTGCAAAAGCTACAGTTTGCAGCGCTGTTTCTCGAAACTCCCACGGCATCACCGGCTTGGGTTGCTGCCAAAAACCACGGTGTGCGCCTGCGCGACCCCTTGAGCTTCTAGGTAGCGCTCCCGGTTGGCCTCGTGCAAAAAGCGCTCGTAGACCACCGCCTGTCCTTGGCGCAGCATCTCCAAATTCACCAGGCCATCGGCGTTGTACACCTCGACAATGTGCAGCCCCTCTGGGGTGATGTAAAGAGTGTCGACCTGCACCAGGGATCCCGGTGGCAGCAGCTTTTGCAAAGCCTCCTGCGAGAGCCGTCCCCACTGTCCCTGCGTCAGCTCCGGCGCATCTACATAGGCAAGGCGAAAACGGGTTGGCCTGCCGTTTAGGTCTGCCCAGAAGGTGTCCCCATCGACCACCGACCGCACTCGCACTGTCTCGAAAGATTGGGCTGCTGCGGGCAGGATAACCCAACCGCTGGCAAGGACAGCCGCCGTCATCGAGAGGGAAGTTTTTGAGCTCATAGGGGTCACTCCTAAGGTGAAGTCAAGAAAAACTCTGGGAACAAACCCAAGCCCTAGAGCGTCCCTAGAGGCTTCTACAAGGGTAGCTGCTGCTCCCTGGGACGGTGGCTGCCACCTTTCGCACAAGGAAAGCTAACTTTCCTAGCCAAAAGACACGGCTTTTGGCCAACCACCTCAAGCAAACAGCAGAATTGGGGCTAGAGTTCAGCTCAGCAGAGCCTGCTCCTGGAGCACAATCTTTGCGCTGGCAGTCGAATTACAGGCGGAGGCGATAGGGCTCTCCCTCGATCCCATCAGGCAGGGGAGGCGGGAGAATTTCCACTTCACCTGTGGGCAGCGTCCGCAAAACCCTGCCCAGTTGGGCCAGTTGCTTTAGGGCAAACAAGCGGGTGTCCCGGTCGCTGGTGGCGTTAAACACGCTCAGCCAGACATCGAAGCGAGAACGGCGACTGAAAGGGCTGCGGGCAATGTTGTCCCCCAACTGGCGAAAGTCGTCGCCGGGCAAGCCCACCTGCTCCCGCCAGGCCGCGGCTTGGTAGTAGTCATTGCGACCTGCTTCCGCATCCCCCAGAAACATGAAATTGATCAGGGCGCGATCCACGTAGAGCCGCCAGGCATCGGGATTGTTCTGGGGGTTGAACTGCTGTAGGCCGCGATCCAAAATCTCGATAGCTTTTTCCGGCTGACCGGCCCAATAGGCCAACACCAAGCTAGACAGTCGGTAGCCCTGGAAGAAAGAGGGATCCAGCCGCAGCATGTGGTCAAAGTACTCGTAGGCAAGGCCGTAGCCGGTCTGGGCGCGGGCGCGGGCGTCGCCGTAGTACTGGATCAGCTCTAACCACAGCCAGGAAGCTCCCAGATTGCGGTAGCCCAGCCAGCCCAAGGTATTGGCCAGGGCAATGTTGCGGTTTTTGCGGACCTCGGCATTTTCTATGGCCTCCAGGTTGATCCGCTCCAACATGGGCAACTGGAGCTGCACTACCAGGATCCCACACAGCAGTGCCCCCCCAACGGCAGCCAAAGTGCCGGCCAGGGACAAGTGAGAGCGACGACGAGGTAAAGCAGCGGTGGTCATACGGGCAGGTTCTTGGGTGGCTCCAGTCCATCATGGCACTCCCCGCTCCCCAAAGAAGGAGACCGGCTTCTGGGTAACTTTGGCTGACCGCTCTGAAAGACTTATACAGCGCTGGACAAAAGCGGACTTTTGCTCCAGGTTGACGCTTTCTTCCTGCTTCCACGACCCGTAGCTAGTGGCAGAGTT
>NZ_JANSHI010000017.1:0-46082 GCF_047461615.1 Synechococcus sp. W65.1 | reverse complement strand
CGGATCCGTTCGGGGATGAAGCTAAAATCGGTGTACTTAGCCCAATGCACCAACGCCAATACCTGCACGATGTGAACTGGCAAGCAGTAGCGGCTCATGCTTCGCTGGCCCAGGGGACTCATGCCGGCTACGGCAATGTAGAACATGGCCCAGGCAGCCAGATGAAATCCCAGCCGCTCCCGCCAACACTGGCTTCTACCTGCCATAACTCCTGCCGCATCCATTAAACCTGTAACAAGCAGGGATCCCAGGGTGGCAGACACAAACAGTTGGCTAAGAGCGTCAGCCCACAGCCCAGGGTCTTTCATCGGTGCAGAAAGAGAGAGTAAGCTTTGCCAGCGTTCGGCGGAAAGGACATATGTGCGAGCTTGGAAAATAGCTTGATAATTGGCTTTCACGCCGGTAAAGTAACGCTGCATTTCCAGGTAGAGATCCCAGCGTCCGAAGCGGAGCTGACAGTAGAGAAAAAAGCCCAGGCCACCCAACAGAGCCAAGCTCGCTGCCATACTCGTCCAAAACCAACGGCGGGCTTGGGTTCTCTCCCCCGCTTTCAGGAGATTCAAAAAAGGGAGCAGCGCCACCGGCAAGCCGACAATCCGAGTAGCACTCATCACCAAGCCGTGGATCCCAGCCAGGAGCATCAGCAGGGGACGGCCCCCGTGAATTGACCAGTAGAGAAAACCCAGTAGGCTGGCCATAAACAAAGATTCGCTGTAGCCCACGACCAGGTAAAAGCTGGTGGGATAGAAGAAGATGAGCAAACTGGCCAAAATTTGCCAGAGGGGGGGAATTTGCCACCTGCGGTAAAGCAGGAAAAGGTAAACCCACATCAGCCAGCAAAAGAGCTGGGCGGTGAGGTAGAGCCCCAGTTCAGGGTCAACTCCCACAAGGTGACTGATTGCGGCCACTGCCAGGGGATAGCCGGGGAAAAAAGCTACGTTGCTCTGCTCGTAGGCAATCTTGTCAAAGCCCACAAACTGATAGCCCCGCCGCACAATGCTCAGGTACCAGTAGCTATCGCGCTGGCTCAGGGCTGTAAAGGCAGAAGCATAGTCGCTGTGTTTTGTCCAAAGGTATATCATTAACACTTGCAAAACAGTCAGCGCTAGGCCCAGCAAAAAAATCCGAGCAGAAAAGCCAACTAAAAGTCTGCAAATCTGTTGCAACAGGTGGCAAGGGCGCAAACTCATTGGCGCATTCTCCTTCTTGACTACGGAAGTTCAATCAAGCCACCCAGAGATGCTGGACGTAGCGCCAGGTGAGGACTTGATTCAGGGCAAAGAAGACTAAAGCCAAGATCCAGTAGCCCAGCCTCAGGACACTGCCAAGATAGGGACGCACCTGTTGCGGGATGAAGCTGAAATTGGTGTATTTAACCCCATGCAGCCAGGTCAGCACCTGCAGGATGTGGACTGGCAGGCAGTAGCGGATCATACTTCTCTGGGCCACAGCACTCATGCCAGCCACGGAAATGGAGAACATGGCCCAGGCGGCTAGGTGAAACCCCAGTCGCTCTTGCCAGCACCGGCTCTTGCCCACCAGGACACTCAACCCATCCAGCAAGCCTGTAACAACTAGGGATCCCAGCGTGAGGGGAACAAACAGTTGACTGATGGAAATTGCCCATATCCCATCCCCCAAAGCCTCGGAAAGGGAAAACAAGGACTGCCAATAGCGACTAGAAAAGAAGGGGGCATAAGTACGAGGTTGAATAATAGCCAAGTAGCTGAAAGAACTGGGGCCAAAGTAGCGCTGCATTTCGATGTAGAGATCCCAACGGCCAAAGCGGAGCTGACAGTAGAGGAAAAAACTCAGCCCGCCCAACAAGGCCAAAACAGCGGCGCCGGCTGTCCAAAACCAACGGCGGGATCCCTCCCCCAGGCGCAGCAGAGGAAGCAACGCCACCGGCAGGCCCACAATGCGAGTGGCACTCATCGCCAAGCCGTGGGCCCCAGCCAAAAGTGCCGACCGGAGAGAGTTCAAGTCCATTGACCAGTAGAAAAAACCTAGCAGGCTGGCTACGAACAGAGACTCGCTGTAACCTACTACCAAGTAGAAGCTACTAGGATAAACCAAGATTATTAGACTTGCCAAAACCTGCCAAAGAGTGGGGATCTGCCAGCGGCGGTAAAACAGGAAAAGGTAAATCCACATCAGCCAGCAAAAGAGCTGGGCAGTAAGATAAAGCCCCAGCTCCGGCTCAACTCCTAACAGGCGGCTCATGATGGCCACCGCCAGAGGATAGCCCGGAAAGAAAGCCACATTGCTCTGCTCGTAGGCGATCTTGTCAAAGCCCACAAACTGATAGCCCCGCCGCACAATCCCTAGATACCAGTGGCTATCCCACTGGGTTAAACCCTTGAAGATAGAAGCATAGTCATCCCCCTTGCTCCAGAGGGAGATCAAGAAGATCTCCAGCCCTGTCAAGGCTAAGCTTGGCAGCAAAACCTGGATAGAGAAAGGGGCAAGACGCTGCCAGCTTTGCCGCAAAAGAGGGCCAAGCGAGAAGCTCATCGTCGGACCTTCGCGGGTGCGGGTGGCACTTTGATCTCTTCTTGGTAATCGCTGTCGGAGTTCACCTGCCAGAGATCGTGGCTGCCGGGGCGGAGAACGTTTTCGGCCGCCAATAGGCCCATCAGCAGGCTGTGATCCTGGTTGTTGTACTTAAACGAGCCATAGCGGCCCACCAGTTGCAAGTTTTCAAACTGGCCGAGGTACCTTCGCAAGATGGCCAAGTCTTCTTTGTAGCTGCCGGTGTAGATAGGATAGGTGCGGGGTAGGCGCACCACAAAGCCGCCAGAGATCTTCTGGCCTTGCAGCAGGCCAATTTGGCGTAGCTCCCTCTCGGCCAAAGCCAGCAATTGCTCCTCGGGAGCTTGCCACAAGGGATCCCCAAAGTTGCACCAATACTCACAGCACAAGGGGGTTTGTTCTCGGTTGGGGAGCATAGCCGGCGACCAATTGGCGAAGTTGGTTACCCGACCGACCTGCACTGTTGGGTCGTTGATATACAGCCAGTTATCGGGGAAAAGCTGGGATCCCTCCACAATCAGATAAACCAAAACGGTGTTGCGAAACTTGAGGTTGCGGGCTGCCTGCAGTACCTCTGGAGGAGGCAACTCCTGTAGGCTCTGCACCAAAACTGTCAGAGGGATCGAGGAGATGACGTGGGAGGGGGAGACCCATGTTTCACTTCCATCCTGAAGATTGCGCAATTGCAGCTTGACAATCCGGGATCCCTCATGCCTAAGGGCAATGACCTCTGTATTTAGCCAAACTTTTTGACCTTCGGCCAGCAAAAACTCCTGCATTTTTTCGTAGAGCTGGCCGGATCCCAGCCGAGGAAACTGAAACTGATCGATTAGAGATTTCACCAAACCTCGATTCCACCCCAATGCTTTTCGTATGGCCTCTCCAAGACTGAGACCTTTGATGCGCTGGGCAGCCCAATCAGCACTGATCTCGGTGCAAGGGATCCCCCAAAGCTTTTCTGTATAGCCTTCAAAGAAAATCTGAAAGAGTCGAGCGCCAAATTTGCCCTTGACCCAATCGGCAAAGTTGCGGGGAGCTGGCCGCGGAATGAGTTGTGCCCAAAGATAGGAAAGGACAATGCGCAGGCTTTCCCACCACCCCACTTTGCGCAGGACTTCCCAAGCTTGAATGGGGTACTGAAAATATTGCTTGCGGTAGTAGATGCGGGTAAGCCGCCGGACAGTTACTTGTTCGGATCCCAAAACCTGGTTCCACAACTCCAGCACCGCTGGGATCTTGGTAAAAAACCGGTGCGGGCCATAGTCAAGAATGAACCCCTGGTAGCGAATGCTTTTGGCCAAGCCCCCGACTCCCTCTTCTCGTTCCACTACCACCACGGGGAAGCCTAGCTGGGTCAAGCGATAGGCAGCCGCCATGCCCGCCGGCCCTGCCCCCAGGATATAGATGGGATCCCGCATCTGGCCTTGCGCTCGCCTTCAAGCCTTGCCGACATTGTAGTACCTGCGAAACCCTGGGAAAATGGGCAGAGGAGGCTGCGGCTGGAGGCTGGCCTGTGCTGTTGACCAAAGGCTTTGAGGTAGAAATGTACACCGGCACCGCTGCCGGGGAAGTGGTGGGGCTGTCGGATCGCATCTGCCAGGCCTTGCCGGGGTTTATGCGAGAACCGGATCGGCGCAACGTAGAGTACATCACCCCACCCCTTCGCCGCTACGAAGATCTGCTCTGTGCCCTCCTTCGGCCCCGCCTGCAACTGCGGCAGTTTTTGCGCCGCCTGGGCCCTTACACCCTCTTGCCGGGGAGCACCCTGGCTTTGGGCGGCAGCGACCACTTTGAGCGCTCGGATCCGGGCAACCCCTACCACGACTACATCGAGCGCACCTATGGCACGCGGGTGGTAACTGCCAGCATCCACATCAATGTTGGCCTGCCGGATAGCGAGGCCATTTTCCTCGCCTGTCGTCTGCTGCGGGCGGAAGCCCCTCTTTACTTGGCCCTGAGCGCTTCTTCCCCTTTCCTGGACGGCCAAGTAACGGGCTATCATTCCAGCCGTTGGCAGGTGTTTCCCAAAACGCCAGCTCAGGTGCCCTTCTTCCGGGATCACGCCCATTACATCGCCTGGATGCAGGAGCAACTGGCCCTGGGCACGATGCAGAATGTGCGCCACCTCTGGGCTTCTGTGCGGCCTAATGGTCCGGAGCGGCCCTACCATCTCAACCGGGTGGAGCTGCGCATCTGCGACCTGGTGGCGGACCCAGTGATGGTCCTGGCCATTGCTGCCTTGGTGGAGGCCCGCCTCTGGCAATTGCTATCCCAGCCGGAGGTTCTGGATCCCTTGCAGGGGCCCTTTACCCCTGCGGAGCTGGAGAGCCTTTGCGAGGCTAACGAGCAAGCTGCCGCCCGCGAGTCCTTGCAAGCCCGGCTGATCGATTGGCGCACCGGCCGCGAACGCTCAGCCCAGGAGTGGATTGAAGAGCTGCTGGCCGAAGCCTGGCGCATTGGCCAACCCCAGGGGCTGGGCTGCTTCTTGGCTCCCCTGCAAACTCTGCTCCAGCGGGGCAACGAGGCCCAGCGCTGGCTGCAGCAGGTCAGCCAGGGATCCACCCCTGCCCAGGTGTACCAACAGGCCATCCAAGAGCTAGAGGACCAGGATCGAGAAAGACAGAAAACCCTCTGCCAGCTTGTTGGTTAGGTTCTTGCCAACGGCAGCCGTTCCTCGTTTCAGTTTTCTTGGGCGGCATTTCATCCAAAGGTTGTGCCATTCCATCCCCAGAGGTAGCCCTTGGCCTCGGTGAACTCGATGAAAATCCTCTTCTTCGGGATCCCCAAAGCTGCCTCGATGGCGCTGCAAAAAAACTCACTCATGGCCCGGGTTTGCTCGGCGGAAAATTGACCCACGCTTTTGATTTCCACGTAGCAGCAGGGATCCGCGTAGCAGCAGGGATCCGCACTGCCGCCAAAGGTCATCGGGATCCCTCCTTCAAAGGCGGTCATCACGTAGGCTTCCGGCTTGCTCACCTGTTTGGCCAGAGCGGCAGAGAGCGACTTGAGCAGCTCCTCCACAGCGGCAGGTTCAGGCTGCAGCGGCGTTTGCAACTTAATTAAGGGCATAGGTGCTTCTTTTGGCCGACGAGTAGATCTTGCCATTGCCGGGGATCCAGCTGTGGTAGGTTAGCTGCAGAGTTCCGCCAATCCCCATGGAGCAGAGGAAGCCGGTCAGTTCTAAGCCTCAAGCCGGGGCAGGTCCCCGGGAGGTGCGAACCGAGGCTGCTCCTGCCCCTGTAGGTCCTTACAGCCAGGGCGTTGTCGCTTCCGGGCCTTTCCTGTTTACTGCTGGCCAGTTGGGCTTGGATCCCAAAACCGGCAGGTTGGTGGGAGAAGATGTTGCCTCGCAAACTCGGCAGGCGCTGCTAAACCTAAAGGCGGTGCTGGAAGCGGGGGGAACGTGCCTAGCCAATGTGGTAAAAACCACGGTCTTTTTGGCGGATATGAAAGACTTTGCCGCCATGAACGAGGTTTATCGAGAGTTCTTCGCCACCGAGCCCGCACCAGCCCGCTCCTGTATCCAGGTGGCCTGTCTGCCCCTCAATGCTTTGGTGGAAATCGAGGCGGTAGCCTGCTACCGATAACAGCAACTGAAGCGTTCAGTTGCGGCTGGGGCGACAGTTTTCGTCGGCTGCAGATCCCGGCAAGTCAGGCACTGGATCGTAGCCCCCTGGGTGCCAAGGATGGCAGCGGCAGAGGCGGCGGATCCCTAGCCAACCCCCTCGGATGGCCCCATAGCGCCGCACCGCTTCCAGCATGTACTGGGAGCAAGTGGGGTAGTAGCGGCAGGCAGGCGGTAGCAGAGGGGAAATGGCCACCTGGTAGCCTCGGATCAGGGCGATGAGGCTACGGGTCAAGAGATCCGATTGTTCCCGCATGAGCAAACCCTTACCTAACGGCGGCGTTAAACCTTGGCTTACAGGCTACCTAGGTTCTACAAAGCCACTAAGGAAGCCGATGCCGACCGCTGGAGCTCCGACAACAGCAGAGCTGGGTATTCTTTGTAAGGCCAGGCAAAAGCGTGGCGAAAAGCCGCCTCCTGACACCGCTTAAGCTGATCGAAATCGATGATGTCGTGGGTCAGTAGGTTCTCGTACTCAAACGGCAGACGCACATTGTGCAAGCCGGCGTTGTCGGTGCAGATGGCGATATCCACCCCTGCCTCAAAGCAGCGGTCAAAGACCAGTTTAAGGGGCTCCAAGCTGGGCAGCGTACCTGTCTTCAGGTAAGTGGTAGGACAGACCTCCAGGCATTGGCCCCGCCGCGCCAGCTCTGGCAGCAGCTCTGGGTAGTGGAGAGGGATCTGAATGCCATGACCAATCCGCAAGACATAGGGCAACAGCTCTGGATAACAGCCATCCAGCGTCTCATAGAGGTGGGCAGTAGTTTTGAGGCCACGGGCCAGGGCGTACTTGAAGAGCTCAATCCACTCGTCCATCCGCTCGCCGTAGGCCTTATCTCCCCCGGCCAGGTCAATGCCACTGACATACTCCGACTCAGCAGCCGCCTCGACCATGGCGCGGTTGATGTGGCTGGGCAGGCGGGAGTGCAAACACACGATCTGGGTAGTGATGATGGGATATTCTCGCTGCTGGCAGGCCTGCCCCACTATCTCAATGACTTGCCGCATCTGCTTGAGGCGATCGGCCTCGTCCAGCCTAGGATCCGTGCGTAGGTAGGGGGTGTAGCGAATTTCCAGATAGGCCAGGTCTTCAAAGACATAGGCCCCCCGGATCAGGCGGTAGACGAAATAGGGTAAGCTCTCTAGAGTTTGCACCTGCTCCACCAGGGTGTGCAGCTCTAGGTACTCTTCCAGGGTGTTGCGGGGGCGGGTGTAGAACTCCTCAAACTCAGCGTAGTCGGGAAAGCGTTCTGCCAGGGGAGACCCGTGGCGATGCAGGTAGCGCCACAAAATCCTGGGAACAACCGAACCGCCTAGGTGGCGGTGCAACTCCGCATGCAGTGCCATACCTTGAAGCTTCGCCCGGAGCCACCCCTGAGGCAGACTTGGCTTGGTTGTTAAGTACTGTTTCTGCCTATTGTTATCCAGCAGCAGTGGCCTTGTCCAGGCCCAATTGTGCAGGGTTGGCCAACCAGGGATCAGGCAGTGAGGCTTGGGAGGGGCACCGGTTGGAGCATCCCCGGCGACGAAGAGCGAAGGAGCCTTGAGTAAGATAGTCCTGGAGGTTTACTGAGCAGAGATACTGATGAAGGGCTGTTGGCTGTAGCCGACAGCAATCTTCCTGGAAGGGTGTGGCACGAACTTAGCGTAACGAGGTTATCTTCATGGCGCTGCCCAGCTTGCACGAGTTTCCCTGGCTGACCACAGTCATTGTCTATCCGGTGGTGGCCGCCCTCTTCATTCCGGTGATCCCGGCGCCGGCGGGGGATCCCACCACCCGGGCCTATGCCCAAAAGTTGGCGGAGCGGATCCGCTGGTTTGCCCTGTTTGTTGCGGTTACTGACCTGCTCATCCTGCTGGCTGGATTCTATGTGGGCTACGACCCCAGCCAGACGGGCTTGCAACTGCTGGAGCGCTACACCTGGGTGCCCCAAGTGGGCTTGAGCTGGTCAGTTGGGGCCGATGGCCTTTCCATGCCGCTGATCCTGCTCACGGCCTTTGTAACCACCCTCGCCATCTTGGCCGCTTGGCCGGTTACCCTTAAGCCGCGCCTGTTTTACTTTCTCATGTTGGCTATGTACGGCGGCCAGATTGGGGTGTTCGCCGTGCAGGACATGCTGCTGTTTTTCCTGATGTGGGAGCTGGAGCTGATCCCGGTGTATTTGCTCCTCTCCATCTGGGGGGGACCTAACCGCCTCTATGCGGCTACCAAGTTCATTCTCTACACCGCCCTCAGCTCCTTGTTTATCCTGGTGGCGGGCTTGGCTATGGCCTTCTACGGGGATCCCGTCAGCTTTGACATGACGGATTTGGCTAGCAAAAGCTATCCACTGAACTTCCAGTTGCTGCTCTACGGAGCTTTCCTCATTGCCTATGGGGTGAAGTTGCCCATTTTCCCCTTGCACACCTGGCTGCCCGATGCCCACGGCGAAGCCACGGCACCCGTTCACATGTTGCTGGCCGGGATCCTGCTCAAGATGGGGGGCTATGCCCTGATGCGCATGAACGCGGGCATGCTGCCGGATGCCCACCTTTACTTTGCACCCGTCTTGATCGTGCTGGGGGTGGTGAACATCATCTTTGCTGCCCTCACTTCCTTTGCCCAGCGCAACTTGAAGCGGAAGATCGCTTACTCCTCCATCAGCCACATGGGCTTCGTCCTCATCGGCATCGGATCCCTAACGGAGATCGGCATGAGTGGCGCCATGCTGCAGATGATCTCCCACGGGCTCATTGGGGCCAGCCTCTTCTTCTTGGTGGGGGCCACCTACGACCGCACTCATACCCTGGAGCTGGAGGAAATGGGCGGCGTTGGCTTAAAGATGCCCAAGATTTTCTCGATGTTCACCGCCTGCTCGTTGGCCTCTCTGGCGCTGCCCGGCATGAGCGGCTTTGTGGCTGAGCTGATGGTCTTTGTCGGCATGGCTACCAGCGATGCCTACTCCCTTCCCTTCCGGCTGGTGGTAGTTTTCCTAGCCGCCGTTGGGGTGATTCTGACTCCCATCTACCTGCTGTCGATGCTGCGCCAGATCTTCTTTGGCCCGGAAAACAAAGAGCTCACCGAACACGAAGAATTGGTGGATGCCGAGCCGCGAGAGGTGTTCATCATCGCCTGTCTGCTCATCCCTGTCATCGGCATTGGGCTTTACCCCAAGCTGGTAACTAGCCTCTACGACCAGTCCACGAATGCCTTGGTGGCCCTGCTGCGGCAGGAACTGCCCCAGGCCAGTGGGACAGTTGCCCAAGCTCCTGCTCTCTCCAACAGCCGTTGAAGGAGGTAGCTGCCTTTTGCCAGCCTAAACCTGCAGCCAGCCAAACAATGTCTCGATGCTCAGTTGGATCCCTTGGGCAAAGGCGGGAACGGGGATAACCTCTTGGGGATCCTCATGCACTGTCGGCTGTTGCCCGGCAGGGTAGACAAAAACAACCCTTTCTTCGGGAGCTACGATCCACCCCATTTGGCAGCCGTGGGCCAAGCCGATCAAGATTTTTTTGACCAGCTTCACTTGGTTTTGATCGGGAGAGAGGATCTCGATCGCCCAATCAGGGCAGAAAGGTATGAGGTTTTGAATAGTGCCGTCTTCATCCACAGGAATCCGCTCCCAGACGATCACAGAAATGTCGGGCACAATTGCATATCCGGCGAAGGTGCAGCGTAGCTCTGGAAAGGCCATCCCTAGTTGAGGAGGCTCCAACAGCTCGTTGATGAAGCTGCCCAGTTTTAGTTGGAGACGTCTATGTTTTGCTTGTGGTATCGGTTTTTGGGTAATTTCTCCTTCCATGAACTCGCTAGGAGGCTCAGTTTCCGGCTGGTGTAGAAACTCCTCCAGAGTTAAAGACTTGGCAGGTAGACTGACCATGCTTTTTTCCTCGCAAGTTGCCTTTGGAATCTGACAGTCAGAGCTACAGATCTAAGTCTGGGTAGTGCTGCTGCTGGCGGTCATAGGGGCTTTTGCCAGCAAACAGCCCCATCAAGGGCCCCAAGATGAGACCAAACACAAAACCTCCGGCATGGGCCCAGTAGGCGATCCCTCCCCCCTCCATGCCAATATTGATAGGAGTCTGCAGGCTAGCAATGCCATAAAATGCCTGTTGCACAAACCAAAAGCCCAAAAACACCCAGGCGGGAACATAGACGGTTGTGGTAAAAAGGCCCAGGGGCACCAAAGTCAGGATCTCAGCCTGGGGAAACCGCAGGATGTAGGCTCCCAACACCCCCGCAATAGCCCCACTTGCCCCCAGCGAAGGGATGGCGGACTCCATATCGAAAAACCACTGAGTTAGGGCGGCCAAGGCTCCACAAGTTAGGTAAAAAATGAGGTAGCGCACATGGCCCAGGCGATCCTCGACGTTGTTGCCGAAGACCCACAAAAAGAGCATGTTGCCGCCAAGATGCAGGAAGCCCCCATGCAAAAATTGTGAGGTGAATAGAGTTACCCATTCGGGGCGCAGCGAAGAGGTGATCTCGCCTCGGAAGCTGGCCGTTAGTTCCGCTGGCACCACTGCCCACTCTCGGAAAAAGGCCACCAGTTCTTGCGGGGATAGGGTAAGCTCATACACAAAAACCAGGATGTTGATGAGGACCAGGGCATAGGTAACATAGGCCGGGCGGGTAGTGGGGTTGCGATCTTGGAGGGGTACCACGGTTAGAATCCGGTTGACATCGCCCTCTAGCCTAGCTCGATATGTCTTCCCCGACCCAGCTTGAGGCTACCCTAGGGTAGCTGGCTGGTAGGATCCCTAGACGGCAGGGGTGTGCTTGCTGTCCCTCACAGCTGACAGTGGATTTGAGGAGAGGATTGATGTCTGAGGTTGAGAGCCGAACTGCCCCGCTTAAGTTTTTGGTGGTCGAGGATCATCCCGAGGTCGCCCAAAACAATTGCGAGTGGCTACAGCGGATTGCAGCCGATGCCCAGTGCATTGCTGTTTCCAATCCGATGGACGCCATCCGGCGGTTGCAGCGGGAGCAGCCAGACCTGGTGGTGGTCGACTTGCTCTACGGTCAAACCAGCGGCGAGCAGTCTGCTGAGCCGGGCCTAGAGTTGTTGCGCCATATTTTCGAGAACTACCCCACCCTGAACGTGATGGTTTATTCCAGCGAGCCCCTGCTGCTAACTCCCCTGGTGGGCCTAATCAGCAAGCACCAGGGCGGATTTGCCGCCGTCAACAAAATGGAGCGGCGCAGCGTCTTCCTGGAAGGGGCCAAAAGTGCTCTCAACGGGGAATTGCGCATGCCGCGAGAGTTGCGCGGCCTAACGAAGTTGACGGAGCGGGAAATTGAAGTCTTAAACTTACTCTGCAAGGAGGCCCTTACTGACCAGGCCATTGCTGACCGCATCCACACGAGCAAAAAGACCGTACAAAACTGTATTCAAAGACTCAAAGAAAAGCTTGATATCTTTGGGTCGGAAGATGAGATCAATGCTCGCGTTGCCATGTGCATGGCGGCAGTCCAGAGAAAGCTTATCCAGTGGTAGTTGTTTAGCCTCGAGTGAGGGTAGACAAAGAAGGCAGAATGTCTTCTCGAAAGGGGACCTCGTTCTGATTGACTCTCTCCAGCTCGGCCAACACGAGGGGATTGACGCGGTTTAAATAGGGCACCAAAACCTGCCCTAGCCGTGGACGATAGAAGCGGTGGTAGCTATACACTGGTGTAGCTGGGAATCCCCGTCGGATTTTATGGGATCCCCCGGCTCCGGGATCGAAGTTGCGGATCCCCTCCCGGATGGCCAGGGCAATGGGCTCGTAGTAGCACACGTTAAAGTGCAAGAACTTCACCTCTTCCCGGCAGCCCCAGTAGCGCCCAAAGAGGCGATCCCCTTTGCGGACACAAAAAGACATTCCTATCACTTCTGAATCTCGCTCTCCGGCTACTAGCACCAGTCGCTGCCGGTAGTTGGGATAGAGGGATTCAAAAAAGCGGCGGTTAAGGTATTTGCTCCAGTTCCAAAACTGAGCGCAGGTGTTGCTGTAGAAGTCGTACATGAGAGAAAGTAGACGCGGCGTGATTTCCTCACCGGTGTAGACCTTGAGTTCTATGCCGCTTTTTTCCATGGCGGCCCGCTCTCGCTTGATATTGCGCCGCTGGTTGGCGTTGAACTGGCTCAAAAAGTCTTCGTAAGAGCGGTAGCCAGGATTGTGCCACTGGTAGTTGTGGGTAATTCGGGGGGTGAATCCGTCGGCTTCTAGCTGGGATCGCCACTCCAAATCCACGTAGAGCAGGCTGAACACGGAAATATCGTTATCTTGGCAGAAGCGATCGATGGCGGCCAACATCAAGGGCCACACCTCTGCCTCTGAGTAGTCGGGGTGGACAAGAGGGCGATAGCCGGTGGCCGGCGTAAAGGGAGCCATGCCGATGAGCTTAGGGTAGTAGCGTTCCCCCAGTCGGGCGGCCACAGCAGCCCACTCCTGGTCGAAGACAAATTCTCCCTGGCTGTGGCTTTTCAAATACAAGGGAGCCGCCGCAATCAGCTGTCCCCCCGCCTCCACAAGCAGGTGACAAGGCAGCCAACCCGTGTTGCGGCCGGCACAGCCGGAAGCCTCTAAGCTGTATAGCCACTCGTATTCCAAAAAGGGAGAGGTGCGCTCCGTTTGCAGAGCGTGCCAACTAGAGGCAGGGATCTGGCGGATATCGTGACACCAGCGCACTTGCAAGCCCGTTGACATTGACCTGCTCTGCTTTTTGGGCAACTTCAAGAACTCTTGGAAAAGAGATCCTTGAGGGCAGTGCGGGCAGCCAAGTGCTTGCAGGCGGACTCGAGGATCTCGGCTTCCCGCCGCAGCCGAGCTTCAGTGCTGACCATTTCCAATAGCGCCTGCTGATCGCGAGGGGCTCCATGGAAGTGGCTAGCAACCCAGTAGGATAGCTCTACAGGGTCGGTGGGCAACGAGTCTGGCAGTGCCGCCTCCCGTTCCATCAGCTTGCTGGAGAGGCGCACCACCTCTTGGAGCAGAGTAGAAACCTGAGCGACCAAGTCTTGAAGATCGCCCTGGGGGGGCTCGTCCTCAATCCACTCCACCAGCCCAATCCGGAAAGGCTTTTCCCGCACGTAGTCCAGCACGCGGAAGCGCTGCCGTCCCACGGTCATAATATCCATGCGGTCGTCCGGCAGCCTTTGCACCTGCACCACCTCTGCACAGCAGCCCACTTGGACAGGGGATCCCTTTTGGGGATCGAACATCAGCACCCCAAAGCGCCGATCCGTCTCCAGGATGGTGTTGAGCATCATGCGATAGCGGTACTCAAAAATGTGCAGCGGCAGGGGACGGCCTGGAAACAACACCACCTCTGGCAAGGGAAATAGGGGCAGCTCGCAAACATCCACAGAAGAGGAAGGCATAAGGCTTTTGTATTTTGCGCTCCTGAGTCTAGTTTAGCGATCCCGAAAAAGCCCTAGGCAAAGCGGTGGTGCCAGAGGGTGATGGCAAGGGCTAGGGCATCGGCAGCGTCGTCGGGACGGGGTAAGCAGGGCAGGTTGAGCTCGCGGGCCACGGCAGCCTGTACGGCCTGTTTGTCGGCGCGGCCATAGCCTGTTAGGCTTTGCTTCACCTGGGCGGGGGTAAACTCCACCGGCACTAGCTGATGCTGGGCCAAGACGAGCAAAATCACCCCCCGCGCCTGGGCAATGGGGATGGTGTTGCTCATCTTGTAGAAAAAGAGCTTTTCCAGGGCCACCTGGTGAGGCTGCAGCTGCCGCAGGAGCTCCCTCAAATCCTCGTAGAGAATCTGCAGCCGTTCGTGGATGGGCTGCTCCCCGGGCGTGCTGATGATGCCGTAGTCCAGAGACTGGAGACCATCGGATCTGGCCAGAATGCAGCCAAAGCCCACCGTCCCCAAGCCGGGGTCGAGGCCGAGGATGCGCTGCTCGGGAAGGTTGTCAGGCCAGGGAGTCCTTTGCGGGGGAAGAGGTTGCGGCGGCATGGTTGCTGCGCAAGTAGATTAGCCCCGAAATCAGGGTAAGGGCCACCGCCACCCAAAAACAGGGGATCCCACCCGGCCAATTGAGGATGAGCAGGGCAATGGCCAGGATTTGGACTGCCGTCTTGGCTTTGCCCCAGAAATTGGCGCTGTGAACCTGACTTTGGTTGGCCCGCCAGCCAGCGATGGCTAGCTCTCGCCCCACCAACAGGAAAGCCCCCCAGGCCGGGATCCGCCCCAGCTCCACCAGGCCCAGCAGCGGCGCCAGCACCAGCAGCTTATCCACCAAGGGATCCAAAACCTTGCCGAGGTCGGTGACCAGCCCGTAGCGGCGGGCCAGGTAGCCATCCAGCCAATCGGTTGCCGCTGCCCCTAGAAACGCCCAGAGGGCCAGTCTTTCCCCCTCTGGGGATCTCAGGCTCAGTCCCCCCAGGATGAAGGGGATCCCTACTAGGCGCAACAGGGTAAAAGCCGTGGGCAGGTTTAGCCACGCCGGTTTGCCAAAGGGAGCTGGGGGGGTCTGGCTCATTGTTTTCCTCTTTAGCTAGCGATAGCGGCCCAAGCGCTCAGTGAGCAGGCGGTAGAACCCTTCTGCATCCACCCCAAAAGCCACCTGCACGTTGGCCGGGCGACCGCTGAGGCCCCAGCGATCCACCACCGTCCGGCCCAGGTTGAGCGGGCTGACGGTATCCACCTCTACATAGCAGGGTTTGAGCTCAAACAACTGCGGCTGCAGGAGGTAAGCAATGACACAGGGATCGTGCAAGGGCCCTCCTGGCAGGCCGTAGCGCCGGACATCAAACTTGCCGTAGAAGGTAAGCATGTCGGCCACCGTTTGCCCAACGCGAGTGCCCAGGGCGCGGATGCGCTCGATCCGCTCTGGGGTGCTGAGGACTTGTCCGGTAACATTTAGGCCGAGCATGACGACTTCGGGGATCCCGGCACTGAGGACAATCTGGGCGGCGTGGGGATCAGTGAGGATGTTGAACTCGGCAGCCGGCGTGACATTGCCCTCAAAAGCGGATCCTCCCATAAACACCAGCCGCCCGATGCGCTCCACAATCTGGGGCTGCTGCACTAGGGCCACCGCCAGGTTGGTCATCGGGCCCAACAACGCCAAGGTTACGGGCTGCTGCGCCCCCCTAAGGGTCTCCATGAGAAACTGCACCGCGTGCTGGGATCCCAGCGGCATCTGCGGCTCTGGCAAATTGGCCCCGTCGATCCCGCTTTTGCCGTGCACCTCCTCCGCGGTTTCCAGGGGGCGCAACAGCGGGCGGGGACAGCCGGCATAAACTCCCACCTGCGGGCGGCCGGCCAACTCGCAGATCTGCCGGGCGTTGCGGCTAGTCTTCTCCAAAGAGACGTTGCCGGCTACCGTGGTAATGCCCAGCACCTCTAGCTCAGGCGAGGCCAGCGCCAGCAGCAGGGCTACAGCGTCGTCTTGGCCAGGGTCACAGTCGATAATCAAAGGCAGCATGGGGCACCCCCAGTGTAGGCTTCTTGAGCGCGAGGCAGATTCCAGGCAGTTTAGGAAGTTTAAGATTAGAGACAGTTCTTATCGTTATATCCTGTTGGAGACCAGCGCCTATCCGCTGCACGTTTGCTTTTTGCTCGCCTGGGAGCCGGCTGGAGGAAAGCAGCTGGCGCTAGAGGTTTTGCTGCCGCCAGACCGTTTTGTAACTGAGGTTTTCCAGGATCCCCAGACTCTCCTGGAAGCCCTGCAACAGGAAGAAAGCCATCCAGACTGCCTGGTGCTCTTGGTAGCCCTGGAGCGGCTACCCACGCTGGAGGCGCTAGGCCAACAGCTCTGCAAGCAGGGGCTGCTGTTGCCAGCCGTGGTGGCTATGGTTGCAGAGGCGGCCGAGCTCCAACCAGAAAAAGCTGCCAGCCTCTCCGCCGCGCCTCCCCTTTCTCCAGAGGCCAGAGCTTTGCTGAAGCGAGAGCAATTTTTCTACCACAACGCTACCCTGGTTCGCCTTGTCTCGCCCCAAGAGCTGCTTTGCCCCCCGACCCCGACTTCCCCTTCCACCTTGGAGCTGCTTGTTAGTCGGGCCATTGCCTTCTTTCTCCAGGTTTCTCCCATCTGCAGCTTGCCCCCAGCCCTCCCCCACCCTGAGGACAGTTACCGGCAACAGCAGCGGCTGGCAGAAAAGCTGCGGGAGCGGCTGGGCTATGCCGGGGTGTACTACCATCGGGATCCAGCCCTGTTTTATCGCCACCTGCCCCCTGAGGAGCAACAGGCCCTCATGCGGCGGCTGCGCAATCTTTACCAGGCCATTGTCTTGGACTATTTCCAATCTCCTGAGACGGTCAATGCCCGCATTGACGAGCTGGTGGCGCTTGCCTTTTTTGCCGACATCAGTGCTGCCCAACTCTTGGAGCTGCACATGAACCTGATGGAGGATTTTGCCAAACAACTGAAGCTGGAGGGTCGCAGCGAAGAGATCCTGCTGGATTACCGCCTCACCCTCATCGACGTGATGGCTCACCTCAGTGAAATGTACCGCCGCTCCCTTCCCAAACCTGCTCCAAGAGATCCCTAGCCATGTCCAGTCGCAAAGCCTATGTCCTCAAGCTCTATGTGGCGGGCAATACGCCCAGTTCTCTGCGCGCCCTCAACACCTTGCAAGAGATCCTAGAAAAGGAGTTCGGCGGCGTCTACAGCCTGAAGGTAATCGATGTCTTGAAGAGCCCGCAACTGGCAGAGGAGGATAAGATCTTGGCGACACCAACCCTGACCAAGGTTTTGCCGCCGCCGGTACGGAAGATCATTGGCGACTTGTCCAACCGCGAGAAGGTGCTCATCGGCCTAGATCTACTCTGCAAAGAAGCGGACGAAGAGGATTAAGAGGAGAGAGAGCAGGATGAGCCAGCCATTGGAACCTTCTGGGCCGGAAAACCTGCAGGAGAATGCTGCCGAGGAGATCCTTAGCCGCCGCAACGGCAGCCCAGAGCTGCGCGGGATCCCCAAGAAGCAAACGGGCATCGAAGGTTTTGAAGACATCAGCCACGGCGGCCTGCCCCTGGGGCGCGCCACCCTGGTCAGCGGCACCTCGGGTACGGGCAAGACCCTGTTTGCCTTGCAATTTATCTACAACGGCATCGTCAAGTACCAAGAGCCGGGAATCTTCGTTACCTTTGAGGAAACCCCTGCCGACATTATCCGCAACGCCTCCAGCTTTGGCTGGGATCTGCAGGCCCTCATCGACAAAGGTCAGCTCTTTATCTTGGATGCTTCTCCAGACCCGGAGGGCTACGAGGTCAGCGGCAACTTCGATTTGTCTGGCCTCATCGAACGCATCCAGTACGCCATTCGCAAATACAAGGCCAAGCGGGTTGCCATCGACTCGGTGACCGCCATCTTTCAGCAGTACGACCCTGCCGGCGTGGTGCGGCGGGAGCTCTTCCGCTTGACGGCCCGCCTCAAGCAGGCCAACGTCACCACCGTCATGACCACGGAGCGCACGGACGAGTACGGCCCAATTGCTCGCTACGGGGTGGAGGAATTTGTCTCCGACAACGTGGTAATCCTGCGCAACATCCTGGAAGGAGAAAAACGGCGGCGCACCATCGAGATCTTGAAGCTGCGCGGCACCACCCACATGAAGGGCGAATATCCCTTTACCATCACCAACGAGGGGATCAGCATCTTCCCCTTGGGGGCGATGCAACTTACTCAGCGCTCTTCCAATGTGCGCATCTCTTCTGGAATTGAGAAGCTGGACGAAATGTGTGGCGGTGGCTTCTTCAAGGACTCAATTA
This sequence comes from Synechococcus sp. W65.1, assembly GCF_047461615.1. Classification (NCBI taxonomy): domain Bacteria; kingdom Bacillati; phylum Cyanobacteriota; class Cyanophyceae; order Synechococcales; family Synechococcaceae; genus Synechococcus; species Synechococcus sp. W65.1. Next base: position 28,242 of record NZ_JANSHI010000017.1, on the reverse strand, counting down.
TCCTGGCCACCGGCGCCACGGGAACTGGCAAGACTTCGCTAGTGAGCAAGTTCCTCGAGCGGGGCTGCCTGAATGGGGAGCGCTGCCTTCTCTTTGCCTATGAAGAGTCGCGGGCGCAGCTTGCCCGCAATGCCTCTTCCTGGGGCATCGACCTAGAGGGGTTTGAACGGCAGGGCCTCCTCAAGATCATCTGCGCCTACCCCGAGTCTGCTGGTCTGGAAGACCATCTGCAGCGGATCAAAGCGGAGATGATGGCCTTCAAACCTTCCCGCATGGCCATTGACTCCCTCTCGGCGCTGGCGCGGGGCGTAAGCCAAGATGCTTTTCGGCAGTTTGTTATTGGTGTAACTAGCCTAGCCAAGCAGGAGGAGATCACTGGCTTTTTCACCAACACTACTGACCAATTCATGGGATCCCACTCCATCACTGAGTCCCACATCTCCACCATTACCGACACAATTATTCTGCTGCAGTACGTGGAGATTCGGGGCGAGATGGCGCGGGCCCTCAACGTCTTTAAGATGCGGGGATCTTGGCACGACAAGGGCATCCGCGAGTACGTCATCTCCAACTCGGGCATTGAAATTCGCGATTCCTTCCGCGGCTACGAGCGGATTATCAGCGGATCCCCGACCCGAATCAGTGTGGACGAGAGAAGTGAGCTTTCCCGAATTGTGCAAAACCTAGATTAGGTGAAAGGTTCACCAAACGCTGCTCATTCAACCGTAACCGACTTGGCCAAGTTACGCGGCTGATCCACGTCGGCTCCCCGGCGGAGGGCCATGGCATAGGCAAACAACTGCAAGGGGATGACGTTCAAAACCGCTGACAGCAGAGGAGTGGTGCTGGGCACCTCGATGACGTGGTCGGCTTTCTCCCGCACCTGGGTATCTTCCGGGTTAATTAGAGCAATGACCCGCCCGCCCCGCGCCCGCACCTGCTCGATGTTGGAGAGCATTTTTTCGTAGACAGGATCGCGGGTGGCAATGCACACCACTGGCATGCGCTCGTCGATGAGAGCAATGGGGCCGTGCTTCATCTCCCCTGCTGGGTAGCCCTCGGCATGGATGTAGCTCACTTCTTTCATCTTTAGCGCCCCCTCTAGAGCAATGGGGGCATTGACCCAGCGGCCCAGGTAGAGCATGTCGGTGACATGGTGGTACTGTTCCGCCAGGTGGTCGTAGAGGGCGGCGTCTTTCAACAAGAGGCTGATCTTGGCTGGCAGCTCGATCAAAGCTTGCAGGTGGGAGCGGATCTGGGCTGGGCTGAGGATCCCTTTGGCCTGGGCAAGTTGCAGGGCCAGCAGGTACCCTGCCACCAACATGCCGGTAAAGACCTTGGTGGAAGCCACGGCGATCTCCGGCCCGGCGTGGATGTAGATAACCCCCGCATCCGCCAGGCGGGTGGCCTGGGATCCGATGGCGTTGACGATGGCTAGGGTGGGGATCCCTTGGCTGCGGGCCTCGCTCATGGCTGCCAGCGTATCCACCGTCTCCCCGGATTGAGTAAGAGCCAAAAGCAGGCTGTGGGGACGCAGCACCGGCTGGCGGTAGCGAAACTCGGAAGCGTAGTCCACCTGCACCGGGGTGCGGGCCAGGCTCTCAATGAAGTACTTGAGCACCAGGCAGGCGTGCCAGGCAGTGCCGCAGGCCACAGCGTGGATCTGCTCCACCTGAGCCAGTTGCACTTCTGTCAGGGCCAGCCCCTCCAAGTTCACCCGGCCTGCTTCCAGATCCACCCGCCCCCGCAGCGTCTCGGTGATGGTGCGCGGCTGCTCGTGGATCTCTTTTTGCATGAAGTGCTTGTAGCCGCCCTTGGCCGCCGAGACCGGATCCCAGGCCACTGTAAGGGGGGTTTTGCGCAGCTCCTCGCCGGTAATGCGCTGATAGCGCACGCTGGAGTCGGTGAGGATGGCCATCTCTCCATCTTCCAGAAACACCACCCTGCGGGTGTGGCGGATGATGGCGGGCAGATCTGAGGCCACAAAATTTTCCCCTTCCCCCTCCCCAATCACCACAGCCCCGGCATTGCCCAGGCGGGCGGCCATCAGCCGATCCGGCGCCTCCCGATCCAAAGCCACCACGGCATTTCCTCCCCGCAGCCGTCCCATCACTTTGCCAAAGGCCACCTCAAAGGATCCCAGCTCCTCGACGTAGAGGCCGAGCAGTTGGGCAATGACTTCGGTATCGGTTTGGGAGCGAAAGGTAACCCCTCGCCGCAGCAGCTCTTCCTTTAGCTCCAGGTAGTTCTCCACAATGCCGTTTTGAATAACCACGACGCGCCCCTGGACGTCGCAGTGGGGATGGGCATTTTCTTCGCTAATGCCGCCGTGAGTGGCCCAGCGGGTATGCCCAATCCCCACCTTGGCTGTGGGCATGTTTGTAGTGAGTTTCACCACCAGGTTGTGCAGCTTGCCGGTGGCCCGCACGATCCTCAAGCCTTCTTCTGGATCCACGGTGGCAATGCCTGCGGAGTCATAGCCGCGATACTCCAAGGTGCGTAGGCCCTCCACCAGAATGGGGGCAGCCCACTGAAAGCCCACATAGCCGACAATGCCACACATTCCTCACACCTCAACCCTGGTCAACGGCGCGGCGTCCTATACCCGCAAAGCCTACCCCAGCTTCGGGATCCCTTCAATGGCTTTTGCCGCTGCTAGGGGAGCGGATCTCGGCAGGGATCTTGGCTTCCTCTTGGGGAACCGGCTGCTGCCCCATAGGGGCGAGGGTAAAAGAAACGGGCGCGACTTGGGCAGCAGCGGGCTGAATCCCGTTGTTGGAAGGGGCGCTGGAAACCAAGTTGCTCAGCCCCAACACCAGCTCTCGCAGGGCGCGGCGAAACTGGGGATCCCCGGTAAGCTCGTCGATGTCAGCCGTGATCTTTTGCACGTTCTGAAAGGAGATGCGGGCGGAGTCCAGGGTTTGGCGCAAGGTTGCTAGGGTGCCCGGGTCGCTTAGGGCAGCCGCAAGCTGCCGCAGATCCTCAGTGGCCTTGGCCGTGTTCTCCGCCGTTACTCGTGCCCCTACTAGGATCTGGCGCACCTCCTCCTGCAGTTGCGGATCGGTAAGCAGCGGGCGAACCGCGCTCGACATCGCCTCCAGATCGGCGCTCACCTGCTGGATATTCTCTAGGGCGGCCTGGAGCGAGGCGCGATTTTCTAGAAGCAGGGCCGTGAACTGGTCGGCAGCCTCCTGGAGACTTGTGGCAGTTTGGCTCACTGCTCTAGCCGCCTTGGTAAATTCCAACAAGTCCAGATCTTCCGTGCGCAGGGCTGCCACCCGCTCTTCCAGGGTTTCCGAGAGGTTGGCCACGCTGTCGGCAGCGCGGGTGATCCCTTCTAGGGTGGCGTTAAGGGTGCTAAAAACCTCATCATCGTCAACCCGTGCAAGCAACCGCTCCAGGCGAATCAGCAACTGGCCAAAATCCACCCCCGGTGTGCCCTCCACCACATCGCCATCGCAGATGATTTGGCTGCGGTCGCAATCGGCAGCTAGGGGGGATCCCACTGCCCCCTCGACACTCCCCCTAGGCAAGATGTCCACCACCGTCTCCCCCACCAACCCTGTTTGCTGGGTAATAAACAGAGCATCGCGAGGGATGATCAAGGGCTGGTCGATGGCCACCTGGACCTCCACCTGAGCTGCCTGAGGCACGATGCGCTCCACCCGGCCCACAGCTACCCCCCGCAGCCGCACGCTAGAGCCCTCCGCCAGGCCGGCCACGCCGGGATAGGTAACGGTAAACCGAAAGCCGCGGCTGCCAAAGCGCAGGTTGTAGATCCACAGAAACAGCCCGGCAAAGATCAGAACCCCCGCCAAGATCAACAGGCCCACTGCCCCTTCTCGGATGGCTCGCGAACGCATCACACCTGCCCTGCCACTTGAATTGGCCCTTCTACACTACCGCTGAAGAATTGCCGCACAAAGGGGTTGTCGCTCGTCTCAATCTCTTGCACGGATCCCTCCCACTGCACCCGCCCCTGGGCCAAGAGCACAACGCGGTCGGTGGCACGGTAGATGGTGCTGTGCTGGTGGGTTACGACGATGTAGCTCTCGCAAGCTTTTTTCACCTGTTGCAGATCCCGGATGAGGTCTTCGATTACGGTGGAAGCAATGGGATCCAGGCCCGCTGTGGGCTCGTCGTAAAGCAGCAGTTGCGGCTCGTCTTGGGGCAGAGAGGGATCCTCTATGATGGCGCGGGCAAAGCTAGCCCGTTTGCGCATCCCCCCAGAGAGCTCTTCCGGCAGGCTGTTCTCCTTACCCGCCAGCCCCACCGCCTCCAGCTTGGCCGCCACCAGTTCCCGAATGCGGGCTCGCGGCAGCCGCGAGTGCTCGTAGAGCAAAAAACCGACGTTTTCCTCCACCGTTAGGGAGTCGAATAGAGCCGCTTGCTGAAATACCATGCCCAGCCGCAAAGGAGGAGTGCGGTGGCCGGCCTGAATCTCTGGCAAAGGAATACCGCACCAGAGCACTTCGCCAGCGTCGGGCTCCGTTAGGCCCGCGATGATGCGCAACAGGGTCGACTTGCCAGTACCGGAAGGCCCCACCAGTCCTAGGGCATCGCCCCGGTACACTTTGAGGTCAATCCGATCCAGCACCACCGTAGCCCCAAAGCGCTTAGAGACCTGCCGCAGCTCTACCAGAGGGATCGGCTCGTCTACCTTGGCTGGAGAGTGTCCACCCTCTACCCCTGCTGGGGGCTTCTGGTGGTTGTCCTTGCTTGTGGCAATGGCTTGCTGGCAGCACTTTGTCCACCACTTCCGGCAAAACTGCGGAATCAGGGTACGTTCCTCCGGTGGCTTGCCTCCACTGCTAGTCTACAAGGCCCTTCCCCTGCCCGGACAACCTGCTGGCGATTTAGTCCAACTGTAGCTCGGCGGCAGACTCCACTTCAGCAAGAGCGGCTAAGCTGGCAGGGATCTCCTCTGTTAAACGGGGCAGAGCCGAATCTGGCTGGGCCACGGCTGGGGGAGAAGGACTGCGGCGCTGGGAGAAGCCCCAGACAAACACAGGGAACACAGCCACCACCATTCCCCAGTCCGGGATCTCGATCTGGGGGAAGAACACCTCCAGCAGCATGAGGCTTCCCACTAGGGCGATGATGGCAAAGGCAGCATCTTCCAGGCGGGAAAACTCATCCAGCCAGCGCAAGAACAAAGAGGCCATGTAGCGCATCAGGGTAATGCCGAGGATGCCGCCAAGGATGATCACCCACGCCTTGCGGGAGACGGCCACGGAAGCAGCAATGCTGTCGAAGGAAAACACAAGGTCGGTGAGCTCCACCATGACCAGCGTTTGCCAAAAATTGGCCTGGCGAGTGATGTCCTGTGCTGGGCCTTCTTCTTCCCCGCGAAAATGTTGCCAGGCCAGCCAGAGCAGGTAGCAGGCCCCCAAGAATCGCGCGGGCGGGTACTCGACCAACCACACCGCTGCAAACACGATGGCAATACGAAAGCCATAGGCGCCGACGATGCCCCAGCGCAAAGCCCGGTTCTGCTGCTGGGGGGTGGGCAAATGCTTGACCAAAGCAGCCAAGGCGACAGCGTTATCGGCAGAGAGGGCTGCTTCCAAAAACACCAGAGCCACCACCAAAAAGAGATCCGCCCAACTAAAGGACTGAATTATCCCTTGAACAAGAGCCACAGCGGTGTCTATTGCCTTGATTGACATAGCAGCGAGCTTCCTGTGCTCCGGTCAAAGAGTCGTTCGTCCCGTGCAGCCAACCCCAGACTGCTATCCTACGTCCATAACCCCCCTTTCGGAAGATTTTTGTGGTCGTTGAGGAAGTGCCCCAAGAAGGGTAGCTGGAGAAAGGCTCGACCCCTCAGCTTCCTCCCAGCGGAGAAATTCAAAGCTCCAGCATAGCTATGGCCCGAGTATAGCTTGTCCAGCTCAGGATCGTTTTACATTTCTTAACCTTCCCTATCTCCAGGGGTTGCAGGCGAAGGCAATCGCGTCGCTAGCCGCTGTCCACAGCGCAGGATCTGGCCTGCCAAAATGGCCGCCCCAAAGCCGTTGTCGATGTTCACTACTCCCACTCCCGCCGCACAGGAGTTGAGCATGGTCAGTAGGGCAGCCAAGCCCTGGAAGCTGGCCCCGTAGCCAACGCTGGTGGGCACAGCGATTACCGGACAGTCTGCCAGGCCCGCCACCACGCTGGCCAAGGCTCCCTCCATGCCTGCCACTACAATGAGCACATCGGCTTCCAGAGCGGCGCGGTGGTGCAGCAGGCGGTGGATCCCGGCCACTCCCACATCCCAGAGGCGGTTGACCTGAAACCCGGAGAGCTCGGCGGTGAGAGCGGCCTCTTCAGCCACCGGCACGTCGGCAGTGCCAGCGGAGATCACGCTAATCTGGCCGGGATAGCTATGCACCTTTTGGGGAGGGATCCAGCACAAGCGCGCTACAGGAGAATACTGGGCCTGGGGCAAGCGGCAGCGAACTTGGGCATAGACCGAGGGATCGACGCGGGTGGCCAAAGCTAGGGATCCCTGGCGGTGCAGCCGCTCCAGAATCTGGGCAATCTGCTCGGGAGTTTTGCCCGGCCCCCACACGGCTTCGGGAAAGCCGGTGCGCAGAAGGCGATGGTGATCCACCCGGGCGAAGTCTCCTACCGCCTCAAAAGGCAGGAAGCGACAGGCTTGCAGGGCCTGCTCGGGAGAGAGCTTCCCCTGAGCCACCGCCTGGAACAGTTCCTTCAAGGTTTGGTCAAGCGGCATAGAAGGGGGGTTGGGCAGCTCTACTACGCCAAGGAACCGCGCGGGAAAAACAACACCGGATGCCAACTTTGCCGTAGAATCTCGCCGGTGAGGCTACGGATTGACCACTCCCAAAAGGTCCCCACCCGTGGGGAGGCGGTGGCAATGGCGGTCATGTCCTCCTCAGCAGCGGTGGCTAGGATTTCCTGAAGCGGGGATCCCACCCGCACCAAAGCCCGCAACTGCACCGGTTTTACCTGCTCGACCAGCGGTTCGACTAGCCGGGCCAAGTCGGCCTCGGCCCTGCGCTTGAGCTCTTCTGCCGGCGATCCCTGGTTGCGGCGGGCGCTGGGATCCACCACATAGAGCAGCGTAATGGCCTGACACTGGGAAGTTCCTGGCAGCAGTTGGCCAAGACGGCTGAGGAGCTGCCGGCGGGGCTCCTCAAAGTCAAAAGGCACTAGGAGAGAGCGAAATAGGTGGCGGCTGCGAAGGCGCAATTCTTCCAGAGTAAAGGCGGCGATGAGTTGCGGACGCATCACCATTACCGGGATGGTCAGCTTCGGCAGCAGCTCCAAGGTGGTGCTTCCAAACAGTTTTTCGGTGAGCAGATTGTGGATCCCCATGCCTGTGATTAGCAAGTCGGAGCTGCAGGTTTGGATCCCTCTTAAAATCAGATCCACCGCCTTGCCCGCCTGCACCAAGACTTCGACTTCCAGCCCTGCAGGAACGGCGCTCAACACCTCTTGTAAGCGAGCCTGTTGCGCCTGCACTTTGGGGGTGAGGTCTTCGGGAAGGCCAATGTCGTCGTCCTGCCGGGCAACGCTATGCACAAAAGCAACGCGCTCAATCCCATTCAGGTAAAGCTCTTCTAGGCATTTGCCAAAACGCTGCAGTCCATCGCGGCAATCGGTGGCGATCAACAGGCTTTTGAACATATGGCTTTAGGCAGAGGGGGTAGCCAGCAACAGCGACCTGCCCTAGGGGGGCAATCTCAGGCTAACACCTCGCACCCCGGACCTGTCCTTGAAAGGAGTCCCGATCTACTTCTGCTGCGGCTTTTTCTGCTGCGGCTTTCGCTCACCGATAGGGATCCGCCAAGTTGCGAAACTGGGTGTACTGGCTTTCAAACAAAAGGCGCACCGTGCCCGTGGGGCCGTTGCGGTGTTTGGCAACAATTACCTCCGCAATTCCGCGATCGCTGGTGTTGGGATCGTAGTACTCGGGCCGGTAGATCATCATCACCACGTCGGCATCCTGCTCGATGCTGTTGTGCACCAGCAGGCCGTTGGCCACAAAGTTGTGGTGGCGGGGCATCTCGATGTCGTAAACCGGTTGCGGCTCCCCCGGCTCGCTAATGAAGACGACGGGATCCCAGATCAACCCCTCCTGCACCACCACCGCCACCTCCTCCTCCAGTTGCAGCTCGTCGAGGGTTTTCCAGCCGTCCCGAGTTAGGAAGGGGTGGTTGCCAGTGGCACGAATGGAAAAGTTGAGGCGGGTTTTTAGAAGACATGTGGGCTGCCGCCCACTGCAAAATACCCTCACTGGCTGTTGGGGCACCAGCCGCCCGCGCCCATTGAGGCTAAGCAGGCGCGGCAGTTCTGCTGAAGGCGGCAGGGCTGCCAGTTGCTCCAGCCGCCAGATCTTGCCGCGATCCACGTCCCTCACGCGGGTATCGCCGGCTAGACAACCCGACTCCCGCAAATCTGCCAGTTGCGGACGCTTGTCTGAGCGCGACTCCACTGCCCGGCTGAGCTGAGATAGCACCAGCACCGGCACCATCAGCTCTTTGGCTAGCGCCTTGAGGCCGCGGGTAATGCGCGACAATTCCTGCACCCGGTTGTCGGACTCAGATCCCTGGATGAGCTGCAAGTAGTCGATCAACACCAACCCCAACGTCCCTCCTTGCTCCACCTGCAGACGCCGCGCCTTAGAGCGAATTTCTGTAACCGTGCAGTTGGGCGTGTCGTCGATAAACAAAGGCAGTTGCGACAAAAAGCCAATCGCCTGCCCCAGGCGTTGCCACTCATTCTCGCTGATGCGCCCGGATCGCAGACGGCTACTATCAATGCGCGCCTCGCTGGCCAAGAGCCGCTGCACCAGTTGCTCCCGCGACATCTCCAGGCTGAAGATGGCCACCGGTTGCTTGACGTAGGCAGCCACATTTTGGGCAATGTTAAGAGCCAGGCTGGTCTTTCCCATCGAGGGACGGCCGGCTAGGATGACCAAATCCGACCGCTGCAAGCCCTGGGTCAGGTTGTCGAGGTCAATGAATTTGGTCGGGATCCCAGGGATCTGAGCCCCGCTCTGGAACCTCTCCTCCAACTCTGAGAAGATGTTTACCAAAACTTCCGAGGCTGGAACAAGGCTGCGCTGCACCCGTTCCTGGGTGAGGCTGAACACCTCTTGCTCGGCTCGATCCAGGAGCTGAGGGAGAGGCTGGCTAGTGTCGTAGGCCAGACGCGCCAAGGTGTTGCTGACTTGAATCAGCCGGCGGCGCATGTATTTGTCCACCACCAGACGGGCATACTGGTCGATGTTGACACTGCTAACCGTCTGCTCCACTAGGCGGCGAATTGCCGCCGTTCCTCCCACTCGCTCCAAGAGCTGGTGATCTGCTAACCAGGCAGAAACAGTGGTCAGGTCAGTGGGCTGGCCCTGGCTGTACAACTGCAGAGCAGCCCGGTAGATCTCCTGGTGGGCGGAGAGGTAGAACATCTCAGGCCGCAAGAGCTCCGCCACCCGCGCCATCGCCTCAGGGTCAAGGAGGATGCCGCCCAAGATCTCCTCCTCCGCTTCTATGTTCTGAGGCGGAAGCCGATCCCCACCGGTCAGGTCGTAATCGCTAATCACCACCAGCCAGGGTAGAAAAACCAAGCTTTCCCCGCTCTCCGACTGCTAGGCTGCACACCCTAGCGCAGCGGGCCAAGTGGGCATAGCCGTCTGAACCAGAACCTCTTTTCTACTCAGGCGTGACCTGAATGCGTAGCGTAGCAGTAACCTCGGGGTGTAACTTCACCTGCACCAGGTAAACCCCAGTTTTCCTAATCTCCTCATTGAGCAAGACGTTACGGCGGTCAATATCGAGGCCACTGGTAGCCAGCACCACCTCGGCAATATCGCTGGCAGTTACCTGTCCAAAGAGCAGGTCTTTTTCGCCCACCTTCTTGCGGATGACAAAACGGCCAATCGTCTCCAAAGCCTTTTTGTAGTTTTCCGCCTGTTGCTTCTCAGCCAGCTTGCGGGCTGCTTCCTGCTCCCGCCGCATCTGCTGCTCCTTGAGAAGTCCAGGCGTAAGCCGCACCGCCATCTGCCGCGGGAAAAGGTAGTTGCGGGCATAGCCCGGCCTGACACTCACCACCTCTCCCGGCTTGCCGAGCCCAGGAACCGCCTGGCGCAGCATCACCTGCACATCTTTTGCCATAGGAGGAAGGCACCCACTCTCTTGACAGCCTTCTATTCTAGGCATTCCCCCGACCAATGTCAGCCCAGCCCCAGCCTCCCCCTGGGGTCTCTACCCTGATTAAGCCCGACAGTCGCGACCTCGGCTGCTGGGCCTAGAAATAACCTGAATTTAACCTCTTGTTAACCAAAAAAGGGTTGACCTTACGTTACATTTAACGGCTGAGTTGCAAGGGTTGGGGTCTCAACGAGATCCTGTGCTTTCTTCGGCCCGGTGGACTGAACTCTTGGAGTTAGGTTTCGCAGTTGCAGCTTTTTGACCTGGGCTAGGACACGCTCTTCAGTGGAGAGATCTTCTGTATGTTGATGTCGCATTCCTTGAGTCGTCGTTCTTTCCTCAAGTCCTTGTCGGCAGTTGCTGCTGGTTTTGCGGCAAGTCAGGCCGGCTGGCAGCGAGCGTTTGCCCAGCAGAAGACGATAATCAACGGCGCTGGAGCTACCTTCCCGGCCCCCCTCTACCAAAAGTGGGCCCAAGAATTTGGCAAGAAAAACCCCAACATCCAAGTCAACTACCAATCGGTGGGAAGCGGCGCTGGCCGTCGGCAATTTGTGGCCCGCACTGTCGACTTCGGCGCCACCGATAGCGTGCCGCGTCCTGAGGAGATTAGCCAGGTTGAGGGTGAAGCCAAACCTCCCAAGGGCATGGTGGCCGTGCCTATGGTGGGCGGGGCAGTGGTGGCAGCCTATAACGTCCCCGGCGTAGGTCCTGAAATTCGCCTCTCTCGCCTGGCGCTGGTCAATATCTTCCTGGGCAAGATCAAGAACTGGAACGATCCGCTGCTGGCTGGCCTTAACCCAGGCGTGACTTTCCCAGATCTGCCGATTACTGTTGTGCACCGCTCTGATGGCAGTGGCACCACCGACATCTTTACCACCCACCTCAACGCCATTAGCCCCGAATGGCGGCAAAAAGTGGGCCGTGGCTCTTCCGTGAACTGGCCAACTGGCGTGGGAGCTCGCGGTAACGAAGGCGTTTCTGAACAAATCAAGCAGATTCCTGGCTCAATCGGCTATGTGGAGTACGGCTTTGCTAAGCTCAACAACCTAAATATCGCTCGCCTGGAAAACCGGGCAGGCAAGTTCGTCACCCCCAAAGTTGAGACGGAGCAGGCAGCGCTGGCGAGAATCAAGCTCGACGAGCGGCTGCTGGGGGTTGACCCAGATCCCGCAGGGGAAGACTCCTACCCCATTGTGGGCTACACGTGGATCTTGGCTTACAAAGCCTATCCCAAAGCTGAAACCTCCAAGGCTGTCAAAGAGTTTCTTCGCTACGGCCTCACCGAAGGGCAATCCTTTGCGGAGCCGTTGGGCTATGTGCCCTTGCCAGAGGAAACGCGGAAGAAAGCTCTGGCTGCCCTGGAAAGCATCACTCCGTAGAGGTTTGTACCCCCTACCCAGCAGATGACCACTACCTTTTCGGAGAGCAGTTCTCTATTTCGGCCCCGGCCCGTCTTCCAGCGCTGGCGCGACTGGCTATTTATTTGGGCAACGCGGATCGCCGTCTTTTTCTCGGCTTTCCTACTGTTGTGGATTGCCCTGGAGATTGGGATTCAGGCGCTACCTGCCATTCGGAAGTTCGGGCTGGGCTTTTTCTGGGGCACCACCTGGGATCCTGTTGTGAACAACTACGGTGCTTGGCCCCAGATCTACGGCACACTGGTAACTTCTCTGATTGCTCTGATCGTGGGCGTTCCCTTAAGCTTTGGCATCTCCATCTTTTTGAGCGAGGACTTTTTGCCCAAGCCTTTGCGCACAGCCTTGATCATCGTGGTGGAGCTGCTGGCAGCCATTCCCAGTGTGGTCTACGGCATTTGGGGGTTGTTTATCTTCATCCCCTTCTTCCGCCCTGTACAGATGTTTTTGTTCCAGCACTTCAACTGGCTGCCCATTTTCAGCACACCACCAGTAGGGCCTGGGATGCTGACAGCGGGGGTTGTCTTGGGGATCATGATCATCCCCATCATTACTGCCATCGCCAGGGAAGTGCTGGTGTCCGTTCCGCCAGAGTTGCGGGCGGCTGCCTATGCGATGGGAGCCACTCGCTGGGAAGCCATCTTTGGTGTCGTGCTGCCGGCAGCAATTGGTGGCCTCCTGGGAGCGGTGGTTTTGGGTTTGGGACGCGCCCTAGGGGAGACGATGGCAGTAGCGATGCTGATTGGGAATGCCCGCGGCATTAGCATCTCGCTTCTGGCTCCTGCCAGCAACATCCCAGCCCTATTGGCCAACGAGTTTGCGGAAGCGGGCCCCGAGCAGGTTGCAGCACTTATGTATGTGGCCTTGATTCTGTTAGCCATCACTCTGGTGGTTAACATTGCGGCGGAGCTGATGATACGCCGTGTTAAGTTCGCGCTAACAGCTTCGCGGGAGTAGAGGAACATGACGGCGCAAGTGCAGGCGGTAGAGCAAGGCAATTTGTTTAAGCGCAGAGCGAAGCCCTGGCAGCGCATCTTCTTGGATGTAGGAATGACAGCGCTGACAGCTACCTCCAGCATCTTCGCCATTTTTGTGCTGGCTCTCATCCTCTACTACGTTTTCACCAGGGGCATCGAGCGCCTGAGCTGGCAGACGCTGACCCAGCTTCCCCCTCCTCCGGGCGATCAGGTGGGCGGATTTGGCAATGCGGTGCTGGGGACGATTATTGTGGTGTCGATTGCTATCTCTATCACATTCCCCATTGGTCTATTCGCAGCCATCTATCTCTCGGAGTTTGGCAAAAACAGCCCCGCGGCCTCCTTTCTGCGCTTCATTATCAAGGTGTTGACGGGGGTTCCCTCCATCATTGCCGGGGTGTTTGCCTATGGGGTGCTGGTGCTTTCCACCAAAACCTTCTCGGCCCTTGCCGGCGGGATGGCTCTATCGGTGCTGACCCTGCCTATCATCATTTTGTCCTGTGAAGAGGCGCTGCGCCTGGTGCCGGCCGATACGCGGGCTGCTGCCTATGCGTTGGGGGCTTCGCGAGTGCAGACGGTGTTTCGCGTGGTGTTGCCAGCGGCTCTGCCGGTGATCCTGACGGGGGTGACGTTGGCCATTGCCCGCGCTGCTGGTGAGACGGCGCCCTTGATCTTCACGGCTTTGTTTAGCTTTCTCTGGCCCAGCGGTTTGTTGAAGCCAGTGGCCTCGCTGGCTGTGTTGATCTACAACTTTGCCCTTGTCCCCTTTGAAAACCAGCAGAAGCTTGCCTGGGGAGGGGCTTTGGCTCTGGTGATTTTGGCCCTGATCACCACCGTCAGTTTCCGACTCCTTGTGAGTCGTCGCCAAGAAGCCATCACTATCTAAGCCTTGCAGCGACGTTATCTTTTTCAACACTCCTATGCGCTCTCCACTCTCTGACAAGTCGGGCTCTCCTGAGCAATCCACCCGGTTGGAGGTTGAACTAGAGACGCGGGATCTGAGCGTCTACTACGGCTCCCACCTGGCGGTTAAGCAGGTTTCTCTGAAGATCCCGAAAAATCACATCACAGCCTTCATTGGCCCCTCAGGTTGCGGCAAGAGCACTATTTTGCGCTGCTTCAACCGCATGAATGACTTAATCCCAGGGGCAAGGGTAGAAGGCTCCGTTATCTTCCACGGGAAAAACATCTACGACCCGGATGTGGATCCCTCTGAGGTGCGGCGGCGGGTTGGCCTAGTGTTTCAGAAGCCCAACCCCTTCCCCAAATCCATCTACGACAACATTGCCTTTGGGCCCCGGATTAATGGCTACCAGGGGGATCTGGACGAGCTCGTGGAGCGGGCACTGCGCCAGGCCGTTCTCTGGGATGAGGTGAAAGATAAGTTGAGGATGAGCGCCCTTTCCCTCTCCGGGGGACAACAGCAGCGCCTCTGCATTGCCCGCACCCTGGCCATTCAGCCGGAGGTAATTCTAATGGACGAGCCTTGCTCCTCGCTGGATCCTATTTCTACGCTGCGCATTGAGGAGCTGCTTAAGGAATTGGGCCGTCGCTACACGATCATCATCGTCACCCACAACATGCAGCAGGCAGCTCGCGTGTCCGACTTCACTGCCTTCTTCAACACTGAACTTGACGAGAGAGGGATCCGCTACGGAAGAATGGTAGAGTTTGACCGCACCGAGAAGATCTTCAACTCTCCCGCCAACCGCGAGACGGAAGAGTATGTGAGCGGGCGCTTTGGCTAAGTCGCGGCTGACAGAAGGGATCCCGGTCGTCTATCTTGATGGAGTGGAAGGCCAGTGGCTAGTGCATGGCCGAGCGAGTCCGCCTGGATACCTGGCTGGTGGAGCGAGGGTATTTTTCTTCGCGCCAGCAGGCGCAGCGGGCTATCTTGGCGGGAGAAGTCTTCCTCAACGGAGTACGGGCGGAAAAAGCCGGGACGTGGGTAAGCGGAGATCCTGTAGTCCACATCCAGGCCAAGTCTGCTTTTGTCTCGCGAGGAGGAGAAAAGCTCCAGGGGGCACTGCAAGCTTTTCCCATTCAAGTCCAGGGTCGCATCTGTTTGGATGCTGGCATCTCCACTGGGGGCTTCACCGATTGCCTCCTGCAACGAGGGGCGCAGCGGGTCTATGGGGTGGATGTGGGCTATGGCCAATTGGCCTGGTCTTTGCGAACTGACCCGCGGGTAATCCTTAAGGAACGAACTAACTTGCGCTATCTTCAGCCAGCCGATCTCTACGGAACCGAGGTGCCCACTCCCAACTGGCCGGATCTGGCAGTGGTGGATCTCTCCTTTATTTCCCTGACTAAGGTGTTGGATCCTCTGTGGAAGCTGTTGCGCTCGCCGCGGGAAGCCTTGCTGCTAGTCAAGCCGCAGTTTGAGGCGGGCCGAGGCCAGGTGGGCAAAAGGGGGGTAGTGCGGGATCCGGCTATCCACGCTCGCGTGCTCCAGACGGTGATGCAGGCGGCAGTGAGTCGCGGTTGGCGGGTGCAGGGCTATACGTGGTCGCCTATCACTGGCCCTGCCGGCAACATCGAGTACTGGCTATGGCTTGCTGAAGGGGAAGGGATCCCTCTCCCCGACCTCGGTGCACTTCAGCAGATGAGCGAGCGGGCAAGAGCAGCTCTATGCCCGTAGCTCCGCGCTGAGCTAAAACCCGGGGTAGACTTGACCTTGGCGGCGCTGGAACTGAAAAAAACAGGGGCAGGCTGGTAGCAGATTGCTGGTGTCAAATCCAACTTGACGGAGGGAGGGAATCGCCGCCTCAATGGGTTGCAGGATTCACCACGGGTCATTTGAAGAAGCCTAAGCGGGCTCGAGCCAATTTTGCAACAAGAGTTTACGAAAATCCAGAGCTTTTTGCCTTAGTCTGTAACTCTTAACGCTCTTCTCATAGAGGCAGTGCTAGACTTCTCTTACCCAGTTAAAGGTATTGCCTAGCTAACCTACCCTCGAGCGCTCGGTTACTGAACCTCGAGGAGAGGTTGGGTTTGTTACCTCTAGTTTTTGCCTAGCTTTGCCACTGCTTGCAGCAAGGTTAAGTCCTGTTCTTGAGTCTTTTTGAGGAGGAGTTGGAGGGACGTTGGGATGAACTATCAGACGGTCTGGATTAGGGAGGAGACGCGCAACCACCAGGGTCATTTTATCCCGCAATCGGAGTACATCCTAGTCGATGCTAACTGCAACGGCTGGGCGCTCATTTGTGCGGACAATGCCCGCTGCTACTACGTAGATCCTGAAGCCCTTCAGTTTGAGTCAGGCTGAGGCTTGCTGCTAGGCAACGGCAGGCCCTCTTTGCAGCCGTTCTTAGAGCTGGGCAAAGCGATCGGTGGCCGCCAGGAGGGCGGTGCGGATCCCGGGCTCGGTAATGGAATGGCCAGCGTCGGGGATCAGGTGAAACTCTGCCTCTGGCCAGGCCTGATGTAGCTCCCAGGCGGAAAGGGGAGGGCAGACGACGTCGTAGCGCCCCTGGACGATGACGGCTGGCAGGTGGCGCAGGCGCTCTACCCCCTTGAGGAGTTGATCCTCTGTCTCCAAAAAACCGCGGTGGATGAAGTAATGGCACTCGAGGCGGGCGAGGGCCTCAGCAAAGCTCTCCTGGCCAAAGCGCTCGATGAGTTCAGGGCTAGGGATAAGCTTGCTGGTGCTGGCCTCCCAGATGGCCCAGGCACGGGCTGCCTTCAGGCGCACCTGCGGATTGGGGTCGTTAAGGCGGCGGTAGTAGGCTGCCAGCAGGTCACCCCGTTCCTCGGGGGGAATGGGCTCGAGGTAGTGTTGCCAGGCATCGGGGAAAAGGTAGCTGGCCCCCTCCTGGTAAAACCAGCGGATCTCGAAGGAGCGCAGCAGGAAAATACCGCGCAGGATAAAGCCCAGGCAGGAGTTGGGGTGGGTCTGGCCATAGGCCAAGGCGAGGGCGCTGCCCCAGCTCCCTCCGAAGACAAACCAGCGCTCAATGCCCAAGTGCTGGCGCAGCTTCTCAATATCGGCTACCAAATCCCAGGTGGTGTTCTCCCGCAGCTCGGCGTAGGGGCGGCTCCGGCCGCAGCCGCGTTGATCAAACAGCACCACCCGCCAGCGGCGGGGATCAAAGTACTGCCGGTAGAGGGGCTCGATCCCACCCCCTGGCCCCCCGTGTAAAAACACCACTGGCTTGCCCTCTGGGTTGCCGCACTGCTCGTAGTAGAGGGTGTGCAGGGAAGAGACGGGCAGAAAGCCCTGGTCGTAGGGCTCGATGGGAGGGTAAAGCTCGCGCTGCATAGGCGGGATACTTCTTGCTAGGGTCTGCGCAGGGCAATGGTGGCCTTGGGCGGGATCCCTTCCAGAAAGGTCTCGCCGTCAGCAGCCACAATGGCAAACTGCAGCTCCTGCCCTGGCTGGGCGCCCAAATTGCTCCAGGGAATGGCCACCTCCAGGGAGGTATCTACCACGGCCTTGACCTGATGGCTGAGGGAGTGCCAGGTGTGGTACTCCCCTGCTTGGAGAAGTTGAGCCTCTACCTCCGCCGGGCGTTGACTGGGGGGCGGCAGCGACAGCCTCAACAAGTGGCGGTAGAGGTAGTTAAGAGGGGCTTCGGCGGGCAGTCCCTGCAGGGGGATGGGGCTGTTAAGGGTAATGCAGTTGGGATAAAACCAGAGCACCAGCAATTGCTTGGGCCGCTGCACCACCGAGTTAAAATCCAGCCGCAGATAGAGGTGGAAGTGATCGAAGCCATACCAGAGGCGGCGGACGGCGCTGTTGCGGTGCATGGTACCCCTGGCGGCGCTAATCTCCACCCGCCCGGCCTGGCTCCACTCCCGTTCGCTGGGACGGCCGTTGATGGCGGGATGGATAAACCCCTGCGGCAGCCGATCCCCTAGGCCGTCGTGATCCTCGAGGGGAAACTGCAGCACCGCCGGCACCGCCTCCCCCAGGGCGACGTAGATTGCCTGCAGGTGTTCCCGAAACAGCTGGTCGAAAACGGCGTCGTGGGCGGAAGAATGCCCTGCCCCAAACCACCAGAACCAATCGGATCCCTCGGCGGCCCACAGAGCTTCCCAGGCTTGGGGGTTGGCGCGGGGGTGATCTTGAATCACCTGACGGGCCTGGGCTAAGAGCTCCCAGGCGCGGTTTTTGACGGGATCCCCAATCCAGGTGGTCAAGTCGGCCTCAATCCAGGAGCCGCTGTGCAGTTGTTCTGCGGGCAGAAACTCGGTGGGGGGAAACTGCTCCAAAAACTCCGAGACCGTCACTAGGCGCAGCGCGGGGTGCTGGCTGAGGCGGGCGTAGAGGTTTTCCAAGAAGGGCCGGCCATCTTGGGGGTAGTACTCCCAGCAATTTTCCCCATCCAGAGCAATGGTGACCAGCCAAGGCTGTTCGGGAGGCAGGCGGTTGCGGATGTTCTCCAAGTGTCCGATGAGATCCTTGGCGGCAGCGTCGGCAGGCATGGCGCTGTAGCTAAAGCCAATGAGATCGGAAAGGCGGTGATCCCGAAAGACAATGGCCAGATCCCCTGCCTCGCTCTCCAGACGGTAGGGGCGGTAGAGCTTTTCCGGCTCGAGGACATGGCCCTGACCGTCGCGGTGAAAGGGCTGGCCCAGGCTCCAGCCCAGCACTCCCTCGTCAGAGATGATCCACTCAAAGCCCTGCTTGCGCACGATAGGCACGATAGCGGGGCTGACCGCCTGTTCGGAAGGCCACAACCCCCGCGGCTCGCGGCCAAAGCGCTCCCGGTAGATCTGCTTGGCCCGCTCCAGCTGGCTGTGGACATCCTGCTCCCAGTGGAAGGGGTAGCGGGGCAGGGGCAGGCCAGGCCGAGCCACCCGCGCCGAGCGCTCGCTCACCAATAGAGGCAAGATGGGGTGGGTGTAGGGGCTGGTGGTCAGCTCCAGTTGGCCGCTACTTTGCAACTTGGCGTGCTGGGGCAGGATGGCGGCTAGGATCTGCTGCTGCTTGGCGTAGATCCGCTGCCGATCCGAAAGGGTAAAGCCAGATCCCATCTTGATCCAGCCCTCGATCTCGGGATCTTCGTGGAAGAGGGGATCAAACCAGGACAGATTGTGCCAGGCCAGGAGGTCGCTGAAGTCTTGCGGTGTCCAGTACTGTAGGCACCAGTTGATCCCCTGCGATTCCCGCTGTTCGTAGAGTTGGCGATAGCGGGGGTAGGGCTCAATCATGGTGGGGTAGTGGCTGTCGAAGAAGCGCTCGACAATAAAGCGCCGCTGCTCTAGGGTAAGCTTTTCAACGGGGGAGAGGGTCAGTTCCAAATAGGGATCGAAGGCCGAGCCGGCCACGTAGTCTTCAATTTGCACAATCAGAGAAGGCACCAGGTTAACCGTTTGGTGCAGGCGGGGATAGCGCTCCAGCAGCAAAACCAAGTCCAAGTAGTCTTTGATCCCGTGCAGGCGCACCCAGGGCAAGCGATATTTGCCTGCCAGCGGACTTTTGTAGAGGGGCTGGTGTTGGTGCCAAACCAGGGCAACATACAGCGGGTGGGTCATGGGAGGCACGGGCTCCAACCATCACCCGGATAGTAGCCCATCTGTCCAGGTCTCTAGAGAACCAACTTGCCATTGGCCCAATTTCCCAAGACAATGGCGGCAGATGGAAAAGCCAGGCTATGACTGCTGCCACCAACGTTCTAGAACAGTCGATTGTCGTCTTCTCCCAAAACTATTTGCCCATCAGCCGGGTCAATATTAAGCGGGCGATTGTACTGCTGCTAACAGGCAAAGCAGAGCCGCTGAGGATGATGGATGTGCGGGTGTGGCAGGTGCGCTCCCCCAGCCGGGTCATCGAGGTGCCTGAGCACATTCGCCTCACCATCAAGGGCAAAGAGCGGCCCTGGCGGGTGCCTCCTGTTACTCGGCGCGAGGTTCTGCGGCGGGATCACTACACCTGCCAGTACTGCGGCAGCACCCATAACCTGACCCTAGACCACGTTATCCCTCTTTCCCGCGGTGGTTCCCACACCTGGGACAATGTGGTGACTGCCTGCGAGCGCTGCAACCAGCGCAAGGGCGACCGCACCCCTGAAGAGGCAGGGATGATCCTGCGCAGTAAGCCGCGAGCTCCCCTCCATCCGACCGTGGCCTTTGCAGAGCAGTTCTGGCGGCAACAGCAAACTCGGCAAGAGCAAATCTCTGGCTACAGCCCAAGCTAGAATCGGCAAATCCCGGTTGCTATCGATGAGGATCCGCGTCGGCCATGATGACCGTAATGGAGTTTTTTGCCCTCAGCGCTGGCGAGTGGATGTGTCAGCGCACCAGCCATCACCTGGCCTTTCGCCGCTCTGAAGGGGGAAGGTCGCAGCTGCAAATTGTTACCCTGGCAGCAACCGATCCGGAAGTCATTCGGGTTTGCGAACTGTTCAAGGTAGATCCACGGCGAGCTGTGGGGGCGGCGAGAGTCCAGTGGAATGGGGAGCAGGACTGGGACAACGAAGAGTACAAGGGCGAGGTGGTGCTGGTCCCAATTCCTGATCCTGACAACCCCATGCGCGGGCAACTGTTGCGGGATCAAGGCTATGCCGAGAAAGTGCCGGTGGCCGGTACCTACGTGATGGGAGCCGATGGCGCCCTCACCCTCTACACCGAGTACGAGATGACTGAGTCGGAGGAGCGCATTTGGTTTGCCAGCCCCAACCTGCGCCTGCGGACTAGCCTTGTCAAGCGCTTCGGCGGCTTTAGCATGGCTTCCTTCTGCTCTGAGGTGCGCAAACTCCCGCCCAGCCCCTCTCCCAGCCCAGCGGCGGCTTAGGCGCCAGCTTCCCCCTTTTGGGAGTTGGCTGGAAGGCTGGGGAGGAGTCCATTGGCAGGTCAACTGGTGGGGAAAGCCCGGCTATGGTGGATCTCAGCAACTTTATCCAGGGCATAGAGCAGTTGATCGAGCTGGCCCAAAAGCTGGAGGAGAAAAAGCAAAGTGGAGAACTGCGAACCGAGATCCGCATCCAGACCCGGCCTCTATCGACCTCCATCCCTCGCTCTGGTTCTATCCCCCGCCACTTCCAGACAGGGGATCCCGGCTGGAGCAGCAAGCTCCAGGGGATGGCTGCAACCTGCTTCCAGGAAGCCCCCGAGGCTAGTGGGCCAATCTCCGCTGAGCGCCCAGAGTCGAGGTCGGGGCTGCGCCTCAAGGACGTGGGGGGACTCAAGGAGCAACTCCAAGCCTTGCGGGAGCTGGTGGAGATCCCCCTCAAGCGACCCGAGCTACTGGCCAAGTTGGGGCTAGAGCCGCCGCGGGGGGTGTTGTTGGTTGGCCCCCCTGGCACTGGCAAGACCCTGACGGCCCGCGCCCTGGCCGAGAGTCTGGGGGTGAACTACATTGCCGTGGTTGGCCCGGAGCTAGTGGGCAAGTACTACGGCGAGGCGGAGGCGCGCCTGCGGCAGCTGTTTGAGAGAGCGGCTAAGTCTGCCCCTTGCCTGCTGTTTATCGACGAAATCGACGCCCTTGTGCCCAACCGCAGCACCGTTGAGGGGGAGGTGGAAAAACGCCTGGTGGCCCAGCTGCTGGGGCTAATGGACGGGTTTGTGGCCCAAAAAGGCATTGTTGTGCTAGCGGCTACCAACCGGCCCGAAGCCCTGGATCCGGCCCTGCGGCGACCGGGGCGCTTTGACCGCGAGATTGTCTTCAAGGTGCCGGGTCGGGAGGGGCGGCGGGAAATTCTCGCCATTCACACTCGCAACATGCCCCTAGCAGAGGATGTGGATTTAGATAGCCTGGCAGAGCAAACCCTGGGCTTTGTGGGGGCAGATCTGCGCGGCCTGTGCCAGGCGGCGGCCTATGCGGCCTTACGGCGCCAGGTGCCGGATCTGGAATCCCCTATCCCAGAATCCCTGAAAGTAACGGCAGCGGACTTTCAGGAAGCTCTGCAACAGGTGAAGCCGGCGGTGTTGCGCTCAGTGGAAGTTGAGTCGCCCCAGGTGAGCTGGGATCAAATTGGCGGCCTGGAGCAGGCCAAGCAGGTGCTGCAGGAGGCCATTGAGGGATCCCTGCTGCACCCAGAGCTCTACGAGCGGGCCCAGGCCCATGCGCCCAAAGGGATCCTCCTCAGCGGGCCGCCCGGCACGGGTAAAACCCTCTTGGCCAAGGCCATCGCCTCCCAGGCCAAGGCCAACTTCATTGCTGTCTCCGGCCCAGAGCTCTTGAGCAAGTGGGTGGGATCCTCCGAGCAGGCGGTGCGGGAACTCTTTGCCCGTGCCCGCCAGTGCGCTCCTTGCGTGATTTTCATCGACGAGATCGACACCCTGGCGCCAGCGCGGGGCAGTTACTCCGGAGATAGCGGCGTCAGCGACCGCGTCCTGGGGCAACTGCTGGCCGAACTGGATGGGATCCGCCCCAGCCAGGGAGTCTTGGTGGTGGCTGCTACCAACCGCAAAGCCAGTTTGGATCCCGCCCTCACCCGCGCTGGCCGGCTGGAGCTGCACCTAAGCGTGGAACTGCCGGACCGCGCCGCACGGCGGGAAATCCTGGCCGTGCACAACCGCAGGCGGCCCCTAGGGCCAGATGTGGATCTGGAGGTGTGGGCCGAGCGCACGGAAGGCTGGAGTGGGGCCGATCTTGCTCTATTGAGCAACCGCGCCGCCATCGCTGCCATCCGCCGCCACCGGGCCACCTCTGAGGAGGTGGATCCCAAGGCTCTGGTCATCCGCCAGGAAGACTTTGCCCAGGCCTTTGCCGAGCTGCAGCAGCAGCGACAGGTTAGCTAGAAAACGGGGATCCCTTGCCATTCCGGTTGCCGGTGGGCGTGGGCTGCCTCGCCGCAGGTGCGGGGAGTGGGAAAGATCTTGTCAGGGTTAGCGAGGCGCTGCGGGTCGAACACCTGCCGCACCCACTGCATGCTCTCCAAGTCTGTGGGCGTAAACATCTCCGACATGTAGCAGCGCTTGTCGGCACCGATGCCGTGCTCGCCAGAAATGCTGCCCCCCAGACGCACGCAGAGCTTGAGGATCTCGCCCCCCAATTTTTCCACCTGCTCTAGGGATCCCGGCACTGACTCGTCGTAGAGGATTAAGGGGTGCAGATTGCCGTCGCCGGCATGAAACACGTTGGCCACCGGGTAGCCGTACTCGCGGCTGAGGCGCTCGATTTCCTTCAGGACATAGGCGAGCTGGCTGCGGGGGATCACCCCATCTTGGACGTAGTAGTTGGGGCTGAGCTTGCCCATGGCGGCAAAGGCTGCCTTGCGCCCCTTCCACAGACGCGCCCGCTCTTCTGGGCTGGAGGCAACTTGCACCCGGCGCGCCCCGTTTTTTAGGCACAGGTCCTTTACCTGCTGGCTGGCTTCCTCCACCTCCAGCTCCAGGCCGTCCACCTCCACCAGCAAGATGGCCGCCGCATCCCGTGGGTAGCAGCCCGACTGCACCACATCCTCAACGGCGTTGATGCTGAAGTTGTCCATGATCTCCAGGCCGGCAGGGATGATCCCGGCGGCGATGATGTCGGAAACGGCAGCTCCTGCTGCCTCGACACTGTTAAAATCCGCCAGCAAAACCTGCACCTGGGCTGGCGCCTTGAGCAAGCGCAGGGTAATCTCGGTAGCAATCCCCAGGGTGCCCTCGGAGCCGACAAACAGGCCCACCCAGTCGTAGCCGGGCATCTCCGGGATCTTGCCCCCCCAGCGCACCACCTCCCCATCCGGCAGCACCACCGTCAGGCCGAGAATGTGATTGGCTGTTACACCGTATTTGAGGCAGTGGACGCCGCCGGAGTTTTCCGCCACATTGCCGCCGATGGAGCAAACTGACTGGCTAGAGGGATCCGGGGCATAGAAATAGCCTTGGGCAGCCACTGCCTGGGTAATCCAGGCGTTAATCACCCCCGGCTGCACCACCATGCAGCGGTTCTCCAAGTCAATTTCCAGGATTTGCTTCATCAGGGTGGTAGCGATGACGACGCTGTTTTCCACAGGCAGCGCTCCCCCCGATAGCCCAGTGCCGGATCCCCGCGCCACAAAGGGCACCCCGTAGCAGCTGCACAGCTTTACCACTTGGGCCACCTCTTCTGTTGTGCGCGGCAATACCACTAGAGCCGGCCTTTGCCGGTAGCTGGTCAGCCCGTCGCATTCGTAGACCAGCAGCTCCTCCGGCTTGCTAATCACCCGCTTGGGATCCAAAACCTTTTTCAGCTCAGCCGTCAGCTTGATCCAATCGAAAGTCAGGCCGGTTTGCAAAAGGTGAGAGGAGCGGACAACCATTTAAACTGCAGGGGGATATCGTCTCCGGAGTCTTGAGGTCCAGCTTAACCCGACAGCGCCTATGCAGCCCTCCTCCCGCAGTGCAGAAGAGATCCTCCAGCACGTGCGGCAGCTCTACGAGCTCTACCCTTTCCCACCGCAGCCCATCGGCACTGTTCCCCCGCCGGGGTGGAACTGGCGCTGGAGTTGGCCCCAGGCCTATGCCTTTTGCACGGGATCCCATCCGGGCCGGCGCAAGGTGCGCATCTTGGATGCCGGCTGCGGCTCCGGAGTAGGGACGGAGTATATCGCCCACCAGAACCCCAACGCCGAAATCTGGGCTTTTGACCTAAGTAGCCGCGCCCTTGAAATTGCCGAGGCTCGCTGTCGGGCTTCCCAGGCGCCGCCAGTGCAGTTTTGCCAGCTCAACGTTTACGACATCGACCGGCTGCCAGGGCAGTTCGACTTCATCAACTGCGTGGGCATGCTCCACCACTTGCCGGACCCGGTGGCGGGGCTGCAGGCTTTGGCGAGCAAACTAGCTCCTGGCGGGATCCTGCATTTGTTTGTCTACGGCGAGCTGGGCCGCCATGAGATTCGCCTGATGCAGAAGGCCATTCGCCTCTTGGTCACCGGCTCCGAACACCAACCTCTCGCCTCCCCCGAGCAACTGCAAAAGGGCCTCCAGGTAGGTCGCCGCCTTTTCGAGATCCTGCCAGCAAGCAACCGCATCCAGCAGCAGGAACAGGCCCGCTGGGCCCTCGAGAACGTGGACGACGAGTGCTTTGCTGACATGTACCTGCACCCGCAGGAGGTGGACTACAACATTGAGACCCTGTTTGAGCTCATTCGGGCTTCAGGGCTGCAGTTTCTGCGCTTTTCCAACCCCGAGTTCTGGCGGCTGGAACGGGTGTTGGGCCAGGACGAGGCCCTACTGGCCCAGGCGGCTCAACTGCCGGAGCTGGAGCGCTACCGCTTGATTGAGCTGCTGGACCCGGTGGTGGCCCACTACGAGCTGTTTCTTGGCAGGCCCCCCCTCCCCCGCTGGGAATGGACCAGTCCAGAAGCTGTGGCCTCAGCTGTGGCCCACCTCAGCCCCTGCCTGGGCCTGTGGCCGGGGCGGAGCATTTTCAACTACGCCTACGAGGCCATTTCCCTAAGCGAGGAGGCCTTTGCCTTCCTGCAGCAGGTAGACGGGATCCGCACCGTCCAAGCCATTCAAGAGAGCCTAGCCTCTCCCCTAAGCTGGTCGCAGCTACAGCAGTTGCTGCGCTGGCAAGTGCTGCTGTTGGAGCCGCAAGAGAACGGTTTTTGAGCGCCCTCGCCACTTAGTCGCGGAGAAAACTTGCTCCCCCAGGCCTTTCTACCCTATGCTGGAAGGCTGTGACTTTGCTCCAGCTCACTCCCATGCCCAAAATCAAAACTCGCAAGGCCGCCGCAAAACGCTTTCGCCTCACCGGCAACGGCAAGTTTATGCGCCGCCGGGCGGGGCACAACCACTTGCTCGAGCACAAAACCAGCAACCGCAAACGCAAGTTGGCTGGCGTGGCCCTGGTGAGCAAACAGGATCTGGCCAACGTGCGCCTGATGCTGCCCAACGCCCACTAGGTCCTCACCGGTTGCGGCCCAGCCAAAAGTCTTTGGGCTTGTCAATTGCAAGGTGTACTTGCCGGTATTGGGTTACTGCTATGAGAGTTAAACGCGGCAACGTTGCCCGCAAGCGTCGCAAGAAGATCCTCAAGCTGGCCAAAGGCTTCCGCGGAGCTGGCTCCAAGCTGTTCCGCACGGCTAACCAGCAGGTGATGAAAGCCCTGCGCAGCGCCTACCGGGATCGCCGCCGCAAGAAGCGGGATTTCCGCCGCCTCTGGATTGCCCGCATCAATGCGGCCACCCGCGCCCAGGGCCTGCGCTACAGCGAGTTCATCGACGGCCTCAAAAAAGCCAATATCCAGCTCAACCGCAAAATGCTGGCCCGCCTGGCTTTCCTGGATCCCGAGGCCTTTACCCAGGTGGTGGAAGCAGCCCGCCAGTCCCGCGCTTCCTAGGGGGAATGGGATCCTGGTCTCCGTTGGCCGCGGCAATCCAGAAATCTTGCTTGGCGGCCAGCTTAGCTTTGGCTTGCCTGGGAAGGGGGAGCCCTGCCGCCGCCCGCCCTTGGCCGGAGATTGTCCGTTCGGGACAGTTGCGAGTTGCAGTCAAAGACAACTTGAGGCCGCTGGGCTTTCGCGATCCCGAGGGCAGGCTGCAGGGGTTTGAGATTGAGCTAGCCCGCGAGCTGGGATCCCGGCTCCTGGGGTCAAGAGAGGCGGTGGAGCTGGTGCCGGTGGCCAACGTGGAGCGGCTGCAGGCAGTGGCCGCGGGGGAGGTGGATCTGGCCGCTGCCCAGATTGGCATCACGCCGGATCGGGCCCGCCAGGTGGAGTTTACCTCTGCCTACTATCAGGATGGCCCCAGCTTGGTGGTGGCCCGCTCCCAGAACTGGACAAGCTGGTCGGAGCTACGCGGCGCTCGCGTTGCCGTCCTGCGCGGATCTGCTGCTATTCCTCACCTCAATCGCTACCTTCCAGGGGTCGAGTTGGTGCCGGTGGATTCCTATCAGGAAGGGGCGGAGTTGCTCTTGAAAGGATCGGTGCAGGCCTGGACAGCAGACCGGTCGGTGCTGGCCGGGTGGCTGGCGGAGCACCCCCAGTTTCAGTTCTTGGGATCCCCCCTGGGGGCGGTGGGGCTGGGGATTGCCATGCCCAAAGGGCTAGAGCACGCTGAATTGCGGCTGCGGGTGCGCCGCGAGCTAGAAAACCTGCGTGCCGAGGGCTGGCTGGCAGAGCGGGCCAGAGCCTGGGGTCTGCCCTGAGCTCTTGACCTCAGTGCCAAAAGTGACGGATGCCAGTGCAGACCATGGCGATACCCGCAGCATTGGCGGCGGCAATGGAGTCGGCATCGCGGATGCTGCCTCCCGGCTGAATGATGGCGCGGATCCCAGCGCGGGCTGCCGCCTCGACACTGTCGGCAAAGGGGAAAAAGCCGTCGCTGGCCAAAACCGCTCCCGCGGCCCGTGGACCGGCCTGGCGAAGGGCAAGCTCGACGGCCCCCACCCGGTTCATCTGGCCTGCTCCAATGCCGAGGGTTTGCCCCTGGCGAGCAACGACGATGGCGTTGGATTTCACGTGTTTGCAGACTATCCAGGCAAACTCCAGATCCGCCCACTCCTCGGGGGTAGGCTGGCGCTCGGTCACCACCTGCCAGGAGGGTTGGCGAACGGATCCCTGCAGCCGGTCGGCCTCTTGCACCAGAAAGCCGCCGGCCAAGGTGCGAATGGTTTGGGCTGGCCCCACCTCAAAGTCCGGCAGAACCAAAAGCCGCAAGTTCTTTTTGGCCGCCAGTTGCTCTGCCGCTTCAGGCGTGCAGCCCGGGACGACCACGCACTCCAAAAAAGGCTCCGCCAGCCGCCGGGCGGTCTCCGCATCCAAGGTTTGGTTGAGGGCAACGATGCCCCCGAAGGCGGAAACGGGATCGGCAGCCAAAGCAGCCTCCAGGGCGGCAGCTAGGGTTGGGCGAACGGCTACCCCACAGGGGTTGTTGTGCTTGACAACCACCGCTACCGCTGGCTTAGAGCCGTTGGCAAGTCCTATGCTCAGTTCTGCCGCTAGGGCGCGGGCCGCTTCCAGATCCAGCAGGTTGTTGTAGCTTAGCTCTTTCCCCTGCAGCTGCTTGGCTCGATGCCAGCCAGGGGCAGCCGCATCCACCACATACCAGGTGGCAGCCTGGTGGGGGTTTTCCCCGTAGCGCAGGCGTTGCCACGGGATCCCTTGCAGGTGAAAAACCTGTTCAGCAGCGCCTGCAGAAGCTGGAGGTTGAGAGGGTTGGGACAGCTCTGAGCGGGCCAGATAGTTGACGATGGCGCGGTCGTAAGCTAAGACCCGCTCAAAGGCGCGGCGGGCACACTGGAAGCGAAAGGCCAGCCGTTCCGCCTCGCTGGAGGAGCTAGAGAGCAGTTGCAAATACTGAGGGTACTGGCTGGGATCCGTGAGCACCGTAACATAGGGATAATTTTTGGCCGCTGCCCGCACTAACGTCGGCCCGCCGATGTCAATCTGCTCCAAAGCCTCCTCCAGAGTCACTCCGGGTTGGGCCACCGTCTGCTCGAAGGGGTAGAAGTTGACCACCACCAGTTGGATGGGCGGGATCCCCAGCGCCTCCAAGTCTGCCCGGTCTTCGCGGCGCTCCAGGCGAGCCAAGATGCCGCCGTAGATGCGGGGGTGCAGCGTTTTCACCCGTCCCCCCAGAATCTCCGGCGCACCGGTGTGGGCCGAGATGGGGGTAACTGGGATCCCAGCTTCAGAGAGCACCTTGGCCGTACCGCCGCTGCTGAGGAGTTGAAAGCCGTGCTCCTGGACAAGCGCCTCAGCCAGGGGGATAAGGCCAGTTTTATCAGAGACACTGAGGAGGGCCAAAGGGGGGAAGGGCTGAGTAGGCATAGGTTGTCGGTAGATACGCTGGTGGCCTCTGGATTCCACGCCATAGGATAGCGCCCTTGCCA